>NZ_CP028918.1:2191716-2492288 GCF_003060865.1 Gemmobacter aquarius
CTTGCAAATCGACCGTGTTTCCGGGGGTCGCGGTAATAAAACCATCCTCCGCCCAGCTCACATAATCGACCCCGTGCAATTCGCCGCGCTTGCGCAGGGCATCGGCGGGACAGAAAAAGAACGGATGCACGATAAAGCCGCCGTGACCGTCGCGCCACGCCGCAACAATCACCGTCAAATCCTCATTTTTGGAAAGATCGACCCCAAGCCAACACGGCTCTTGGCTCATTTCCAAATCGTCAAGATCGACTTCCGCCGCGCCCTCATCGTAAACGTGCATTTCGACAAACGGCGACGTGGAACTGTCAAGCCATCGGTTAAGGTTGAATTGCAGGAAGCCGTCACGCTCGAACGGGGAAAACTCCGCCTTGCGGGCCTTATCCCGGAAACCCGTTATATCCGGGTAGCCGTGCGCCATGCCGGGGTTAACCTCCGACCAAAGCCGCTCATCCTGCCAATCGTCCTCAGGCTCGAGCATGAAAATTACAGGCAGGGTCGCCGGGTCGTGTATCTGGCCTTTCTGGACCTTGATCGCGTAGTCAATCGTTTGCCATGCAAGGTTTTCTTGGCCGCGCCCCGAGGTTGTCGCCACAATCATCAAGGTTCCTTTGACCTTGACTAGCGCACTGTCTAGCGCCTCCCACATGCGCAGGCCCTTTGCCCCGGCCCATGCGTGCAGCTCATCGGCAATAACGACATTCGGGGTCTTGCCGTGGGTTGCGTTGCCCTCAGCCGCCACGGCGATGTAACGGGTTTTCAACTCGTTATAGGCAATCCGAGAAACGTATTCCCGAACCTGCAACTTTTTGGCAAGCCGCCGATCGAACTGGACGATCATCGCCGTTTCTTGAAAAAGCTCCATTGCCTGTTCATGCGCAGACGCCGCCGAAATAATCAGGCCACCGGGCAGACGTTCCGGCCCGATCAGGTGCAAGAGGTTGATTGCCGCGCAAAGGCTCGTTTTGCGGTTGCCACGGGGAACGTTGATAACCACGCGCCGAACAATCCGGGTTCCGTCCTCATGGCGCGGGCCATAGATCGCCCGAATAATATTCTCTTGCCACGGGTCCAACTGGAACGGGTTGCCGGGGGCCGGGTTTTTCGGGTGCCGCAGCGCCCGCAAGAACTTAACCGCCCGCTCCCCATAGCCGAACGGGTCCGCAATGCTCGAGGCATCATTGATCCAATCAGGAACCAGCATCAGCCGCCCCACCCAAAAAGCCCATCGTCCTCATCATCCTCATCGACCGTTGGCCGCGACCGCGAAACCGGGGTGCAACCAAGCTCCGCCGCCAAGAGCCGCGCCCGTGTGATCGCGTCCGACTGGACGGAAACCGCCGGGTTTTTGCGCAGGCCGATCACCCGGCTTTCGCCCTCTTTGTCGATCGCATAGACCATCATGACCGCCCCGAGCTTTTGAATTTGGCGCTCCATTTCCCGCGCCTGCCCGACCGCCATGCAGTAATTTTCCAAGCTGCCAAGATCGGCGGTTGTCAGGATTTTCCGCCGCGCCAAGATCGGCACCACCCGCAACCATTCCGCCGCCGCGTCCGCCGTGAACCAATCCGGCGGGGCATGTTTTCCAAAGGCTCTCGCTCAATGGCGATATGCGGCTTTGTCCCGCGCATCAGGTGCCCCCGTCCAGTTGATCGGACAAGACCAGCTCGAGGCCGCGCCGCCGCCCGATCACCTCGACCCGATCGACAGAGTAAGTTTTGCCCCGGAACGTCACCCGGTCCGCCGCCGTGATATCGACCGCCGCCCGGACCCGGACGGTTAAGCCCGCCTCTTGTGTCAGCCCGGTTTGCCCCGCCCCCGCTTCCTGCCCTTCCTGCACCAGCTCCGCCCGCAGCGTTGCCAGCGTCGGCCACGTCCCTTGCTGCGTGCCGTTCGCATCAACCCCGGACGGTTGCCAGCGCAGCACGGCCAACGGGTGAACCATCTTGCCCGCCCTCATTGCCCCGGCTCCGTAACCATCAGCTCCACCACAAGCACCCCGTGCGCCGCTTTGCCGTCCGGGCTGCGCATGAAACGCACCGCGCTTACCCTGCACCCGCCGCAGATCAGGCCCGCCGCAAGGGGCAACCGCGCAGACAGGGCACGCCGCACGGCACCTGCCAGCGTGCGCACGCCCGCTAGACTTTCCTCCCGCCGCCATAGGTGCAGGGTATGGGCAACCGTGAATTGCGACCGAACCACCGCGCCCGCGTCGATCAATTCGCCCTCGCCGATAATGATTGACGGCATGGGAACCGGCACCGGCCCGCCGTTGATAACCGAGGCCGCAGGCACGAAGGAAAGAACCTCGCTCGAGGCCACCAGCGCCGCCCGGACCGCCGCCAAGGTTGCAATTTCCGCCGTCATTTCTTGGACCCCCGAACGGCTTTGCCGATCCCGCGCTTGATCTTGGCAAGGGCCTTGGTGCGCCCGAACCGAAACCCCGGCCAAAAGAACGGTTGCGCCGGGGCGTGCGTGGTGCCGTATTCCACCAGATGCGGATAGCGAACGTTGGTATTTCCGACCGTGATTGCCGCTTGCGTCGGCCCCACAAGAGCCTCGCCGCCGGGTTGACTATAGGCCGGGGTCAGCTCACCCGGACCAGTAACGGCGATGCTTGTGCGCATGTCGCCCTCATCCACCGGGGCAAGTCCGCGCATTATGTCCGCGATATCGTCAGCCGCCGCGACCAATGCAGGGCCAGCCGCTTGCACCACGGCTTGCGGCAAGGCCCGCAACCGGCGCTGAAACGAGGAAAGCCCGCCGTCACTCATGGCTTAGAAACTCCAATCCCGGAAATCTGAAATGATATCGGCCACGCCGAACGGGATTTCCCGCGCTTCCGCGCCGGTCACTTCCCGGTTTTCATACCAATGGGCGGCAAGCATATTGACGGCCAGCAACAGAGGATCAGGCCACCCGGCGGGAAACTGGACCGCGACGGCGAAGCCAAGCCGCCGCTCGATTGTTGCCGTCGCCGCCCCAAGCATCTGCTCGAGCAAGGCCACATCATAACCCGCCATGTCGTCGGTAAACGAAAGGTGGTCTTGCAAGCCCGCTAAGGTTGGTGCCGTCATGCCCGAAAATCCCTATTTACCGCAAATAATGCGCGCTCCACCCCGCGCCGGTCCCCGAGGGGGTGCCAAAGTTTGGAACCACCCCCCCCGGTTAGATCGCCGCCGGATCAGGTCGGGCTTGCGTGCGTCACAACGAGGTTGCTGTTCGGTTGCAGGGTCGCAACCAGCTTGCCAATCCCATCGGTCGTATCGTTGCAGGCCATAACCTTTGCGATAAACATTCGAGTGCTGTTCTTCGGGGCCGCGCCCGCAGTCGGCTTGTCGGCAAGCTCGATCTTGAAGGCAAAGTCACTCTCGGACAGGAAGGCCGCACGCAAGGCAAGCTGCCCCGGGTCGGTCGGATCGAGGGCAAATGTCAGCTCGATCGCGCCCGCCTTGCGGTTACCCTTCGCAACCTTGGTTCGGCCATCGGTCACGTTGTCGAATGCCAGCTCTGCGAACGTGTCGCCGATCGCGCCCATAACTTCCGGCTCTTTGATTTCGACCCACGTTTGCGACGTGAAGTCACCCGACACGAAGTCCGCAGACTTCATAGCCAAAGCACCGCCAATGCTCCATTTGCTGCCCTTGATCGAATAGAACGCCATGCGCCTTACCTCTTGCTCTCGCGCCGCTCGATCATCTGTTTCGAGCTGCTATGACAGGTGATGCACAAGGGTTGCCAATTGCTCTTATCCCAGAACAAAACCGGGTCGCGCTTGTGCGGTTTGATATGATCGACCAGCGTTGCCGCCTTGCCGCAGAACCGGCACCACGGGTGCCGATCGAGAAAGCCTTTCTTGGCCTTATCCCAAGCCCCGGTATATCCGCGCTGGCTCGAGCTAGGCCGCTTCCGATCGTGCCGCGCCTTCCTGTCCGCATCCCCCGCCGCCTTGCAGCCGCACCGCTCCCCAAAGGGCACGGTCAGGCCGCAATCACAAAGGCGGGGGGCGCGGCTAGGCATCAGGGCACGGGCCGAACGGTCGGCTCGACCACCGCCACCGCGCCGATAATGGCCGAGGTGCCAGAGGCAAGCGTAAAGACGGGGCGAATGTAGCGTTTGCCGCCGATATAGCCGAGCCGGTAAGAGAAGCTCGCAGCCAGCACCGCCGGGGCGTCCGACTGGACGAAAGCCGCCGGAACATCGGTCCACGTCGAATTGTCCGAGCTTTCTTGCAGCTTGACCGAAAACGCCGCCGCGCCGGTAATTGCGCCAACCGCCACAAACACCGCCGCCGATTTCATGCCGAAAAGATCGACCGAAAGGCCGTTGGTCGTTGCCGCCAAAGAGGCCGGGGCAAGAGCAAGGCGGGTTGCCACGCTCGAATAAAGATCACGCATTGCCATCGTGGGTTGCTCCTTTCAAAGCAAAGGGGGAAAGGCAGGGCGCGAACGCCCCTGCCACGGGCCTTAGGCCATCTTGAGCTTTTTGAACTTGATCGCTTGCAGCACGCGCCCCCCGACACGCCGCCCCATATGGTAGCGGGTGCGCTTCAAGGTCGCTTGGCTGTAGGGGTCCACCAGAACCGACAGGGCCAGCCGGTCGATGATCCGATAGCCGCTGAAATCGCCGTAAAGGATCGGGAAGGCGTTGGCCGCCACATCATCCATATCGATGATTTCGGCGACGGGACGGCCAAGGATCGTTTCGGGTTGCCCTTCGGTCAGGCCGGGACGCCAGATGTAATTGCCCTGCCCATCCTTGACGGTCCGCAAGAGGCCGAGCGTGGTGCCGTTCATCGCCCAAGCGCCCTTGCTGCGATAGGACGGCGGGATGGAATACAGCATCTTGATGAGGCTGTCCGACTGCAAAACGGTCGCGTGACCGTTCAGGTATTGCGGGATATCCGCGTTGACCATCAACCCTTCGGGCTGCATCACGCCATCGCCCTTGATAAAGGCCAGCGTTTCCTTTTTCTCGAAATCTTCCGCCGCCGCTTCCCGAACCTCCGCCTCGACCATCGGGGCATCCTGAAGCATGACGTTCGGGATATCGACAAAGGTTGACATACCTTTGCCGATGATTTCGAGCTGCCCGAAAATGTTGGTCGTGGTCGTTTCCGGCTCCGGCGTGGTCTCATCATCCCACGTCGCGTTGCCCATCGGCTTGCGGGTCGGGTAGATCACCGAGGGCGCATTGGTGCCCTTGACCGAGGCCAATGAACGGATCGGCGAAATCTCGACGATATCCTTGATAACTTCCGACGAAAATTCAGCCGGGGCCAGATAGCCGCCGTTCGGGTCGCTCGACAGGGAAAGCAACTTGCGTTCGGTTTCCGGGGCCAGATCTCCGCGCTGCAAATAGGCGGCAAACGCTTTGCGCTCCGGGGTCGGCTCGACCGTTCCGCCCTCGATCGCGGGCCGCAGGGCCTTTGCCTCGAGCTGCGCCACCTGTGCGACATAGGGGGCAACCGCCGCCGCCACCGCCGCTGCAATCTTGGTTTCGATTTCCTCAGCTTCCATCGGTTTTCCGTCCTTCCCGCCCGCTTGGGCTTTTACAGAGGTAACTTTCGCGCCGGGGTGCATGGGCACCGCGACAATTGAGACCTCGACCAGCTCGACCTTGAAAAGATCGCGCCCGCCGCCCGATCGAGGGGCCTTCTTTGTGGCAACGTAGCCAATGGACAAACCGGGCATTGCCCCGGCCAAGATCAGCGCCCGGACCTCAGAGGCCCGCACCACGTCACCCACCAGCAAGCGCCCCTTCACGGCCAAGCCTTCCGAGGTTTCTGCCAGCTCATCCCACACGCCCACCACGTCCGCCGGGTCATGACTTGCCAGCATGGGCAGGGGCACCGAGGCACCGGCAAAGGCCCCCTTATGCACAATGTCGCCGCCCCGGTCGGGGGTGCCGAAGATCGAGGCAAGGCCCGTAACCGTGCCCGCCTCATCCACCGCCAAAGCCGCCTTGAAACTCAGCCGATCGGCCCCGGCTTCCTTGCGCTCGATCATTCGCCCGCCTCCATGAAATTGCGCCGATCGCCCGCGAAGGCGTCCACCTGCGCTTGCAGCCATGCCGCCGCCCGGATCACCCGGACCACGTTTTCAAACTTGAAGGGCACCGGCTCCCCATCCTCGAGGATTTCCCAAGCCTTGACGCACCGGGCCAAAGCTCGAACCCGAACCTTGTCCCGCGCCTCTGCGCTCACCCGGCCCTCATCATCGGTCGCCCGCGCCAGCTCATCGGCCATCGCCAGACGCCCCGCCGATTGCGTGGCGCTATCCGGCCCGACAATCAAAAGCTTGATCCCGGTCCGCTTACCGCTCACCGGGTGCCGCAGCTCGAGCCACGCGCCGCGCTCTTGGTCCTCAGCATTCCCGAGAATTTGGTTAAGCTGCATCCTCGCCCCCATCATCCGCCGCCGCAGGGGCCGGGGCTTGATCCGTGTTGATATTCGGGTTTTCAAAAACGTCGCCGCCCGCGACAGGGGCCATATTGAGCCAAGCCCGCCCCTCATTGCGGTTCAGAACCTTGGCCGCGACAAGGCTTGCAATCGTCGTGGCGCGGGTTGCCAGATCGGCCCGCGTCATGTCGTCCCGATCGAATTTCACCATCAAGCCGCACTTGGCAAAGGCACCCTCGAGGGCTTCAAGCCAAGGCTCGAGGCAATAGACCAAGAACTCTTGCCCCATCTGTTCCGTGTTGCCCCACGTTGCCCGGTCCAGCTCGAAAAGCATGGACGGCGGCACCCGGAATGCCCGCGAAACCTCTTGGATTTGGAATTTGCGGTTTTCGAGGAATTGCGCATCGGTTGACGAAAACGACAGGGGCTTGAACTCTGCCCCGTCATACAAGATCGCCGTTCGCCCGCCCGCGCCCGCGTCCTCGTGGGTTGCCTTCCAGCCCGCCCGCGCCTTCTTAACGCTTTCCTCGCCCATCCCCTTCGGGAACATCAGCACGCCGCCCGGACGTGCCGCGCTTTGGAACAACCGCGCCGCGTGTTGCTCGAGCATCAGGGCAACGCCGATCGCCTCCCGGTAAAGCGACAACGGGGCGCGACCGAACGGGGCGCGAAGATGCACCACGTCCCGCGCCGGAACCCGCATGTTCGCCCCAAGCCGGTAAGACGGTTCACCCGTGAACGTGTCGTAATCCACCAGCCAAGCCCCGGACCGATACCGGACCAGCTCGAGGGGTTCGCCGTTCGGCTTTCGGGTGATGTAGGCAAGCCCGCCGTTATCGTCGGTCAAGGCATCAATCACCAAATCCCGCACCATCTCAAACGAGCTTGTCCAGCCGTTCGCCGCCTTGCCCTTCTCGAGAACCGCCGCCGCAGGTCCAGAACAATCCCGATCGAGACAGGCCACCGCCTCAGAAATGACCCGAAGGGCAGACCCTACAGCCGGAACCCTCAGGGCCGCATCAGCGGAAACCGCAGCACCGCTTGCCGTGACCTCGAGGCCAAACAAGGCGGAAAAAGTCGGGTAGGGGTCCGCAAGGCCCTTTGCCTCGAGCTGGACGCCCCGACCGAAAAAACGACTTAGGATTGATTGCTTTGCCATAGCGCCATTTTCAGCACTAACGCCGACCGATTTGGCAAGACCTATTTTTAATAACCGGCGGTTTTTTGGCTTAATTTCCGCCGCCGTAATATCATTGCGCTATCGTTTTACTACCATTTTAATATCACCGCGCTACCATTTTAATATGATAGCGCGGCGCTACCCCCTTTCTTGGTTCTAAGCAATCGCCCTCAGCCATTCAGCGAACCGCTTTGCAATCCGGGTGCCAGTCTCATCCGAGGCCGAAGGTGGCCACCGCGTCGGGAAATCCCACCCCTCGAGCTGCCCGGATTTGATCCGCCGCCCGATCGCCTCGACCCCGGCAAACCCGTTCGCCCTGAGCCAAGCATCCCACGCCGCCGCCGCATCGCCCCCCGGCTCGACCACCTGACAAACCTGCGTCGGGCGTCCAGCATTCGGCACGATGATTTTCGTCGCAAAGCGGGGGGCGGGCCTTTGGTTCATATTTGGTTGATCCTTATAGGGGGGTGCAGGGGGGATTTCCTCACAGTGCCGCGCCTGCGGCATTGACTGTTCGTTTTGGCGGCACTGTTCACTACCGCCGTCGCGGCACTGTTCACTACCGCCGTCGCGGCACTGTTCGCCCGACTTGAAGCGATACACCGCCCGCCGTCCGGGGGCATTGCCGCCGCCGCGCTCGAGCCATCCGGCGTTGACCAGCTCCGCCACGGCATCCACAACCGCCGTGCGTTTCATTGAAACCGCCTCGCAAAGCTTCTCGAGGCCGGGGGAACATTCGGGCACGCCACGCGCCGCGAATTGTTCGGTCATGACGTGCGCCAATAGTTTCGCAAGCGGCGAAAGGCGCGGGTCTTTGGTCAGGGATTTTATCCAAGCCCATCGCTCACGCGACCACCCATCGGGGGCCGCGCCATGAAAGGGAATTACTTTTGCCACCCCTCACACCCCGCTAAAACGGGGCGGAATGGCTGTATCATGTTGCCGGATTGTGCCCGGTTTGTCCTGATACGGTTTTTTAGGTAAAGCGGTTGATTGTTTTACGCTATTGCACGCCTTTGCAATCCGCTGCGTAACCTCTCCGCCAACCCGCCAAGAGCGTTGTCCGACTATACGACCCGGTGGCGCGGTGCAAGCCCTTGCCGCCACCTGGCCGCACTTTCCGCTCAATAGGCAGCCAGCCCCTCGGCCACGCGCAACCGGTTGTGGATCGCCACAGCCGCAACCTCGCCCTGCGCCATCGCCACGCCGATCTGGTTCAAACCCGTTACGGAATCGCCCGCAGCGAACAGCCCGCGGATCGAGGTTTCCTGCCCCTCGCCCGTCACCACGCGCCCGTCGGACGTCACCGTCAGCCCTGCAACTTCGGGCAGACGCACATCCACCCCCATCGCCGAATAGGCCATATCGAAAGACGTCTCGCCACCTCCTTCAAACCGCACAGTGACACCGTGGCCAACCCCCGCGTCCACCGCCGTCACCGGCGTTTCGACCACAGGGATCGACCATCCGGACAGTTGCTCCCGCGTTGTGTTTTCCACGGAAAGCTGCGCCCCCAGCGTGACCACGGTCACGTCGCCACTATAGCTGCGCAAAAACAGCGCCTCGCCCGCTGTACCAGGCAAGGCACCGATGACCGCGATGCGCTTGCCTTGCGCCTCGTAGCCGTCACAAACAGGGCATTGCCGCAGCACACCTGCCTGCACCAGCGCCTCGGCCCCTGAACCGGTGCAAGCCTGTCGCGCACCCCGCCTGCAAGTATCACGGCCTGCGCCTCGACCACGCCTCGATCAGTCTCGACGCGAAACGTACCGCCCAAAGGGACTACCCGCCCGACCACCGAGCGAAGCGGTTTGCGCCCGTAAGCGGCAAACTGTGCGTGCATGCGGTCCAGCAATTCGACCCCACGGATTCCGTCGGGAAATGCCGGATGGTTGTGAGAGCGCGGGATCAGCCGCGCCCTGCTCTCGCCCGCATCGACAACCAGCACGCGCCGCCGGAACCGCGCCAGATAGATTGCTGCCGTCAACCCCGCCGGCCCCGCGCCCACCACCACCACATCGACCTCGGCCACTTCCCGCCCTCCCATGCTGTCTGCAAGGGAAGGAAACCAGCCCGCCTCCACCCCGTTCCCCGGAAGCAAGCGGATCCGACGCGCGCTGCTTTTACACCCGCTCAAATATCCTCGGGGGGAATGGACGCGGAAACTGCGGCACGTGGGAGCGAGACGACCCGTCAGCCCTTTTGTGCGCCGAAGGGTGCGCAAAAGGAAAAGAACGCTCGCGCTGCACGCGCTATGCTCAGGTCCAGTCGAGCACGACCTTGCCAGACAGGCCCGACCGCATTACCCCGAAGCCACGAGCGAAATCATCCACCCCGAAGCGATGGGTGATCACGCGCCGCACGTCCAGCCCATTCTCCAGCATGGCGATCATCTTGTACCAGGTCTCGAAAATCTCGCGCCCGTAGACCCCCTTGATCGTGATCGCCTTGAACACGATGCGGCTCCAGTCGACCGGCGATTTGCCAGGCGGTATTCCCAACATGGCGATCCGCCCGCCCATCACCAGAGCCTCGACCATCTGGTCGAGCGCGGCCTGCGACCCGGACATCTCCATGCCCACATCGAAACCCTCGGTCATCTTCAACCGTGCCTTCACGTCGGCCAAACTCTCTTCGGCCACGTTCACCGGCACCACATCCGCCACCTGCGAGGCAAGTTCAAGGCGCTCCGGATTTATGTCGGTAATCACGACGTGCCGCGCACCGACATGACGCGCTACGGCGGCCGCCATTATACCGATCGGCCCGGCGCCGGTGATCAGCACGTCCTCGCCCACCAGATCAAAGCTGAGAGCGGTGTGCACGGCATTTCCCAAAGGGTCGAGAATCGCCCCGATCTCGTCATCGATGTCGTCGGGCAAAGGCACCACGTTAAACGCCGGAAGCCGCAGATACTCGGCAAATGCCCCTTGTTCGTTCACCCCGATCCCCCGCGTGGCGGGGTCGAGGTGGAATTTGCCCGCACGGCTCTGCCGCGACTGCCGCCCGATCAGATGCCCTTCGCCGGAACAGCGCTGGCCGATATGCAAGCCTTCCACATTGCGGCCCATCTCAACGATCTCGCCCGCGAATTCATGGCCGGTGATCAAGGGCACCGGCACCGTCTTTGCCGCCCACTCGTCCCAGTTCCAGATATGGATATCTGTCCCGCAAATCCCTGTCTTGCGGATCTTTATAAGCACATCGTCTGGCCCGATTTCGGGCACCGGGCGGCGCTCCATCCACAAGCCCGGCTCTGCCTTGGCCTTTACCAGCGCCTTCATCTCGTTGGACATGTCATATCACCCCCAAAGTGCGGCCCGCATCGCGAAACGCGGCCAGCCCGAAATCCAGATCATCGCATGACAGTCGCGCATTCATTTGCGTCCTGATGCGTGCAGCTCCCTTCGGGACGACCGGGAAGAAGAACCCGGCAACGTGCACGCCCCGCGTCGCCAGTTCCTGCGCCATGCCCTGCGCCAACTTCGCATCGCCCAGCATCACCGGCACGATCGGATGCCCGCCTGCCAGAAGCGTGAAGCCGGCATCCTGCAGGCCTGCGCGCCAATAGTCGGCGTTGGCGAACAATTGCGCCCGCAGGGAATCCGCAGCCTCGACAATATCCAGTGCCGCCAAGCCCGCCCCAACGACTGCCGGCGGCAAAGCGTTCGAGAAAAGATAAGGCCGTGCCCGCTGCCGAAGCAGGTCGATCACCGCCTGCGGCCCCGCAATATAACCCCCAAAGCACCGCCCAGCGCCTTGCCCAACGTGCCGGTCAGGATATCGACATCCACCCCGAAATGCGCCGCTGTCCCACGCCCCTCGGGCCCAATGAAACCCGTGGCATGGCAATCGTCCACCATAACCAAAGCTCCAAAGTGCTCCGCCAAAGCGGTGATCTCGGGAAGCTTCGCCAGATACCCGTCCATCGAAAACACGCCATCCGTCGAGATCATGACGAACCGCGCCCCGTCAGCCCGCGCCGCAACCAGTTGCGCTTCCAGATCGGCCATGTCCGAATTGGCATAGCGATAGCGCCGCGCCTTGCACAGGCGCACACCGTCGATGATCGACGCGTGATTCAAACTGTCCGAGATGATCGCATCCTCGGCCCCGAGCAGCGGCTCGAAAAGCCCACCGTTCGCATCGAAACAGGCGGCGAACAGAATGGAATCGTCCTTGCCCAGAAACCCCGCGATCCGCTTTTCCAACTGCCGGTGCAAATCCTGCGTCCCGCAGATGAAGCGCACCGATGCCATCCCGAAGCCATGCCCCGCCATAGCCGCTTCCGCAGCCGCGACCAGACGCGGATCATCGGCCAAGCCGAGGTAATTGTTGGCACAAAGGTTCAGCATCTCGCGCCCGCCCATCGAGACGCGCACGCCCTGCGCTCCCCCGATCAGCCGCTCGCGCTTGAACATGCCCTCGGCCTCGATGCCCTCAAGCACCCCGCCGATATGCTCCAGAAACGCCGCCTTATCCGCCATGACAGAACTCCTTCCGCTTTTACGGAAATCTCGCACACCAAGGCCCTTCCGTCAATATAGCGGAAACTTATCCGCCAAACCGGACGAAAATACTTCAGAAGAAATTGCCCTCAACTGTCCTGCACAATCAGGATCGCCCGCGCAGCACCGCCCACCGCCCGGATCGCATGGTCGCGGTCCGCAGGATAGCGCGCCACATCGCCCGCGCCCAACCGATCCACCTCGTCTCCCGACTGCACCGACAGCACGCCTTCGATCACAGTCAGATGCTCGCGGCACCCCGACGAATGCGGCGCCGACACCAGCGCACCCCCCGCAGCGAAAGCCAGATCGTAAACCTCGTGCTCGCCCACCGCCTCGGCAGGCGACAGGATCCGGATCGTCACCCCTTCGCCCCGCCCCGCGATCACGGGGGCCGCGCCCGCCCGCGTCACCTCGATCCCCGCCGTAGGCTTGCCTTCCAGCAACCCTGCGAAATCCACCTGCAGGGCCTGCGTCAGGTTCCATAATGTGGCAACCGTCGGGCTGCTTTCGCCCCGTTCGATCTGGCTGACCATCGAACGCGACACGCCCGACAGCTTTGCCACCGCATCCAGCGAAAGTCCCCGTGCCTTGCGTGTTTCGCGCAACGACACTGCCAAACGCTCGTGAATGTCACTTCGCTGATCCATGAAGCGCAAGATGCACCCCCTCTCCCGTGACGTCAACGTGCGGTCAAATCGGCGCCACGGTGCTTGCCCCGCTCTGTGTCAGGAAATTCCCCGCAACAAACGGAACCATGCGCGGCGCAGCGCGTTCGCGTCCGACCCGGAAATTGGCGATGTTCCAAAAAAGGAGCGAGGGAATGACGCAGTGAGAAAGAAGGAACTGACCTTAACCAACGACAGCAACCCGCCCGTCTTGTCCCATCCCGAGGCATGGGCGATCCTTGAGACCACCCCGGCCATGGTCTGGCTGGGCGATGCTGCCGGAAACTGCATCTTCCTCAATCGCTCCTTGCGCGACTTCTGGGGAGTGGACGACATTGAAACCTTTACTTGGGCTGAAACGCTACACCCCGACGATCACAACCTGCTTAGCGGGCCTTACGGGCAGGCTATGGCTGACCGGACCCCGCTCTGCATCGAAGCCAGATACCGGCGCGCCGACGGCGCTTGGCGCTGGCTCCGGACCGAGGCCAATCCCCGTTTCGATGCGACCGGCCAGTTCACCGGCATGGTAGGCGTCAACTTCGACGTGACCGACCAGCGCGAGGCCGAGGCAGGATTGCGCCGTTCGCGCGACCAGCTTGAATTCGCCATCGAAGCAGCCGGTGAGGTTGGCACTTGGCTCTGGGACGTCGATCGCGATGAAATCCGCGCCGACAAACTGGCATGGTGTGGTCTCGACACGTCGGTGGACGGCTCGGCGCCAGGTCATTTGCAGCAGTTTCTCGCCGCCATTCACCCCGATGACCGGCCCCGCGTGACAGACGAGATCACAGTTGCAGTTAAAACCGGAGATGCCTACCGCACCGAGTTCCGCATCAAGGGCGATGGGGGCGAGCGCTGGCTTTCTGCTTCGGGCCGTTGCCAACGCGACGCTACGGGAAGACCGATCGTCTTTGCCGGTCTGACAGTCGATGTCACCGACCGACGCCAGCGCGAAAATGAAACACTTATTTTATCACGAGAGCTTTCGCACCGCCTGAAGAATGCGTTTGCCGTGATACAATCGATGGTCGCACAAAGCTCGCTGCGCTCTCCGGCATCTGCGCCAGAGCTGAAAGACCTTTCGGGTCGCATCCGTGCGCTGAGCAAGGCGCATTTCCTGTCGCTTCCCGACCGGCCCCTGCAGATAGGAACATCAAGCCTGCGCGAACTCGCCATATCCATCGTGACCCCCTATTGCGAAACCGGCGACTCCTTCGTGTGGAGCGGTCCCGACATTGACATTCCTTCCGGTACCACGACCGCATTCGCCCTGACGATCAACGAACTTGCGACCAATGCAGCGAAATATGGTAGCCTTGCTGGCAAGGGACAGGTGCACCTGACCGTCAGCGCCGGGGAAGCTGGTGCAAGCCTCGTATGGCGCGAAAGCGGTGGCTTGCCGCCTGATACGGGGATGCTACGCGAAGGGTTCGGCACGGTGCTGATCCGTCCCAGCGTCGAAACCCTGAACGGCATATGCAGCAAGCAATGGCACGCCGACGGTCTGGAATGGACGCTGCTTGTTCCGTGGGGCGGAATCATGCTGCGCGGCACGAGTTTGCAGGACTGACACCCCAATCCTGCAGGCTTGGGGGTAGGCCCGTTTCGGCAGCTTCGCAAGACGATCAAGGGGCCGTCCGGGCAGGTGACCGTTGCCCGCTCGAACTAACTGTGGTTTCCAATTGGAACGCACAACCGCATCCCATTCCGGACCAAGCATGAAGCCCGCCTTGCCCCTCGACCGCGCAGACCGTGACAGTTCCCGTGACAGTTCCCGTGACCTTGGCGATACACGCCCGTTGTGCAATGCCACCCTTGGCGAGGTGACCTGATGGACCGTTGCGACATCGTCCACGCCAACTTCCTGTCCCGGGTGGCGGCCGGTGACCTGCCGCAAGGCTGCAAGCCCGCCGGACCGCTGACCCGCGACCTCGCCGTGTCGCTGTTCCGATCAGGCTGCACCAGCCGTGCGCTCGACCGGCAAAGCCGCGCCATGCAAAAGGCGGGACAGGGGTTCTACACCATCGGCTCCTCGGGCCACGAAGGGCTTGCCGCCGTCGCCGCCGCCCTGCGCCCGACCGACATGGCCTTTCTGCATTACCGCGACGCCGCCTTCCAGATCGCGCGGGCCGAACAGGTGCCGGGTCAGACGATGACGCGCGACATGCTCCTGTCCTTCGCCTCGTCCTGCGAAGACCCGATCTCGGGCGGCAGGCACAAGGTGCTGGGCAGCCGTGCGCTGATGATCCCGCCGCAAACATCAACCATCGCGAGCCACCTGCCCAAGGCGGTGGGGGCCGCCTATTCCATCGGTGCCGCCCGCCGCCACCGGCCCGAACACGCCCTGATGCCCGATGATGCGCTGGTCTATTGCAGTTTCGGCGACGCCTCGGCCAACCATTCCACGGCCCAAGGGGCGTTCAACGCCGCGCAATGGACGGCCTATCAATCCATCCCCCTGCCGCTGCTGTTCTGCTGCGAGGATAACGGCATCGGCATCTCGACCAAAACCCCCAAGGCTGGATCGCGGCCACCTTCGCCAGCCGCCCCGCGCTGAAATATTTTGCCTGCGACGGGCTCGACCTTTACGACACCTATGCCACCGGCCTTGCCGCCGCCGACTATGTCCGCACGCGCCGCAAACCCGCCTTCCTGCATGTGCGGACCCTGCGCCTTTACGGCCACGCAGGGGCCGACATGCCCACAACCTACCTACCCCGAGAAGAGGTCGAGGCCGACGAGGCCAACGATCCCCTGCTCCATTCCGTCCGCCTGCTTGGCCAAGCGGGTGCGCTGACACCACGTGACGCATTGGCGATCTATACCGAAACCGCCGACCAAGTGGCCCGCATCGCCGCCGAGGCCGTCACCCGCCCGCGCCTGCAAACCGCAGCGCAAGTCATGGCCGCGATCACCCCGCCCCGCCGCGCGAACCGCGCCACGAACGGCCCCGCCCCGCAAGCCCGCGCTAGCGCCTTCGGGGCTGACCTCAAAGCGATGGACGACCCGCAGATCATGTCGCGCCTGATCAACTGGACGCTCACCGACCTTATGCTGACCCACCCCGAACTGGTAATGATGGGTGAAGACGTCGGCAAGAAAGGCGGCGTCTATGGTGTGACGCAAAAGCTGCAAGCCCGCTTCGGCCCAGACCGGATGATCGACACGCTGCTCGATGAACAATCCATCCTCGGCCTTGCCATCGGCATGGCGCAGAACGGTTTCGTGCCGCTGCCCGAAATCCAGTTTCTCGCTTATGTCCACAACGCCGAAGACCAGATCAGGGGCGAAGCCGCGACACTGCCCTTCTTTTCCGAAGGGCAATTCACCAACCCCATGGTGATCCGCATCGCAGGGCTTGGCTATCAGAAAGGCTTCGGCGGGCATTTCCACAATGACAACTCGCTTGCCGTGCTGCGCGACATTCCGGGCGTCATCCTTGCGGTGCCTTCGGACGGGGCCGATGCCGCGATGATGCTGCGCGAATGTGTCCGCCTTGCGCGTGAAGAACAGCGCGTCGTGGTCTTTGTCGAACCTATCGCGCTTTATCCGATGCGCGACCTGCACACCGAAAAAGACGGCGCATGGCTGCGCCGCTATCCCGACCCGTCGCGGACCATCCCCTTGGGTCAGGTGGGCACCGAGGGCAAGGGCACCGACCTTGCCATCGTCACCTTCGGCAATGGCCGCTTCCTGTCGCATCAGGCACTTCCCGCGCTTCAGGCCGCAGGCATCGCCACCCGCATCATCGACACGCGCTGGCTGTCGCCCCTGCCGAAACCTGCGCTGACCGCAGCGGTCGCAGGCTGCCGCCACATCCTGATCGTCGATGAAACCCGCCACTCGGGCGGCGTGGCCGAGGCGCTGATGGCGCATTTTTGTGAAACCGCCCCCGGCGTCCCGCTTGCCCGCCTGACCGCCGAAGACAGCTTCATCGCCACGGGCCCCGCCTATGCCGCAACCCTGCCCTCGCACGATAGAATTATCGCCGCCGCCTTGTCGCTGATGCAGGCCAAGCCATGACCGCCACGCTGCGCCCCCGCGCTTGACAATCTGTCCGAATGCAACAGCTTTCTGAACGGACATCAGGGAGAAAGACATGCGCGTCCTTCGCAACACCGCCGCGATCCTTGCCTTCGCGGCACTGCCCGTTTCGGCGCAGACATTTGCAACCGGCGACCAGATCAAGGCTGCAATCGCCGGCAACACGGTGCAGGGCAACATGCTCGCATCCGGCGCCTACACCGAATTCTATCAGGCTGACGGGGTGATCAAGGGCGCTGATTACACCGCCAAATGGTCGGTCAACGGTGACGAGATGTGTTTCGACTACGGCGAGGGCGCAAGCTGCTGGTCGGTCCAGATCAAGGGCGATGCCGTGACCTGGATCAAGGACGGTGTCGAAGATGGCACCGGCACCCTCGTCGCGGGCAATCCCAACAAATACTAAACGCAGTCCAGCCAAGACCGCGCCGTTGCGCCTTTTTGGGCATAGAGCCAGCGCAGCGGCCCGGCACCCTGCTTACGTGCCGCAATAGGTGACGTAACGCCCAAAACCGCTTGGCGCGGGCAGCATGAAGGCCTCGCGTTCGACGAAAGGCTCGGTCACGGCGGCGAGCAGCGCGTGAAACGGGGCCATATCGCCGCCCGTCGCCGCCGCAAGCGCCGCTTCGACCTGATGGTTGCGCGCAATGACCGCCGGATTGGCCGCCAAGAGCCGCGCCTCGGCCCCGTCCGACAGCCGCGCGCGCCACCGCCCGAGCCATGCCCGCATCGGGCCTGCATCGGCAAACAGCGGCAGAACTGCCCCGTCATCGGCCACCGCGGCCGCCAGACGGCGAAAGGTCAGCGTCCAGTCCGCACCCTGCCCCTCCATCGCGGCAAGCAGCCCGTCGGCCAAGTCAGCATCCCCGTCCTCCACTCCGACCAGCCCCAGCTTGGCCCGCATCACCGCCAGCCATTCCGCCCGATACCGCCCCGCGATCCCTTCGAGCAGGCCGTTGGCGATATCGACCGCCCGGTCGCCATCGGCATCGAACAGCGGCAACAGCGCCTCGGCCAACCGCGCGAGATTCCAGCCAAGGATCAGCGGCTGGTTGGCATAGGCATAGCGCCCGCCATGGTCGATTGACGAAAACACCGTCCCCGCCGCATAAGCTTCCATGAAAGCGCAAGGCCCGTAATCGATGGTCTCACCCGACAGCGCCATGTTATCGGTGTTCATCACCCCGTGGATGAAGCCCACCCCCATCCACCCTGCGATCAGCCGCGCCTGCGCGCCCGTGACCGCCTGAAACAGCGCGACATAAGGGTTATCCGCCGTCGCACATTCGGGATAATGGCGCGCGATGGTGTAATCGGCCAAGGCGCGCAGCTTTTCCACCTCGCCGCGTGCGGCAAAGAACTGGAAGGTGCCGACGCGGACATGGCTTGCCGCCACCCGTGTCAGGACCGCACCGGGCAAGGCGGTTTCGCGCCAGACATCCTCGCCGGTCGCCACCACCGCCAAGGCCCGTGTCGTGGGAATGCCAAGCGCGTGCATCGCCTCGCCCAGCAGATATTCACGCAGCATCGGCCCCACCGCGGCCTTGCCATCGCCACCGCGAGAAAATGGCGTCCGGCCCGACCCTTTTAGCGCAATGTCCCGTCTGCGGCCTTTCGTGTCGATTACCTCACCAAGCAGATGCGCGCGCCCATCCCCGAGCTGTGGTGAAAACCCGCCGAACTGATGGCCCGCGTAGGCCTGCGCGATCGGCTCCGCCCCCTCGGGCAGACTGGCCCCGGACAAAACCGCCGCCGCATCCTCGCCCAGCGCGACCCCCAATTCCTGCGCCAAGGCATGATTCAACACCAGTGCCTTCGGCGCTGGCGCGGGCACTGGGTCGACCGCAAGCCACATTCCCGGCAAGGCGCGCTTGTAAGTGTTGTCGAAGCGGAACGCAGGTATCGTCATCGGCTGGGACTCCGGAACGCGCCACGAAGAAAAAAGGCGCCTGCCTGATATGGGCGGCGCCTTCATCCTTGGCAAGCGAAGCAAACGTTACTTAGTCACTTCCATCTTTGCGACCTGCCAGATCGAGCGGGCATAGACGACCTCGCTTTGGTAATCCTTGCTCGAATCGTAGGGGTAGATCACCCAGAGCGGCCCCTTGTCACGGACCGAAAGCCCCTCGCCGTTCGCCTCGAACGCCAGCACCGCACCGCCCTCGACCGCGTCTTCCATCGGGATCTGCACGGTGTAGTCATTCAGCGCCGAAGCGGCGATCATGCTACCCTGAGCGCCCACTTCCTGCATCAACCGAACCAACGGCACGCCACGGAACTCCTGCACCCCGTCGGTCCAGATCGTCGAAGTCGTTACGGTCACCGGGTCCATGGCTTCCAGCATTGCCAGATCGAACTGCGCGGACTCTCCGGCATTCTTGCGTTCGATCGCGCCTGTGATGGTCATCAAGACCTCACCGGTCGGGGCACCCAGATCTTGGGCCACCACGGCCGTAGCAGCCAAGCCGAACAGGCCCGCAGCGGCCAAAGCTTTGAAAAATCCCATATCGACGAACCACCTTTTCATCTGTCCGCCCCTCATACGTCCGAATGTGGAAGAACACACCTATCCAAAGGGGGTACTACTGTCATCTTTCGTCGGCAAAACGGTTTGCAACCCAAGCGTAGAACGCTCTGGCGACTTTCACAACGAACGTCACAAATCCGTGTAGTCCAAGCGTTGCGGCACGCTAGGCCGGCAGACCCGCCCGCCGCTCATAGGCTGCCGGCACCGGCACGCGACGTACTGCGCCTATTGTCATCCGTTCGATCCGGAACTGACCGTGCATCGCCAGATGCGACAACCGCAGATGGCCCGTCTCGCCATCAAGGATCAGGTCCAGCACCGCATGCACTGCCGCATCAGGGCGCTCCTGCGCCTGCGTTTCGACGACCAGCCCGCTCGAAAAGCGAAACCGCAGCCGTCGCCCGTCGGCCATCCGCTCGGCACGGATCACACCAAGCACGGGGCGCGGACCAAGCGTCAAACGACGCATTTTGCAGGCTTCACGCAGCGCAAGTACCAGCACTTCGTCTCCCTGCACCGAAAAGAGCGCCTCGACCGCCTCGGACTTTTCGGGGCGCCACCACCCCGGTCGTTCTAGCGTGGGATGCGAAAAACTGCCGGTCTCGCAGAGGTCCGCCACCGCAGTGCCCAAGGCCGTAAGACGTGGCGGCATGCTCCGCACGTCGAAGGCCCCGCATTCGTAATGCCCGGCCGTGCTCACCAGAAGCGAGTTCCAATCGGTCGTGCCGAGCAGTGACCAGACGGCTACTGCCTTGACAGCTATCCCTTCGGTGCGCGCCAGCTGCGCCGCCTCCCAGGCTTCGGCGAGCCAACGCAACTGCTCCTCACGGGTCGAGCCATTGTGCACTTCCGTCAGTGCGATGGGCAGGCTGTACCGGGCATGGACCTCGCGGATGCGATGGATCACGCCGCACTGGCCTTCCAGCGCCGCGACATGCACCGCCGACACATCGACATAGCGGTCCCGGCCATTTCCGCCGGGACGGGTATGCGGATGCGCGGCAAGATCGGGGTCGAGATACCGGTCCGATGTCAGATACTGGTCGATACCGATGATGTCGGGCGGGCACGGAGCATCACAAAGCGTCTGCAACTCGCTGACCTGCACCCCCACCGCCACCAGCTTGCACCAAAACCCGTGCGACGGGTCGACACGGCCACATATCAGATCGAAGAACAAAAACCGTCGCAGGTTTTCGTAATCAGCCTGATAGCCAAGCCCCGGCCCGGCAAAGACCCGTCCGACATCCTCGGTCTGAACCAGCTTGGCCCGCGGGATGACAGCCCGTATCCGCCGCATGGCCATGACCGTTGCCTGCGCCGACCCGAAGACCATGCGCAAGAACGAAGCCTCGTCGCGGCGGTGCGGATGCCATATGCCGTAAAGACAGTTGAACCGCGCCGTCGTCACCGGCTCGTTGATCGGTGTGAACATCCGCAACCACGGATAGCGCCGCGCCACGGCTTCGGCGTAATCACCGAAATCCTCGGCAAAGCCAGCGTCCATGGGCGAGAGGTCATCCGGCCCCAGCCCGTGATGCAAGAGTCCCGCGACGGGCCTGATCCCCAGCGCCTGCATCTTTGCCAACCGCGCATCATGCCAGCGCCAGTCGCGTCGCCCGTTCCGCTCGACCGAAGCCCAAAGTACCGGATAGCGCAGCGTGCGTATCCCCAGACCTGCGATCCGCTCCAGATCGCCGCGTCGTGCGCGGTGCCCGTTCTCGACAATCTGGTCGCGGTAACCGTCACCCACCCTGACATGCGTGCATTCGATCCCGCCCCAGACCTCGGGACTGCTCCACCATTGCTCCCGATCATCCCGCATGTGCAGCCCCCCCCAGCTTGTGCCCGCGCCGCGAGACACCGCCAAGGCGCGCGTCGATACGGGAAAAGGTCGAAAGTGCCTGGGCCACGACCTGATCCATATTGTAATAGCGATAGGTAGCTAGCCTTCCTGCAAACCACACGTCCGGTTCCTCGGCCGCCAAAGCCTCGTAGCGCTTGAACAGTGCCTCGTTCTCGGGGCGTGGCACGGGGTAGTAGGGGTCGCCCGTCGCTGACGGATATTCGTAAGTGACACTGGTCTTGGGGTGCGACTGACCCGTCAGATGCTTGTATTCGGTGATCCGCGTGAACTCTTCCGTCTGCGGGTAGTTCACCGTCCCCACCGGCTGTGCCCATTCCTCGTCGCGCGTGACATGTTCAAAGCGCAACGACCGGTAAGGCAAACGCCCCAAGCGAAAGTCGAAGTACTCGTCGATCGGTCCGGTATATACCACCCGCCCCCAGTCAGGCGTATCCTTCAGGTCGCGGTAATCGACCCCAAGACGCAGCTCGATGTTGGGATGGTCGAGCATCCGCTCGAACATGCGCGTATACCCGTCACGCGGCATCTGCTGGTAGGTGTCGGTGAAATAGCGGTCATCGCGGTTGGTGCGCGTGGGTATCCGCGCCGTCACCGATTTCGCCAGTTCCGACGGGTCAAGCCCCCATTGCTTGCGAGTGTAGCCTTTGAAAAATTTTTCATAAAGATCGCGCCCAACGGTCGAAACTACCACATCTTCGGACGTCTCGATTTTGGCCACCGGCTCGCGCACCGTCTCCAGCCACTTTTCCATCCCCTCGCTGTCGAGGTCCATTCCATACAGGCGGTTGACCGTGTCTAGGTTGATCGGAATGGGCAAAAGCATCCCGTCGACCATCGCCAGAACGCGGTGTTCATAAGGTCGCCATTCCGTAAACCGGCTCAGATACTCGACAATAGCCGCCGAATTGGTGTGAAAGATATGCGGCCCATAGCGGTGGATCATCACCCCCGCCGCATCGGGATGGTCATAGGCATTCCCCGCGATATGATCGCGCCGGTCGATTACCAATACCTTTTCGCCCCGCTCCGTCGCTATCCGTTCCGCAATCACCGACCCCGCAAAACCGGCACCCACGATAAGCCAATCATGCATCCGAAGCCTCCAACCCCGAAGTCGGGGTAAAGGTCTTCAACCTGCGGAAATTCTGCGTCCGCTTCCGCACGCCGGCACGCACTAATTCCGCTTCCATTTCTTCCCAGGTCGCGTCCCAGCTCGTGGTAGCAAGATGGCTGTCCACGCTCGCCAGCCATCCCGAAGAGGGCTTGGCCAACAACCCGCGTAAGACATCGGTCACCGCCTCGTGCCCCTCGGCAATAGTCACAAGCCGACCCTCGCCGTAACCCCGCACCACATCGGGCACGGGCGTCGACATCAGGGGCAGTCCGGCCGCGAGAAATTCCGGCGTCTTGGTCGGGCTGATGAAACGCGTCGACTCGTTCAACGCAAACGGCATCCAGCCCGCATCCCAGTTCGCCATATAGGCCGGAAGCTGGGCGTACGCTTTCGATCCAAGCCAGTGAAGGTTCGCCGGACGCGGCAAAGCGGCTTGGTCGATCTTCACGATCGGCCCCAGCATGACGAATTGCACATCCGGCAAAGCAGCAGACACTTGACCCACCAGATCGATGTCCATCCGCTCGTCGATCACTCCGAAGAAGCCGACCCGCGGATACGCGATACCGCGCTGGTCGTCGGGGTCGGCCAGATCGCCCCGCGCCCGCCCGAAATGCGCCGAGTCCACACTTGACGGGAAAGCGAACACCCGCGGATGCTTGTCGCGCTTGGCCTCGTAAAGGCTCATGCCGCCGGTAAAGACCACATCGGCCTGCCGGAACAGCCGCTCTTCGTTGGCCCTTAACCCTGCCGGCGGATCGCGGAAGGCAGAGAGTTCATCCATGCAATCGTAAACGGTCACATCCGCCGCCACATGGCCTGCGAAATCGAGCGCCATTGGGGTATAGAACCACATCACCAGACGGTCATGCGGCTCGGAGCGGACCAGACCATCGACCAGTCCCTTCAAGGCCCCCGACACATCCTGGCAATCGGTGGGCAAAATCGGCGTAGCAACCCGCACCCCCGACCGGTCCAGCCGCATCCGCAGCGAAGGCCGCTTGCCCGCCTCGCGGAGTGGTTCTTCGAAATAGATCACATCATGCGTCGCAGCAGCCCGTGTCATCAGGTGCTGCGGACGCTGGAACACAAGGTCCCAGCGCAGGTGTGAAAGGCAAAGAATCAGGCTTTTCGGGCAAGGCCGCGCAAAGGCCGTTGGCGTGTCCATCGGCAGTCTCCGGTCGCTAAATGTGGTGGTTCATCCCCCACACAACCTGAATTTGCGGCCTTGGTTCCGCACCGCGTTCACGACCCGCCACGCCTTAGGCGGGTTCGCGCCGTCAAGTCTTTGAGCAGACTTGTATTTGTCAAAATCGATGGCCCTTGGCCTTCGCATCCCGCCCCGATGCGCCCGTGCAGGGCCACTTATGGGTTCAATCCGCCACGGGCACCCAGATCACATCATCGATCCGCGGCGCACCCGTCGCCAGCATCACCAGCCGGTCGAACCCCAGCGCGATCCCACTCGCCGCAGGCATATGCGCCAGAGCGGCCAGAAAATCCTCGTCCAAAGGATAGCGTTCCCCGTAAACCCGCGCCTTTTCATCCATCTCCAGCCCGAACCGCCGCCGCTGCTCGGCGGGATTGGTCAATTCGCCGAACCCGTTGGCCAGTTCAACCCCGCAGGCGTAAACCTCGAAGCGTTCGGCTACGCGGCCGTCACCGACCACGGGCCGTGCCAGCGCCGCCTCGGCGGCCGGGTAGCGGTCAAGTACAGTGATCCGACCGTTGCCAAGGTTCGGCTCGACCTTTTCCGACAGCGCGCGGCTCAGCATGTCCGACCACGTGTCATCATCGGCCACCCGCACGCCTGCCTGCGCCATCTGCCCGCGCAAGGCAGCGGCATCGGTCGCCCCGTCCGGCCCGACCGTCGCCAAAAGGTCGATCCCGGCATGGGTGGTAAAGGCTTCGGCCACACTGATCCGCTCGAACGGCAGGAACGGATCGCAAACCCGGTCACGGTAGCGCAACACCTCGCCCCGCGCCGCCTTGACCGCCAGCCGCAGGAAGGCTGCGGTATCCTCCATCAGGACCGAGTAATCCTCGCCCGCACGATACCATTCCAGCATGGTGAATTCGGGGCTGTGCAGCGCCCCGCGCTCGCGGTTGCGCCAGACATGGGCAAAGGCCGCGATCCGCCGCTCTCCGGCAGCCAGCAGTTTCTTCATCGCGAATTCGGGGCTGGTGTGCAGATACATCGTGCGCGCCACCCCGTCATTGCCGATAGCTTGGGTGGCAAAGGCGTGCAGATGCGCCTCGTTCCCGGGGCTGACCTGCAAAGCCACCGGATCGACCTCGGTAAACTCGTGCTCGGCCAGCCAGACCCGCAGCGCCGCCTGTATCCGGTTGCGCGCCAAAAGTACGCCCCTCCGGTCCGCATGCCGCGCCTTGTCCCACCACTGCCCGCCCATCAGACCTGCCCGCTTTCGATTGAGATTTCCCGCGAGATGCGCTAGACGCCCCGCCAACCGGCGCGAAATACGCGCCTCTGTCTGGAACCGCAAGGAAACGACCCCGTGAAAGTCATCGCCTCCTCCCTCCGCAAGGGCAATGTCGTCGAAATGGACGGCAAACTCTACGCCGTGCTGAAAGCCGAAAACTTCCACCCCGGCAAAGGCACGCCTACGACATCGGTGGACATGCGCCGCATCTCGGACGGGGTGAAGGTCGCCGAACGCTGGCGCACGACCGAGATGGTCGAAAAGGCAAGCGTGGACGAACGCGAATACGATTTCCTCTACAGCGACGGCGAAGGCCACCATTTCATGGAACCCGCCACCTATGAACAGATCACCGTCACCCCCGATGTGGTGGGCGACGATGACGTGTTCCTGTCCGAAGGCATCAAGGTCTATCTCAAAACATTCGAAGGCGTCTGCATCGCACTGGAATTGCCGCAAAAGGTGACGGTCGAGATCACCGAGACCGAACCGGTCGTCAAGGGTCAGACCGCGTCGTCCTCCTACAAGCCCGCCACCTGCTCGAACGGCGTCCGCGTGATGGTGCCCCCGCACATCGGCGCAGGCACCCGCATCGTGATCAACACCGAAGACCGCTCCTACGTGGAACGTGCCCGCGACTAAGCGTCAGCCCCAAAAACTGCCTGGCGCGGGGCTAAAACCCGCGCCTGCCTTGCCGCACAGCAGCCCGGCCCGGATGCATCGGCAGCGCCATGTTCCTTGACCGCCACGCACAAGCGAACCTGCCAAATCCCGCAACAGGTTTTTTCTTTTCTCGACCGGCGAACGCCGCAGGGTATCGGCCGGCGAACGCCGCAGGGTACCGACTTGGCCACCGCCAATGGCGGATCCACGATCATCAAAGCGAAGGATGGTACAGCTTCCCCGGCTCGAACGGGGGACCCCCAGATCCACAATCTGGTGCTCTAACCAACTGAGCTAAAGCTGCACTGCGGGCGATTTACCGCCACGCCCTGCCGATTGCAAGAGGCAGATGCAACCGATCGGCACGGGATCGCCTTGCCTCGCCCGCAATCCCGCGCTAGGCCCGAAGCCAACGCAAACCGGCAGATAAACGGGGACTGACATGGGCATCGACAAGCAAAGCGACATCGCCGCCAACATCCAGATCGGGCCGACCGACCTTGGCATGGTGCGTATATATATCGAGGCCGAGGGCGGCATCGAACTTCCTCTCGACTTCGACCCCGAAGAGGCCGAAGAAATCGCCGAAGAACTGCGCGCAGCAGCAGAAGCTGCCCGCCTTGTCGCCGACGGCGGCAAACCCAAGCGCCGCTAAAGCCAGACTCCCCCTGTCGGATCGCGCAATGACTGCAAGCGCAAAGCCGCATGGCGTGCGAATTTCTGCACCACTGCCTTGCGCCGCGCCGGTGCAAGCGGCACCGCAGGTGGCATCCGCAGTATCTCGGCATCATAGGCGTCGGCCAGAATCAGCCCGTTGCCGGCAGGCAGCAGGTCGACCGGAAACTCCGCATCGACCGCCCAGAAAAAGCGGTCGCACCAGTCCAGATATCCCTGCCACTTGCGATCAGCCGCATAATCTGCCCGCCCCGATTTGCACTCGATCACCCACACTTCGCCCTTGGGACCCAGCGCCATCACATCGACACGCAACCCTGGCGCGGGCACCATTTCCTCCACTGTCACGAAATCGAGCGACCTGAGCGCTCGGCACACGCCCCGCGCAAGGCGCTGGCCGGGCATAACGGGCAAAGTGTCGAGCGATCGGTTCATGGTCAAAAGATGAACCAAACAGGAACATCCTGCAAGCCGCCCCAAGCCTGTCTTGCATCCCCCCGCCCCACGCCCTATGTCTGTTCTCGGCGGGTGCTGCTCTTCGCGTGCGAGGCTCTTTTCCAGTGGCCGATAAGCAAACGAATGGATGCTGGCTCTGACAGGATCCTGGTCCTGTTACCTGGTGCCCACCTGAGACCTCTGGCTCTCGGGAAACCATGCCATCCACGGTCGCTGCGGGCCCGCCACCTGCCTATCCGTAAAATCTGCCTGACAGGGCGCAACGACAAATCGAAATCCCCGCTTTCGCGGGGACCAAAGCCGTTTCTGTCTTGCGATAACCGCTCAGCGACGGCGCGGCGTGACCTGACGCGACCGCGCCACGGCCTCGACGCGAATCGGAATCATCCGCCCGCCACGTGGCCCGCGGTCATCATCGTCATCTTCGGCCATCAGCATGATCGCAATGGCGAATTGCATGCCCGAAAACACCACGCCGTTGAACATGATCATCATCAGCGCCGCGACCCAGCCCATATCGGTCGACAGGATCAGCCGTTGAAAGCCCGCCACATCCATCACGACCAGCGCTGTCACGAACCCCACGGCAAGTGCAAAGCCGATAGCGCAACTCTTGATATACAGGCGGACGAGTTTCGGCATTCGGACGTATCCTTCCCTATCACTTAGAGAGAGCCTAGCCTCATTTCCGCCACGATCCAGTCAAAATCGCGCTCACAGCGGAAACATTGGGCGGGTATTGGCGCAAAAACTGCGGCCAAGTGGTCAAAGCCGCAAGTTGCCTCTAGAACGCCTGCGGTTTCGCCTCGCGCGCCATGTGGTCGAGCACGGCATTGACGAATTTCGACTCCTTCCCCTCGGGAAAGAACGCTTTGGCGACATCGACGAATTCGTTGATCACCACCTTTGGCGGCGTGTCCATGTCGACCATCTCGGCACCCGCGGCCCGAAACAGGGCGCGCAGGACGGGATCGATCCGGTCGATCGGCCATTTGGCGACAAGCGCGCGGTCGGTCATCTGATCGATCTTGGCTTGCCAGTTCACTGCCCCGTCCACCACGGCGCGGAAATGCTTTGAATCGCCCTCGGCCATTTCGACACCGTCGAAAATCTCGCCGAAACGATGCGTCTCGAACTCCCTCTGGATCGTTTCGACCGTCTGGCCCGAAACCTCCATCTGGAACAAGGCCTGCACGGCGTAAAGCCTTGCTGCCGAGCGCATCTGTTTCTTGTCCGTCTGGGTGGTCATGCCCGAAATCCGATCCCCTTGGTCTGGGTCGCCCATTTGCGGGAAAGCGCCACAAGATGCAAGGCAGCAGCGGCGGCCCCGCCCCCCTTGTTCTGACCCGCAGGATCAGCCCGCACCTCGGCCTGCGCGCGGTTCTCGACCGTCAGGATCCCGTTTCCGATGCAGGCCCCCTGCAGGCCCAGAAGACTGATCGCGCGGCTGCTGTCATTGCAGACCGTATCGTAATGAGTAGTCTCTCCCCGGATCACACAGCCAAGCGCCACGTAACCATCGAATTTCGCCTGCCGTTCGGCCAGCGCGATGGCGGTCGGCACCTCGAGCGCACCGGGCACCTCGATCACCTCGACCTCGGCCCCGCAGGCCGCCGCCGTGGCACGGGCGCCTGCCACCAGATTGTCGGCGATGTCCTTGTAATAGGGTGCCACCACGACAAGCAATTTCACCGGTTTGTCGAACACCGGCAGGGCCAGCGTGTAATGCGTCTCGTTCGCAGCCATCGCCGTTACTCCGTGATCGGGCGCGTGCCCGTGATCGAAAGGCCATAAGCTTCCAGCCCAACGACGCGCGGCGCTTTGGAATTGGTTACCAGCGTGATCTTCGAAAGCCCCAGCGCCGACAGGATCTGTGCGCCAAGCCCGTATTGCCGCAGGGTCTGGGGCGAATGCTCGCCGCCTTCGACCATCTTCATCGTGGTGTCGCGGAGCAGCACCACCGCCCCCCGCCCCTCGGCAGCGATCAACCGCATCGCGGCTGGCAAATCCCCAGCCCCGCCGATGCCAAGCACATCTTCCAGCGGGTTCAACGCATGGACCCGCACAAGAACAGAGCCGTCACCGGTCAGATCGCCCTTGGTCAGCACGACATGTTCGGCACCCTGCGTCTCGTCGGAAAAGACCCGCATAAGCCAGTCGCCGCCATGCGCCGAGGTGATCGGCTTTACAGCCTTTTCGTTCACCAGATTGTCATGCCGCCGCCGATATGCGATCAGGTCGGAAATCGTGCCGATCTTCAGCCCGTGCTTCTGGGCAAAGGTGATCAGGTCGGGCAACCGCGCCATGGTGCCATCGTCGTTCATGATCTCGCAGATCACGCCCGAAGGATTCAGCCCCGCCAGACGGCTGACATCGACCGCCGCCTCGGTATGGCCCGCCCGCACCAGCACGCCGCCATCGCGGGCGCGCAGCGGAAAAATATGTCCGGGAGTGGCAATATCCTGCGGCCCCTTGGTCGGATCGATCGCAACCGAAACCGTCAAGGCCCGGTCGGCGGCCGAAATTCCTGTGGTCACACCCTCGCGCGCCTCGATCGACATGGTAAACGCGGTCTCGTGTCGGCTCGAATTCTTGGCGCTCATCAAGGGCAAACCCAGCGCATCGACACGCGCGGCGGGCATCGCCAGACAGATCAGCCCGCGGCCATAGGTGGCCATGAAGTTGACAGCCGAAGGCGTGCACATCTGCGCGGGGATGACCAGATCGCCTTCGTTCTCGCGGTCTTCGTGGTCCACCAGAATGAACATCCGCCCGTTGCGGGCGTCTTCGATGATCTCCTCGACCGAGGAAATCGCATCCGAATAATCCGTCTTCATCTCGCTCATCGTCAGGCTCCTGCCGCTCTTGGCCCGTCCTAACCAATGTGACGGCCGATTGCCAGTGCAAGGGCGCCGCACAGCATCTGTGCAACGACACCGCCGCGCCCCGCGCGCACGAATTTTCTACGAAAATTCAGGCCCGCGCGCGTCACTGCGTCCTCCGCGCCTGTGCCCGCCCGCGACGGGGGGCTGTCCGCCCCCGCACCCCCCGAGGATATTTGGGCAAGTGTGAAAGCTCGAAGGGCCAGAACCGTCACAGTTTCAACACCTATTGGCATTGCCTTAGCCGTGAGCCCATACAGCCAGCGGACAAGAGCGCACAGCCCGACAGCAGACGAGATCGACCAGCTTTGGCCGAACGAGGCTATGCACATGCAAACCGCCACATTCCGCCCCTGCCGCCCCGACGACTTGCCCGCCTGCCTCGTGGTTTTCGACAGCAGTATGCGCGTCGCCTTCGCCTTTGAAGAACGCGAAGAATTTCAAGGCCATCTCGAGGCCTTGGAAGCAACCCTCGATTCCTACATCGTTCTGACTGAATGTGGGCGATCATCGCCTGCGGCGGGCTGACCGTTTCACCGAACCTGCGCCACGCCTCATTTCCATGGGGTATGGTCCGCAAAAGGCGGCAAGGCCAAGGTATCGGCGCGCTTCTGATGCAGGCCAGACTGGACATGGCACGCTCGATCCGGTCCGGGACGGCTCGACCTCGCAACCAGCCAACACAGCCGGGGTTTCTACCAAGCCTTCGGCATCGAGGTCTGCAAGATCACACCCTCGGGGTTCGGTGGCGGGCTCGACCGATGGGACATGTCTCTAAATCCATGACCGCGACAATCCCCAAGCCCCGTCCATCGTTCTCGTTGGTCCCAACATCCTCGGGGAGAGGCGCGCCCTTGCGCGCCGTGTGTGTGTTGGGGGGGCATAAAGCCCCCCCGAATTTTCGCAGAAAATTCGTCGCCGGCGCGCTTACTGCCCCCACTCACGCAGCCGCGCGACATAGCGCGCCATCGTGTCGATCTCGAGGTTCACGCGGTCGCCTAGGCGCACCTCGCCCCATGTCGTGGCGGTCTGGGTATGCGGAATGAAATTGATCCCGAAATCCGTCGCTTCCACCTCGTTCACCGTCAGCGAGGTGCCATTCAGCGCAACCGATCCCTTGGGCGCGATGAACCCTGCCAGATGATGCGGCGCGCGGAAGGTCACGCGCAGGCTGTCGCCTTCGGGACGCAAGCCCACCACCTCGGCAAGCCCGTCGACATGGCCAGACACGATATGCCCGCCCAGTTCGTCACCCACTTTCAAAGCCCGCTCCAGATTGATCCGTTTGCCCTGCAACCAGCCCGACAGGTTGGTCTTGGACACGGTTTCCGCGCTGATCTGCACGTCGAACCAGTTCTGCGGATCGCTGCCCAGCGCCACTACCGTCAGACAGACTCCGTCGCAGGCAATAGACGCCCCGATATCGATGCCGTTCACATCATAGCCCGTGCCGATCCGCGCGCGCAGGTCGCCCTGCTGCTCGGTTTTCAAGACGCGTCCGATGTCGGTGACAATTCCGGTGAACATGGCTTTTCCCCTGTGCTTAGGCCCAAGACCTAGCCCCGCCCCCGCGTTACCGCAAGGGCGCGCCGCAAACGAAAACGCGGCCCCGACGGGACCGCGCAGGATGCGCCATTAAGGCGCATCCATCGCAAGCGGGTCAGGCGAAGACGCGGCCCAGCGCCCCGTCCATCGCGTCGATGATATGGTCGATATCATCCTTGGTGGCGATCAGCGCGGGCGAAAGACACAGCGTATTGTTCAGCCCCGGCAGCGAACGGTTGGTCGCGCCGATGATCACCCCTTGCGCCATGCAGTCGGCCACCACCGCCATCACCTTCTTTTCATCCGCCGCTTCCTTGGTCACGCGGTCGGCCACCAGTTCGGCGCCAAGGAACAGCCCCTTGCCGCGCACATCGCCGATCACCTTGTGCTTTTCCATCAGCCCATGCAGGCTTTGCAGGCAGTAATCGCCCATCTTGATGGTGTTTTCCAGCAGGCCTTCCCGCTCGATGATTGCCATGTTCTCCAGCGCCGCCGCAGGGCCTGCCGTGCAGCCGCCAAAGGTGCTGATATCGCGGAAATAGCTCATGGTGTCGGTCGGGTCGTCCTTGAACAGGGCAAAGACCTTTTCGGTCGTCACCGTGCAGGAGATCGCGGCGTAGCCACTGGCGACACCCTTGGCCATGGTCACGAAATCGGGCTGGATGCCGTAATGCTGGTAGCCGAACCACGTGCCGGTGCGGCCCAGTCCGCAGACGACCTCGTCGATATGCAGCAGGATGTCATACTTGCGACAAATCTCCTGCACTTTCTCCCAATAGCCCTTCGGCGGCACGATAACGCCACCGCCAGCCGTCACCGGTTCCAGCACGAGGCAGCCCACCGTATCCGGCCCCTCGCGCAGGATCACCTCTTCGATGGCCTCGGCCGCGCGCTCGCCGTAGTTTTCCACGTCCCACTGCTTGCGGTATTCGAGGCAATGCGGCACCCGCACGAAGCCTTCGGGATAGGGGCCGTATTGCATCGCCCGCTGGTCCTGACCGCTGGTCGCCAGCGTGCCAATCGTCGTGCCGTGATAATCGCGGTCGCGATACAGGATCTTCCACTTCTTTCCGCCATGATGCTTGTGCGCGATCTGGCGCACCATCTTGTAGACCTTCTCGTTCGCTTCCGACCCCGAGTTGGAATAGTAGACCCGCGCCATGCCCGGCATCTTCTCGATCAGCCGCTGGGCAAAGATCGATCCGGGAATCGAGCCTGCCGCGCCTGCGAAGTAGTTCATCTTGATCAGCTGGTCGCGCACCGCATTGGCGATGCTCTCGCGCCCGTAGCCCACGTTTACGGTCCAGACGCCACCGGACACGGCGTCGAGATGCTCCTTGCCCTTGGCATCCCAGACCTTCATGCCCTTGCCTTCGACGATCACGCGCGGATCGACGCCGGTTTCATATTGCTTGTGCTGGCTCAGGTGATGCCAGACATGGGCGCGGTCGGCCTCGACCACTTCGCTGATGTCGTTGAAACGGTCCAACCCTTCCATGGGGCGCGTCCTTTCGGTGAAATGGCGATAGCCCCGCAAAGCGCGGGGTCTTGGGCAGCATATTCCCCTACTGCACCCTTCCGCTATAGGACCAACAGACCCGTGCCGATAAGTCCAGTGCAGGTTTCGCCGCACAGGGCGGGGGCCAGCCCCCGCACCCCCGGGATATTTGAACCAAGGAGAAGGGGGAACGCCCGCCCTTGCCCTTCTCCTTGGCACAAATATCCATGGCGCAACATCAGCCCATGGCGCAACGCACGGCATCGTAGCGACCCACGAGGGGGGTGCGGGGGGCGCAAAGCCCCCCGCCGCGACGCGTGCCACAGGCGCGGCTTTACAGGCGCAGCCAAAGCCCCCACTCTGGCACCATGACCAAAGCAAAACCCCGCGCCCGTGACCTTGGCCTGCCATTTCGCGGCACCCCCGGCCCGCTTAATGCCATCACCGATGTGGCGGGCGTCAGCGTCGGCTTCACCACCCTGACCGACCCTGAAATCCATCTGCGCACCGGTGTCACCGCGGTCCGCACGCGTCAGGATGCGGACCACCCCCGCCCCGTCATGGCGGGCCATTTCTCGTTCAACGGCAATGGCGAGATGACCGGCACGCATTGGATCGACGACGCGGGCTATTTCGGCGGACCGATCCTGATCACCAACACCCATGCGATCGGGGCCTGCCACACGGGCGCCACCCGATGGATGATCGACCATTACGCCAGCCATTTCGCCGGTCACGCCTGGGCCATGCCGGTGGTGGCCGAAACCTATGACGGCAGGCTCAACGACATCAACGCCATGCGCGTCACCCCTTACCACGCCATCGCTGCCATCGCTACAGCCGCCGCAGGCCCCGTAGCCGAAGGCAATATAGGCGGCGGCAACGGCATGGTGGCTTACGGCTTCAAGGCAGGCACCGGCACCGCCTCGCGCCGCATCAGCATCGGTCAGGAATATACGCTCGGCGCCCTTGTTCAAGCCAATCACGGCCTGCGCGACTGGCTGACGATCCTTGGCAAACCGCTCGCCAGCCTGATGCCTGATGTATCCCCCTTGCCGCGCGAGACGGGGTCGATCATCGTCATCCTAGCCACCGATGCGCCGCTTTCGGCTTTGTCGCTGAAGGCTCTCGCCAAGCGCGCCGCCCTCGGCATCGGGCGGACCGGCACGGCAGGGGGCAATTCCTCGGGCGACATCTTCCTTGCCTTTTCCACCGCCGATATCGGCCCCATGCCCGACAGCGCCGGATATCTGAACCAAGCGGCCACGCTGAACCCGCACCACATAGATCCGCTTTATCTCGCTGCGGTCGAGGCCACGGACGAGGCGATCGTAAACGCTCTTGTCGCCGCTGACCCCGTCCCCACCTTCAAACCACCGGGCGGCATGCTGCCCGCCATCGACACCGCAGCGCTCGCGGCCTTGTTCCGCCAAGGTGACCCATAGGGAACCAACCGCAACCGGCTTGCCTTTTCTCTGCGATGCGCCATTGTCGCGTTACGCCTCGGCATGGGGCAAAAACCCTGGTGACCGGGCCCCTCTGGCGGACGTTTGCGACGCGTCCGTGATGTCGGCACCGCGGAAATGAACGTCGCATGGACCCGCAGCATGGCATTGGCCCCGATCCGGCCCCGACGCATCTTGCGCCGCGCTGCCCGCAATGCACGGGTCTCAGGAACCTGCCCCAATGACCGGAACTCCCTTTTCTGAAGCCAAACCCACCCTGTCCTATTTCACATGGGCCTTCATCGTCACCGCCCTTGGCCTGCTCCTCGGCGCATGGCTGGGATGGCTTTCCACCGGCACGATTGGGGGGATGCTCGCCGTCTTCTTCATCTGCGCTGTGCTCGCCGTGCTTGAAATCTCGCTCTCGTTCGACAACGCCATCGTCAACGCCAACAAGCTCAAGGACATGCGCCCCGAATGGCAGCGCGCCTTTCTGACTTGGGGCATACTGATCGCGGTCTTCGGCATGCGGATCGTCTTTCCCTTGCTCATCGTCGTCATCGCCGCAGGAATAGGCCCGTGGCAGGCCGTGGTGCTCGCCTCGACCCAACCGGCGGAATATTCGCGCATCATGCATGACGCGCACCTGCCCATCGCGGCCTTTGGCGGGGCTTTCCTGATGATGGTCGGCCTGACCTATTTCTTCGACGCCGAAAAAGACGTGCACTGGGTACATTGGCTTGAAGAGCGCGTGTCGCGCACCGCCACAATCCGCGGGGTCGAGGTGGGCGTGGTGCTGATCTTCATCCTGATCTTCGCCAAACTTCTGCCCGGTGCCGAAAGCACCGCCTTTACCACCTCGGCGATCTACGGTCTGCTCACCTTCCTTGTCGTCGAATTCATCGGCGGCCTGCTCGACCAAAGCCAGCAAACCCTGTCGGCGGCGGCCAAGGGCGGGGTCGGCGCCTTCCTTTACCTCGAAGTGCTCGACGCCTCGTTCTCGTTCGACGGCGTGATCGGCGCATTCGCATTGACCGACAATCTGTTCGTCATCGCCATCGGGCTTGGCATCGGGGCCATGTATGTGCGTTCGATGACGATCATGCTCGTGGAACGCGGCACGCTGCAACAATACCGCTACCTCGAACATGGCGCCTTCTATGCCATCCTGATCCTGTCGGTGATCATGTTCTGCCAGACCATCACCCACATCCCCGAGGTCATCACCGGCCTTGGCGGCGCGGCGCTGATCGGTGTGTCGCTCTGGTCCTCGATCCGCTGGAACCGACGCGAGGCGGACCCGGCAGCTTAAAGCAGGAACAAGAACGGCAGCAGGGCGAGCAAGAATCCGCCCGCGCCGAAATCCGACCCGCTATCGGCATGATCTGCGGACTCCTCCTGCAGGTCTGGCTGGTCGTCCGGTTGTACGCTTGGAAGGTCGGACATCATCGCTGCAGTCGCCAGATGGTCAGGATCGTCCGCCGCTTCGAAGGTAAAGCCATGCACCGTCTCCGAGCCGGCAAGTTCCACCCCGTGATCTTCGGTATAGCCTTCGATCTCGTGCAGACCGGCGTCGCTTTTGGCAAAGCTGAGGCGGATCACCTCGTAGGGCTTGTCCAAATCGACCGTGACGCCAGTCTCGGTGATGACCGGCGTCGCGGCCTCGCGCACACCGATAGCATAACCCTTGCCCTCGTTCGTCTCGTCTACTGCCGGGTTGTCGGGGACCCCGAACCGTTCCATCCAGTCGGTCGGAACCTGCGAGGCCAGGCTATCGCCGTACACCGCTTTATAGGTCGTCCCCAACCCTTCGAGCGAAACCGTCATCTTTCCCGGAGGCGCTTTGTCAGCCGACAGGAACACCACCAGCTTGTCGTCGTTTTCGAACGCATACGTCCAGACGGAATCGCTGCGGTCGTTCCCGAGGCTGATGCTCAGAACCCGCGTGCCGACGGTCGATTCGCCCAGCATGTCCAGCATGTCCTGTCCGACGAAATGCTGCGCGTTGCCATAGGTATCTTGCGTGGACAGCCGGCCGGAGTGCTCCGTATCCGAACCATAGGTTGCAGCAGCTCCCATCCCCTCGCCGCCATATTCGGCAAAATTCTCCAGCAAGAGGCGCGGATGCTCGGCGCCGTAGTCGCGTTTGTCCAGCGCAGCCTGCCAGAACCGCTCGAAGTCCGTATCACTGCGCCCGTCCAGATCGATGTCACCAAGCGTGATCGCGTGCCCGTCGGCCGTTTCCGCCTTGATATAGTCGTCAAGTGCTTCTTCCCGCGTCAGGGACCCTACGTTGTAGGCGCCCAGAAAAAGCGCGGGTCGGTCGCCGCCTACGTCGCGGGCGTCTGCCTCCCACGCGTCGAGGATACGGCCGACCTCATCCACCGACTTGTCGACACCGACCGCTGTAAAGGCAAAGCGGTGATGGGTGACCAGATCGACCTCGGCAAGGTGATCATCCTGGAATTCGGACCGCACCGCCGCATCCTCGGCCATCGTGCGCCCGGACTGCACCGCAATCGAGATATCGGCTCCGATCCGATTGACCGAAGGATCATTCAAGGCAGAAGAAATCTCGTCCACATAGATATCGGCCACGTGGCCATAAGCCTGTGCATCCGCGATGCCGTTGCCAAAGACGCAATACCATTCGTTGCCGACCTCGAATTGCAGATGCGTCGGCGGGGTGCCGTAATGCCCCGAAAGCACTTTGCCCATGAATTCGCGCACATCCGTCCGCAGGGCCGCGTCGTTTCCGTCATAGCGCGCTGTCGGCAATACCACAGACAGCCCTACCCCTTCTTCTCGGGCAATCGTGAACATCTCGGCCAACCCGGGTTTGTTCAGCGCGGGGTTGAACAGCCCGTCAAAGTCGAAGCCGTAACGGCCGGGGTCTTTTTCAGAAAGGCTGCCGCCTGGCCAGGTGATCAAGCCAACATGCGTATCGGAAAGTTGCCCGAGGAACCGGTCGACCGACCGGAACGATCCATACCTGTAACCGAAGTCCAGATCGGTGATCTCGAGACTTTTCTGCACGACCCGAAGGTCTGCCGCGTCCAATGCCAAAGCGCCCATAGGTTTCTACCCGATGCGGACCGGCCCCCACGGCCTGTCCCTTGCGCTTGTTTTGCGAATAGCGTGCCCGCGCAGGTTGTCCGGCCCATCGGTCGGTGGCCGACCCCGACCTTCGGCTTTCGGACGCGGCCCAGCCTGACACGGCCATATCCGAACGGATGGGGCCGCAGGCTCCCGGCGAAGAAAGGTCGCTAACGGAACAGACGCCGGGGCCTCTCCACGATTGTCTGACGTGCGTAAATGCGGGGCGATGCCAGTTTCAGGGGGACAGAATGAAGATCACGCGGCTCGAGACCTTTGGCACTGCCGACCTCGCCTTTGCGCGCGTCACGACAGAAACGGGCGCGCAAGGCTGGGGTCAGGTGTCGTCCTACCTGGCCGACATAACTGTCGAAGTCTTCCACCGACAGATCGCCCCCCATGCGCTGGGAACCGACGCCACCGATTTCGCCGATACGCTGGCCCTGATCCAAGAACGCGAACACAAGTTTCCCGGCTCTTATCTGCGCCGCGCCATGGCTGGTCTCGACACGGCCCTTTGGGACCTTAACGGCAAACTGCAAGGAAAGCCGGTCGTCGAACTTCTCGGCGGCACCCCTGGCAAACTGCGCGCCTATGCCTCCTCGATGAAGCGCGACATCACGCCTGTCGATGAAGCCGCACGCTTCGTCAGACTGCGCGACGAACAGGGCTTCACCGCCTTCAAATGGCGGGTCGGGCGCGAATGTGGTCGCGACCTGGACGAGTGGCCCGGCCGCACCGAAGAGGTGATCCCCACCGTCGCCAAAGCCTTGGGTGACGGTATCGACAAACTGGTCGACGCCAATTCCTGCTATTCGCCCACCCGCGCCATCAAGGTGGGGCAGATGCTGGAAGACCACGGCATCGGCCATTTCGAAGAACCCTGTCCCTACTGGGACTATGACGCCACAGCCGAGGTGCGCGACGCCCTCGCCCTCGATGTGACGGGGGGCGAGCAGGACTGCGAATATTCAAGCTGGCAATTGATGCTCGACCGTGGCGCGGTCGATATCGTTCAGCCCGACGTGATGTATATGGGCGGCATCCACCGCACCTTGCACGTCGCGCGCATGGCCGCCCGCGTCGGCCTACCCGTGACACCGCACGCAGCCAATCTCGGCCTTGTGACCATATGCACCATGCATTTGCTCAAGGCCCTGCCAAACGCTGGCAAATACCTCGAATTCTCGATCGAAGGCGCCGATTACTACCCGTGGCAACAAGGCTTGTTCCGGAACGACCCCTACCGTATCGAAGACGGCCATGCCACGATCAGCGCCGAACCGGGCTGGGGTGTGGAAATCAACCCGGACTGGCTGGACCGTGCGACCTACCGCGCGAGTAGCGCAGAGTAAGCGTTTCTGTCGTAGGACGGGTGCCCGCAGAAGAAGCAATCGGCATTTGGCGGCCCCGTATCGCTATTGCAGTAAACCCATCCAGCGCCCACGGAGGGTACCTGTCAAACGGCACGGGCCCCCGAAGGGGCCCGCACGACAAACTTTTGCCGCAGCTACAAAGGCACGAACGGCGTCAGCTACAGCCGCTGGTGCCGCCGCAGGTGTTGCACTTCATGCAGGTGCCGTTGCGCACGAGGGTGTAATTCCCGCATTCGCCGCAGGGGTCGCCCTCGTAGCCTTGCATCTTTGCCTTGGTGCGGGCGTCCATGCTGACCGTGCCAGACGCAAGCGCAGTCATCGAGGTTTCGGCGACGAAGCTGGTCATCGTCATCGCCTCGGCCCCCAAGGGTTGCACGCTGGATGCAAGCCCGCCCTGGAAAACCACCAGTTCTTGCGGCAAACGCTTGCGCAGGTACCCGGTCGAGGAAATCGATTTCAGCATCTCGATCGACTTCGACGCCTGATTATCGGACACCTCGCCAAAGTTGCGCTTGCCTTCGACATCACCGCGGCCAAGGTCGTCGAAGGACGCGCCTTCGGGTTTGACATGGGCCAGATCGGTGCGGTCGAGATAGCTGATCGCCAACTCGCGGAAGATGTAGTCGAGGATCGAGGTCGCGTTCTTGATGCTGTCGTTGCCCTGCACCATGCCCGCCGGTTCGAAGCGGGTAAAGGTGAAGGCTTCGACGAACTCTTCCAGCGGCACGCCGTATTGCAGGCCGACCGAGATCGCGATGGCAAAGTTGTTCATCATCGCGCGGAAGCCCGCGCCTTCCTTGTGCATGTCGATGAAGATTTCGCCCAAGCGCCCGTCACCATATTCGCCGGTGCGAAGATAGACCTTGTGCCCGCCAACGATGGCCTTCTGGGTGTAACCCTTGCGGCGTTCGGGCAGCTTTTCGCGGTTGGTGCGGATCACGTCGCGGTAGATGATCTTTTCGACGATCTTCTCGGCCAGAACGGCGGCCTTTTCCTGTGCCGACCCGGAGGCAAGGACTTCTTCAGCCTCTTCGTCATCCTCGACCAGCGCCGATGCCAGGGGCTGCGACAGTTTCGAGCCGTCACGGTACAGCGCATTGGCCTTGATGCCGAGCGAGTGCGACAATTCGTAAGCGGCCAGCGTTTCGTCGATGGTGGCCGAGTTGGGCATGTTGATCGTCTTCGAGATCGCGCCCGAGATGAAGGATTGCGCCGCCGCCATCATGTAGATGTGGCTTTCGACCGACAGATAGCGCTTGCCGGTCTTGCCGCACGGATTGGCGCAATCGAAGACCGAATAGTGTTCGGTTTTCAGGAAAGGCGCACCTTCAAGCGTCATGGTGCCGCAAACGTGGTCGTTCGCCGCGTCGATCTGGGCTTTTGTGAAGCCGAGGTGACGAAGCAGGTCGAAGGTCGGATCGGCGAGCTTTTCGGCCGGAATGCCGAGGGTGCCCTTGCAGAAATCCTCGCCCAGCGTCCACTGGTTGAAGACGAAGCGGATGTCGAAGGCCGAAGGCAGCGCGCTTTCGATCTTTTCCAACTCGCGCGGGCCGAAGCCGTGGCCGATCAGCGCGGTGTGGTTGATGCCGGGGCAGTTGCCGATCGAGCCATGGCCCACGGCATAGGCCACGATTTCCGCGATTTGCGACGACGAATAGCCCAAGGCCTCCAGACCCGCCGGAACCGACTGGTTGATGATCTTGAAGTAGCCGCCACCGGCCAGCTTCTTGAACTTGACCAAGGCAAAGTCAGGCTCGATGCCGGTCGTGTCGCAGTCCATCACCAGACCGATGGTGCCGGTGGGCGCGATCACGGTGGTCTGGGCGTTGCGGTAGCCGTGCTTTTCGCCCAGCGCCAGCGCTTCATCCCAAGCCGATTTGGCTAGGGCGACGAGCGTCTGGTCGGGGCAATTTGCGTGGTCGAGTGCGACGGGGTTCACGTTGACCGCCTCGTAGCCCGTGGTCTTGCCATAGGCGGCGTTGCGGTGGTTGCGGATGACGCGCAGCATGTGCTTGGCGTTGCGCTGGTAGCCCGAGAAGGCGCCAAGCTCGCCCGCCATTTCGGCGCTGGTGGCATAGGAAACGCCGGTCATGATGGCGGTCAAGGCACCGCAAAGGGCGCGGCCCTGCACGCTGTCATAGCCGAGGCCCATGTTCATCAAGAGCCCGCCGATATTGGCGTAGCCAAGGCCCAAGGTGCGGAAATCATACGAAAGTTGCGCGATTTCCTTGGACGGGAACTGCGCCATCATGACGCTGACTTCCAGCGTGATCGTCCAAAGCTTGGTCGCGTGGATATAGGCTTCGGCGTCGAACTTGCCGTCACGGAAGAATGTGAGCAGGTTCATCGAGGCAAGGTTGCAGGCCGTGTCATCGAGGAACATGTATTCCGAGCAGGGGTTCGACCCGCGGATCGCGCCGTCTTCGGGGCAGGTGTGCCAGGCGTTGACGGTGTCATGGAACTGGATGCCCGGATCGGCGCAGGCCCATGCGGCGTGGCCGACCTGATCCCACAGGTCGCGGGCCTTGATGGTCTTGGCGGTCTTGCCATCGGTGCGGCGGATCAGCGCCCAGTCGTCGTCGTTCTTCACCGCTGTCAGGAAGGCATCGGTCACGCGGACCGAGTTGTTCGAGTTCTGGCCCGACACGGTGATATAGGCCTCGGAATCCCAGTCAACGTCATAGGTGGGGAATTCGATCGATGTGAAGCCCTGCTTTGCGTATTGCAGGATGCGGTTGGTGTAAGTGTCGGGGATCATGGCCTTTTTGGCCGATTTGATCGCCGCCTTCAGCGCCGCATTCTTGGCCGGATCGACCGAGTCTTCGGCTGATCCGTCCCATTGGCGGATCGCCGTGAAGATCTCGTTCAGTTTCAGCTCATGCGCCTTGGAGCCCGCCACCAGAGAGGCGACCTTTTGCTCTTCGATCACCTTCCAGTTCACAAAGGCTTCGACATCAGGGTGATCCATATCGCAGATCACCATCTTGGCCGCGCGGCGCGTGGTGCCGCCCGATTTGATGGCGCCCGCCGCCCGGTCGCCGATTTTCAAAAAGCCCATCAGCCCCGACGACTTGCCGCCGCCCGAAAGCTTTTCGCCCTCGCCCCGAAGCGAGGAAAAGTTGGTACCGGTGCCCGAGCCGTATTTGAACAGACGCGCTTCACGCACCCATAGGTCCATGATGCCGCCGTCACCGACCAGATCATCCTTGACCGACTGGATGAAGCAGGCATGGGGCTGGGGGTGTTCGTAGGCGCTTTCCGATTTGGTCAGCTTGCCGGTCTGATAGTCGACATAATAATGGCCCTGCGCCGGACCATCGACGCCGTAAGCCCAATGCAGGCCGGTGTTGAACCACTGGGGGCTGTTCGGGGCGGCCATCTGGCGGGCCAGCATGAAGCGCATCTCGTCGTAATAGGCGCGGGCATCGGATTCGAAGGTGAAATAGCCACCCTTCCATCCCCAATAGGCCCATGCGCCTGCCAGACGGTCAAAGACCTGCTTGGCCGAGGTTTCGCCGACAAAGCGTTCCGCTTCGGGCAGGTCTGCAAGCGCGGCTTCATCGGGGACCGAGCGCCACAGGAATTCGGGAATGCCCTTTTCCTTGACGCGCTTCAACTTCGCCGGAACGCCCGCCTTGCGGAAGTATTTCTGCGCCAGAACGTCTGACGCGACCTGGCTGAAGCCGTCCGGCACCTCGACCGCGTCATTGCGGAAGACGATCTTGCCGTCCGGATTGCGGATTTCCGATGTGGTTATGTTAAAGGCCATCGCGCCATATGCGCCGGTTGCTTCGGTTGTGAACTTGCGTTCGACTTTCATCTGCCCCGTCTCCCGTTCTCTGCCGCGGGCTTCGCCCGTCATGAAATTCAATAGCCGAAGGCAAAATGGGATCGCCCCGCCCCAAAGAGGCAAGCTGCAGCATCTGACCTTATGCTGGCTGTGCGATGTGATCTTTGCCCGATCTTGACTGGCCACTAAATGTTGTGGCCTTCCCGACTACTTCGTCAAGGTGTCGTAATTTCCGGCTCGTTTCAAACGGTTTATTTTACTTTTTGTGAGGATTTTTGCCTTGACGGATTTTGCGTCACACCCACGGGCACGCATCAACCGCCGCAAAGGTTTGCTCAACCTGTGGGCTACGCTGTGGACAAAACCGCAAAGCTTTGGGGATGGTTGAAAAAAATCTTTTCAATCAGCGCACTTGCACCGGGGCCCCCGGGAAGGGCGAGGCCGCCTGCTTCAATGTGGATCAAACGGCGGGGCGATTCCCGCCGGGCAACGCTTTGCGACGATTGATCAGGACGATCCCGAGAGCAACAAGCGCGCCCGACCCGAGAATCGCCATCGTGATCGTCTCGTCGAAGAGTAACCAGCCCATGAAGATGGCAAAGACCGGCGTCAGAAACGAGAAACTCGCCACAGTGGCGGAAGGATAGACCGACAAGAGCCAGAGCCAGCAGATGAAGCCGCCCGCCACCACGACCGAGGATTGGAACAACAGCCCCGCTATATGGAGGGGCTGCAAATCGCGGATCAGCGGGCCGAACAGGGGCGAGAGCGCAAGCAGGATCGGCCCGGACACAAGCACCATCCAGAAAAGCTGCATCTCTGGCCCGGCCTCGCGCAGTTTGCTTTTTCGGGCGATAAAGGCAGTGCCCGCCCAGCCGAAGGCCCCCGCAAGCGCACAAAGATCGCCCAGCAGGGTGCCACCGGTCGAAGGGGACCGCGACACGATCGCCCAAGCCGTGCCGAGAAAGGCGCACAAAAGACCCGCCGCTTTGGTCGGCGTGATCTGCTCGCCCGGAAGGCCATAATGCGCCAGAATCGCCATCCAGACCGGCATCGAATAAAAGATGACCGAGGCGCGGCTTACGGCGGTCAGGTCGAGCGCCACGAAAAGGCAAAGAAATTCGGCCGCGAAGACCGTGCCGATCAGCAGGCCCGGTGCAAGATGCTCGCGCTGCAACACCGGCGGCCGCCCCCTGCCCCACAGCCATGCCCAAACAAAGAGCGCCCCCAGAAGCGACCGAAGCCCCGCGAAGAACACCGGCTGCAAACCGGCGTTGACGAATTTGACCATGATCTGGTTCGCAGCCAGAAGCAGCGTCACGCCAAGCAGGGCCACAGCCCCCACGGTATCGAGCCGATCCTTCCGCATCCTGCCACCCTGCCCTTTGCGGCAAAGCCTGTGTCGGCGCACGAAGCCCTGTCAAGGGCAGCGGCGCCTTTGCCAGGGGCGGGCGATCGCGCATGACGGGGGGAAAGCACTGGCCCTGCGACGGCAGATGGCTTAAACGCCGGAACAGACAGATGCGAAGGCTTGCCCGATGGCAGATATCATTGCCCGCTGCGAGGCCAAGGGCCTGCGGATGACCGAACAGCGCCGGATAGTGGCGCGCGTGATCGGCGAGGCCGAGGATCACCCCGATGTCGAAGAGCTTTACGCCCGCGCCGCGCGTGTCGATCCGCGCATATCGATCGCAACGGTCTATCGCACGGTGAAGCTGTTCGAAGAGGCCGGAATCCTCGACCGGCTGGAATTCGGCGACGGGCGTGCGCGCTACGAGGATGCCGAGCGTGACCATCACGACCACCTGATCGATGTGAACACAGGCGAGGTCATCGAATTCGTCGATCCTGAAATCGAGGCGCTGCAAGAGCGGATTGCAGAGCGGTTGGGGTATCGCCTTGTCGGGCATCGGCTCGAATTATTGGGCGTTCCGGTCAAGAAAAGCTGAAGATGACGCACGCAAGGGACAATCTGCGCGGCATCCTTTTGATGGTCGCGGCCATGGCGGGCTTTGCCATGGAGGATATGTTCATCAAATGGGCCGCAAGCGACCTGCCCACGGGGCAGATTTTGCTGATGATCGGGTTGGTCGGGGCGGCGGTCTTTGCGGCCATGGCGCGGGCGCAAGGACAGCGGACGTTCGTGAGGGCGGCGCTGCATCCGGCGGTCATCGGGCGCAATCTGGGCGAGATGATCGGCACATACGGGTTCGTGACGGCCCTGACGCTGGCGCCTTTGTCGACGGTGTCGGCGGTGGCACAGGCCATGCCGCTGGCCGTGACCATGGGGGCTGCGCTTTTCCTTGGCGAAACCGTGGGTTGGCGGCGCTGGACGGCGATTGTCGTGGGCTTTCTGGGGGTTCTTCTGATCATCCGCCCCGGTCTTGAGGGGTTCGATCCGAACGCGCTTTGGGCGGTGCTGGCGGTCTTTGGCCTTGGCGCGCGCGACCTGTTCACGCGGCGGATGCCTGCGGAAATCACCACCATGCAGCTTTCGGTCTGGGGGTTTCTGGCCGTGGCCGTGCTGGGGGCGGGGATGCTTTCCGTGTCGGGCGGGGGGCAGGTTCCGGCGGCGGCGCAAGCCGGTTACGTGGGCGGGGCGCTGGCTTTCGGCATTGCTGCCTATTGGGCGCTGACGGCGGCGAACCGGCTGGGCGAGATGTCGGTGATAACCCCCTTTCGCTATTCGCGGCTGATCTTCGGCGTTGCCTTGGGGGTACTGGTCTTCGGCGAGCGGCCGGATGTCATGACGCTGTTGGGTGGATTGGTCATCATCGGCTCGGGACTTTACACATTTGCCCGCGAACGGGCCCGCAAACGCACACTTTCCTTGTAAACGCCAAGCCGCTAAAGCAAGCCGCGAGAGCACCATTCGTCAGCCCAAGGAGGCCTACAGCCCATGAGCACGATCATCGACATTCACGCCCGCGAAATCCTCGACAGCCGTGGCAATCCCACGGTGGAAGTGGATGTGACACTGGAAAGCGGCGCGATGGGCCGCGCGGCGGTGCCCTCGGGCGCTTCGACCGGCGCGCATGAGGCGAACGAGCGGCGCGATGGCGACAAGTCGCGCTACATGGGCAAGGGCGTGCTGGAAGCGGTCGCCGCGGTGAATGGCGAAATTGCCGAGGAATTGGTAGGGTTTGACGCGACCGAGCAAGTTGGCATCGACCGCACCATGATCGAGATGGACGGCACGCCGAACAAGTCGCGCCTTGGAGCGAATGCCATTCTGGGCGTATCGCTGGCGGTGGCCAAAGCGGCTGCGGAAGTGACTGGACAGCCGCTTTACCGCTACATCGGCGGCACCTCGGCGCGGGTGCTTCCTGTGCCGATGATGAACATCATCAACGGCGGCGAGCATGCCGACAACCCGATCGACATTCAGGAATTCATGATCATGCCGGTCGGCGCGGATGATATCCGCGACGCGATCCGCATGGGGTCGGAAGTGTTCCACACGCTGAAGAAAGAGCTTCAGGCGGCAGGCCACAACACCGGCATCGGCGACGAGGGCGGCTTTGCGCCGAACCTGAACTCGGCCCGCGATGCGCTTGATTTCATTCTGAAATCGATCGAAAAAGCAGGGTACCGTCCGGGCGAGGATATCTACCTCGCGCTCGATTGCGCGGCGACCGAATACTTCAAGGGTGGCCGTTACGAGATGAAGGGCGAGGGGAAATCGCTGTCCATCGAGGAGAATGTCGCCTTCCTTGCGGGGTTGGCTGCGGATTATCCGATCATCTCGATCGAGGACGGCTGCTCGGAGGATGACTGGGCAGGCTGGAAGCTGTTGACCGAGACGCTCGGCAACAAGATCCAGCTGGTCGGCGACGATCTGTTCGTGACCAATCCGCGCCGCCTTGCGGAAGGTATTTCAAGGGGTTGCGCCAATTCCATGCTGGTCAAGGTCAACCAGATCGGCACGCTGACCGAGACGCTGGAGGCCGTCGATATGGCGCATCGTGCGCGGTATACCAACGTGATGAGCCACCGGTCGGGCGAGACGGAAGACGCCACGATCGCCGATCTGGCGGTCGCGACGAACTGCGGGCAGATCAAGACCGGATCGCTGTCGCGGTCGGACCGGTTGGCGAAGTATAACCAGTTGATCCGTATCGACGAAATGCTGGGTGCCACGGCGGAATACGCGGGCCGGTCGATCCTGCGGGCGTAAGCCTGCGCTTTCCGGTCGGATCAGGGCCTTGCACTGCACAACCGATGCACGACCGATGCAGACGTTTTGCCGAAAGGCATGAAGATCGGTTAAGGAATTGCCCTCGCCTGACAGCGGGGGCTTTTTTTCTTTTGGCGGCCCCCCGGTGCCCCCCGCCCCCGCTCCCAGACCCTCTTGCCCCTTGCCCCCTCTCCCAGACCCTCTTGCCCCTTGCCCCCTCTCCCCGACCCTCTCCCCCGTGGGGAGAGGGAGAGGACCGCCGCGCAGGCGGCGCGTCCGGCTTTGGCGGCGGGCGTCTCCCGAGGATATTTCAGACACGGAGAAGATCGCAGGTTGCCGCGACCCCGTTTTGCGTGTCGCAGGTATCCGGGGGGAGGGGCGCGGGACGCGCGCCGTCAGGGGGCGGGAAGCCCCCCGAGCGCGGCGGAATTGTCAGGGTGACAAGTTGGGCGTGGTGGCTTTCGGGCGGGCGGGCTATGCCCGACGCATGACCAGCGCCAAACCGAACATCGATACACCGCGCGGCTTTGCCTTCGCGCTTGCCGCTTATCTGTTGTGGGGCTTTCTGCCGCTCTACATGAAGGCGCTTGCTGCCGTGCCTGTGGCCGAGGTCATCGCGCATCGCGTGATCTGGTCGGTGCCAGTGGCGGGGCTGGTGCTGATCTGGCTGGGGCGGACCGCCGAGTTGAAGGCCGCGCTGAAGACGCCGCGCATGCTGGTCATGGGAGCGGTGACGGCGGCGCTGATCACGATCAACTGGGGCATCTATGTCTGGGCGATCCAGTCGGGCCATGCGCTGGAAGCGGCGCTGGGCTATTACATCAACCCGTTGTTTTCGGTCTTCCTTGGCGCGGTTTTGCTGAAAGAGCGGATGTCGCTGGCGCAGAAGGCGGCGATTGCGCTGGCCGCGCTCGCCGTGGTGGTCCTGACGGTCGAGGCGGGGGCGGTGCCGGTCGTGGCCATCGGGCTGACGCTGAGTTGGGGCGCTTATGCCTATTTCAAGAAGATGCTGCCCATTGGCCCCAATCAGGGCTTCATGCTGGAAGTGCTGATCCTGTCGCCTTTTGCGCTTGGGTATCTGCTGTGGCGGGGAACGGAAGGCGCGCTGTTCACGGCGGGGGGCGGGACGGTTGCGCTGCTTTTGGGGGCGGGGGTCGTGACGGCGGTGCCCTTGATGCTTTACGCCAACGGGGCAAAGCTGTTGCGGCTGTCGACCATCGGCGTTTTGCAATACATCGCTCCGACGCTGATTTTCCTGACGGCGGTTTTCCTGTTCGGCGAACCCTTCGGAATGGCGCGGGCGATTGCCTTTCCGATGATCTGGGCGGCTCTGGTCATCTATACGGTTTCGCTGGTCCGGCAGAAGTAGGGGCTAAGGTGCGAGAAATGGTAAAGGCGCGTGCCTTTGCCACGCGCTGCGTGTTCCGCCATCGTGCCGTGTGCCCAAAGCACACGGCCAGCGCCCGCCCCGCCCATGGCGGGCGCTGGCCTTTGGGGGTTCGCGGGACAACAGGTCTGGTTGCAGTGTGGTGCCACGGGCGGGGAAACGCGGGTCGCGTTTCCCCGCCCGCAAAGGCCTGATCGAAGCAAGCAAACCCGTCAGGGCCTGCTGACCTTGCCCCCGCCGACCAGTGCGGGAACGCCTGTCGTCGTGGGGCCGGAGGTGGGCAGGCCGCGCGCCACGCGCACGGCGAGGAAGGCGAAGGCCTGCGCTTCCAGCATGTCGCCGTCAAGGCCTGCCGCTTCGACCGGTTCGGCGTCAAGGCGGAGGCGGGTGGAAAGTTGGGACATGAGGGTGGCGTTGTGGCGTCCGCCGCCCGTTACGAGCAGGCGCGCGACCTGGGTGGGGAAATGCTCCGCGCCGCGCGCCACGCTGGCGGCGATTGCGGCGGTAAGGGTGGCTGCGGCGTCTTGTGGTGCGAGGTGGGTTACGTCGAGGCTGGCGTGAAAATCGTTGCGGTCGAGTGACTTGGGCGGCATGCGGTAGAAATAGGGATGGGTCAGGAAGCGGTCGATCAGCGTTTCGTCCACCGTTCCGGTAGCGGCAAAGGCACCGCCCGCATCTTGCGGGGTGCCGGTCAGGCGCTGCATCAGGTCGTTGAGCGGGGCGTTGGCGGGGCCGGTGTCGAAGGCGAGAAGTGCGCCCGCATGTTCAGGCGCGGTCTGGCGCGGGTCGATCCATGTGACGTTGCCGACCCCGCCGAGGTTGAGGATGGCGAGGGGAAGCGCCGCGCCGATATGGCGGGCCAGCGCGAAGTGGTAGAAGGGGGCGAGCGGCGCGCCCTGCCCGCCCATGGCAACATCGGCGCTGCGGAAATCCCAGACTACGGGCAGGCCGAGCGTGCGGGCCAGCAGGTCGCCGTCTCCGGCCTGATGCGTGCCCTGACCCTGCGGATCATGCGCGAGGGTCTGGCCGTGAAAGCCTGCGATTTCCGCCCCCGTGAAGCGCGACATGAGTTCGGCATGGGCGGACTCAACCACGGCGGCGGCGGCGGCCACGGCAGGATCGCCCGGCCATTGGCCAAAGGCTGCGCGGATGGTGGCCTGTTCGGCAGGCGAATAGGGGCGGTAGGCGGTGGGGCCGAAGTCGAAGATGCGGGTGCCATCGGTCAGAACCATTGCTGCATCGACCCCGTCGAGCGAGGTGCCCGACATGGTGCCCAAGGCCCAGACCGCGCCGCCCTTTTGCATTTGCCGCTGCTCCCCTTTCTTTCGGGCCAAAGCCCGACTATACCGCCAAGCGCAATTTAAAGCACGGGTGCCCCATGACCTACCATGCCAAATCGGACTTCATGCGCGTGATGATGACGCGCGGCTATCTTGCCGATTGCACGGATTATCAGGCGCTGGACGAGGCTTTCGCAAAGGGCGTGGTGCCCGGCTATATCGGGTTCGATGCGACGGCCAAGTCGTTGCATGTGGGCAGCCTGATCCAGATCATGATGCTGCGCTGGTTGCAGAAATGCGGTGGCAAGCCGATCGTGCTGATGGGTGGGGGCACGACCAAGATCGGGGATCCGTCTTTCCGCGCCGACGAGCGGCCTTTGCTGACCGACGCGCAGATCGACGGCAATATCGCAGGGATCAAGCGGGCGTTTTCGCCTTATGTCACGTTCGGGGACGGGCCGACCGATGCGGTGATGGTGAACAATGCCGAATGGCTGGACCAGCTGAATTACATCGGCTTCCTGCGCGACATCGGCAAGCATTTCAGCGTCAACCGGATGCTGTCGTTTGAATCGGTAAAATCGCGGCTGGACCGCGAGCAGTCTTTGAGCTTCCTCGAGTTCAACTACATGATCTTGCAGGCTTACGACTTTCTGGAACTGAACCGCCGCTATGGCTGTCTGGTGCAGATGGGGGGCAGCGACCAGTGGGGGAATATCGTCAACGGAGTGGACCTCACACGGCGGGTGGTGGACCATGAGGTTTACGGGCTGACCTCGCCGCTGCTGACCACCAGCGATGGCAAGAAGATGGGCAAAAGCCAGAACGGTGCGGTGTGGCTGAATGGCGATCTGCTCAGCCCGTATGAATTCTGGCAGTTCTGGCGCAATACGACCGATGCCGATGTGGGGCGGTTCCTGAAGCTGTACACCGACCTGCCGCTGGACGAATGCAACCGTTTGGGCGCGCTTGCCGGGTCAGAGGTGAATGCCGCCAAGATCGTGCTGGCCAATGCGGTGACGACGCTGCTGCACGGGGCCGAGGCGGCAGAGGCGGCGGAAGCTACGGCGCGGCAGGTGTTCGAACAGGGCGGGATCGGCGACGATCTGCCGACCGTTGCGCTGTCGGTGGCCGAGGTGGCCGATGGCGTGGGGATCGTGCAGTTGTTCGTGCGCGCGGGGCTGGCGGCGAGCGGCAAGGACGCCAAGCGGCTGATCGCCGAAGGCGGGGCGCGGGTGAACGACGAGACCGTGCTCGACGCCGGTCTGCGCTATGGCGCGGGCGATCTGGCGGAGCCGTTGAAGCTGACGGCGGGCAGGAAGCGCCACGCTTTGGTGGTGCTGGGCCACGCCTGAACGGGCAAGCGGGCGCCGGAGCGGGGCTTTAGCCGCGGTCCGGCGCCGTCTCGGGGTATTGCCGACCCGACGGGTCTTTGCGCCCCGAGCCGCGTGTGTGCGGTGCCTTGGGGTTGGCTGCAGCGCGGTCAGGCGCTGTCGCTGGCCCATATCTTGCGCCACAGGCCCGGAAGCGCCCTGCCCCGCGACTGCGGGGTCGTCAGGGTGACGACCTGCGCCCGACCTGTCGCCAGAAGGAAAAGCTGGATGTGCAGCAGGCTGACCTCGTTTGCCGCGCGGCGCAGCGAGAGGGCAAGTCTGGCAAACGGCTTGCGGCGCACCGCGTTGTTTTCGGCAAGCCGCGGGGCCTTGATATCCGAGCCGAGGCCGACGCTGTTATCCTGCCAGACCAGCGGCGGCACCACGATTGCGGGGCGCAGCAGCCCGCAGAGGCGCGAGACGGTTTCGTTGAACAAAAGGTGGTCGACCGGCACGTCGTAACTGCCCGAGAGCGAGAGCGCGATTTCGGCCCCTTTGCGCGAGATGATGTAGCCCGCCGATCCGGTATGGCGCGAGTACATGCGCCGCACCTCTCTCTGACCCGCCGGGGTGCGGGCGAGCACCTTTCCCGCAAGGATCTTGGAGGCGCGTTTGGGGGCGAATTTCTCGACCTTGACCAGATCGACGCCAGCCGGAATCCAGCCGTCATCGGCTATCAGGGCGGTGACGTCCGGGTGCAGCACCGCGTCATCCTCGAGGATCAGGGCATGGCGTAGGCCGGTGTCGACGATGTGCTGCCATGCCTTGACGTGGCTGGCGGTGCAGGCACGTGTGGTGTCGGGCATCGCGCCGATGGGGCCGGTCTTTCGCGAACAGGCGAGGTCGGCTTGGGGAACGCTTCGGCCATCGACGGCCGATATGCGGTGACAGGCGATGCCCATCGCATCGAGCATGCGGGTCATGGCCGAAAGCCGGTCGCCCCGCGTGTCGAGATTGATCAACAAGACCCCGACGGGGTGCAAAACACTCATACCAACCACACTGATACCCCTGCCGCACCTGCGGCAGGTCACATAGGAAAAGGGGGCGTTTCCGCCCCCTTACAAACTCACTCGGCCACGGTAACCGTGGCCATGTAGTCGGGGTCGATCACCGCGCCATTAGCGGCATCGTCGCCTTTTTTGACGGCATCGACCACGTCCATGCCCGCGATCACATGGCCGACCACGGTGTATTGCCCGTCAAGGTGCGGCGCGGGGGCGAACATGATGAAGAACTGGCTGTTGGCCGAATCCGGATCCATCGAGCGGGCCATGCCGACGACGCCGCGATCAAACGGCATCGACGAGAATTCGGCTGCAAGGTCAGGCAGTTGTGACCCGCCGGTGCCCGCCATCGACGTGTCGCCGCCATACTTGCCGTATTGCACATCGCCGGTCTGGGCCATGAAGCCGTTGATGACGCGGTGAAAGACCACGCCGTCATAGGCACCCTCTTTCGCCAGCGCCACGATCTGCGCCACGTGATTCGGGGCCACATCCGAGGCAAGGTCGATGGTCACGGTGCCGGTGGTGGAGCCTGCAACCTCGATCGTCAGGTTGGGGCCTGGACCGTCGGTCGCATCCTGTGCCACGGCTGCCGATTGCGACAGGCCGTAACCGCCAAGGGCGGCAAGGCCGAGGGCGAAGATGCCCCCTGCGATCAGACGGTCACGCGACATCGGCGGCCACCCGGACGGTGATCATGCGGTCGGGAGTGGCTGGCGGCTCGCCACGGGTGATCTTGTCGACATGTTCCATGCCCGAAATCACGCGGCCATAGACGGTGTATTGGCCGTTGAGGAAATGGTTGTTCGAGAAGTTAATGAAGAACTGGCTGTTGGCCGAGTTCGGGTTCTGGCTGCGGGCCGCGCCCAGCGTGCCGCGGTCATGCGGGATCTTGCTGAATTCGGCGGGCAGGTCAGGCAGGTCGGAGCCGCCGGTGCCTGCGCGGCGCAGGTTGAAGTTGTTTTCCATATTGCCGTTTTCGACATCGCCGGTCTGGGCCATGAAGCCGTCGATCACGCGGTGGAAGGCCACGTTGTCATAGGCCTTGGCGCGGGCGAGTTCCTTCATCCGCTCGGCATGTTTCGGGGCGATGTCCGACAGGAGTTCGATAACCACCTCGCCATCCTTGAGGGTGACGATGACGGTGTTTTCGGGGTCTTTGATCTCGGCCATGTCGGATTCCTTCGCGAATTTGCTGCGCGGGAACCTAATGGCGGTCAGGCGTCATGGAAAGGGCAAATGGCTGCGTCATGGTTGACGAATGGCCCGGATGCGCGGAAAGAGGGGCAAAATCGGCTTGGAGGGCCTGCGATGGCGTGGAAGACACTCGACGATGTGGCGTTGGCGGGAAAGACCGTGCTGGTCAGGGTCGACATCAACGTGCCGATGGAAGCGGGCCGCGTGACGGACGCGACGCGGATCGAGAAGATCGCACCAACGGTGGAAGACATCATCGCGCGGGGCGGCAAGGTGGTGCTTCTGGCGCATTTCGACCGGCCCAAGGGCAAGGTGGTGCCCGAGATGAGCCTGGGCCATGTGGTGGCGGCTCTCGGGGCGGCTTTGGGGCGCAAGGTCGTGTTCGGGACCGATTGCGTGGGCGAGGCGGCAAAGGCGGCGATTGCGGCGGCGGGCATGGCTGATGTGGTCTTGCTGGAAAACACGCGGTTTCATGCGGGCGAAGAGAAGAACGATGCCGCTTTGGCAGCCGGGATGGCGGCTTTGGGCGATGTCTTCGTGAATGATGCGTTTTCGGCGGCGCACCGCGCGCATGCGTCGACCGCTGCTTTGGCGGGGCTGCTGCCCAATGCTGCGGGGCGGTTGATGGAGGCGGAGTTGCGGGCGCTGGAAGCGGCGCTGGGAAATCCGGTGCGTCCGGTCGTGGCGGTCGTGGGCGGGGCGAAGGTTTCGACGAAGCTCGACCTGCTGGGCAATCTTGTGACGCGCGTGGATCATCTGGTGATCGGCGGGGGCATGGCGAATACGTTTCTGGTGGCGCAGGGCGTCGAGGTTGGAAAATCCTTGGCCGAACGCGACATGGCGGCGACGGCGCTGGAGATCATCGGCAAGGCCAAGGCGGCGGGTTGCACCATCCATCTGCCGGTCGATGTGGTCGTGGCGCGCGCGTTCAAGGCGGGGGCGGACAGCGAGACCGTGGCTGTGGGTGATTGCCCCGCGGATGCGATGATACTGGATGCGGGGCCGCGGACCGTGGCGGCGCTGGAAGCGGTGTTTGCGGACTGCAAGACGCTGATCTGGAACGGGCCGCTTGGCGCGTTCGAGATCAAGCCGTTCGATGCGGCGACCAATGCGGCGGCGAAGGTGGCGGCGCGGCTGACCAAGGCGGGGGCGCTGGTTTCGGTCGCGGGGGGCGGCGATACGGTGTCGGCGCTGAACGCGGCGGGGGCGGCGGGCGATTTCACCTTTATCTCGACGGCGGGGGGGCTTTCCTCGAATGGATGGAGGGCAAGGAGTTGCCGGGGGTCGCCGCGCTGACCGGAAACTGACGGGCGGGGAACGGGCTTGCGCCGTGCTGCGTTCTGCTTTGGCAGGACAAGGGACGCCAGATGGTACAAGAGATTCCTCCACGGTCGGACGATGCGATGATCGCGCGGGTGCTTGCAGCCCTTGGCGCGCCCGAGATCGGGCTTGACGAGGTTCAGGTCGAATATATCGAAGACACGCTTGTGCTGCGCGGGCGTGCCCCGAGCGCCGAGAAGCGCGACGAGGCGGGGGCGCTGGCACAGGCCGTTTCGGGCGCTGCGGGGGTGGAAAACCGCATCCGCACAGGTTGAGCGGCGAATTTCGCCGCTGGTTGCGCTAACAGGTTTGCGCCAGCCTTCCGGCTTGGATTAAGGGCTTGGGAAAGGCCTTTGCCCGATATGTCACGACAAAAGGGATGACAGAATGCGCGCGTCGAAAACCGTCCAGAAAATCCTGAGCTTCTATGAAGGCGAAACCCCCGGTGTGAAGGGCAACCTGTGCCGGATGCTGATGGAGGGCAAACTGGGCGGGACGGGCAAGATGATCATCCTGCCGGTCGATCAGGGGTTCGAACATGGACCGGCGCGCACCTTTGCCGCCAATCCGGCGGGATACGATCCGCATTATCACTATCAACTGGCGATCGATGCGGGGCTGAACGCCTATGCGGCGCCCTTGGGGATGCTGGAGGCGGGGGCGGATACCTTTGCGGGGCAGATCCCGACGATTCTGAAGGTGAACAGCGCCAACAGCCTGATGTCCGATACCGCGGGGCGCAATCAGGCGATCACCGCGTCGGTGGATGACGCGCTGCGGCTTGGCTGTGCGGCCATCGGCTTCACCATCTATCCCGGCAGCGACATGGCGCTGGAGATGTACGAAGAAATTTCCGCCATGCGGCAGGAGGCTGCGGCAAAGGGGGTGGCGACCGTGATCTGGTCCTATCCGCGCGGCGAGGCGGTGACCAAGGATGGCGAGACGGCGATCGACGTGGCGGCCTATGCCGCGCAGATCGCGGCACTGCTGGGCGCGCATATCATCAAGATCAAGCTTTCCACCGACCATCTGATGCTGGGCGAGGCGAAGAAGGTTTACCTCGACCAGAAGATCGACGTGGCATCGCAGGCGGCGCGCGTGCGGCATTGCATGCAGGCGTCGTTTGGCGGGCGGCGGATCGTGGTGTTCTCGGGCGGGGCGAAAAAGGGCGAGGACGGGGTTTACGACGACGCCCGCGCCATCCGTGACGGCGGCGGCAACGGGTCGATCATCGGGCGCAACAGCTTCCAGCGGCCGCGCGACGAGGCGCTGGCGATGCTGGGCAAGCTGGTCGATATCTACAAGGGTCGGGCGTAAGCCCTGCGGGCGGGGCCGTTCTGGCGGCCCTGCCCTGTCGCTCTGTGGCGAGAAAGACTCATTAAGCGTAGCGAGTGACCGAAGGGGGATTCCGTCGGCGATTCGTTTGTGACAGAATCGCCTGACCCGCCCGCAAGAGGCCGGAACGAGGCAGATGATGAGCACGCTTGCAACGCGCCCCTCGCTTGGGGCCATGCTGTATTTCCTGACGGCCCTGACCTTGGGCTGCTATTTCACCTTTGCCGCCGTGCAGGGCGATTATGGTGTGTTCCGTCAGGTCGAGATTTCCGCCGAGGCCGAGGGGTTGCGCGTCGAGCGTGACAAGCTGGCGGCGGAGCTGGTGGAAATGCAGAACAAGACCAAGCGTTTGTCCGACACCTATCTGGATGTGGACCTGCTGGACGAACAGGCCCGCGAAGTGCTGGGCTATGTGCGGGCAGATGAGATCGTGATCCGCTAGGCGCGTGCTTTTCCTGCGCCGGACAGAAGGGGCGCTGCCCCTCGCCCGCAAGCGGGCTCACCCCGGAGTATTTTCGCAAGGATGAAGCGGCAAGGCGGGTGCGAGCCAACCGGTTTTTGCATGGCAGATATGCGCCGGCCCCGACCACGGGCCGGTTTTTTGTTTTGACCCAATAAACACCGATAGGCTAAGGATGGTTTAAGGCTAAACTACTTTTGCCAGCGACGGGAGGATACCAGCGATGGCCGTAAAGAAACCGAGCGACAGACCGAATGTGTCGCGCGAAGAGCTTCTGAAATATTACCGCGAGATGCTGCTGATCCGCCGCTTCGAGGAGAAGGCGGGACAGCTTTACGGCATGGGTCTGATCGGGGGGTTCTGCCACCTGTATATCGGGCAAGAGGCGGTCGTCGTCGGGCTGGAAGCCGCGGCGAAAGAGGGTGACAAGCGTATCACCAGCTATCGCGACCACGGCCATATGCTGGCCTGCGGCATGGATGCCAAGGGTGTGATGGCCGAGTTGACGGGGCGCATCGGCGGCTATTCCAAGGGCAAGGGCGGGAGCATGCACATGTTCTCGAAGGAGCGCCATTTCTACGGCGGCCACGGGATCGTGGGCGCGCAGGTGCCGCTGGGGGCTGGGCTGGCATTCGCCGACAAGTACAAGGGCAACGACAACGTGACCTTCGCCTATTTCGGCGACGGGGCGGCGAACCAGGGGCAGGTCTACGAGACCTACAACATGGCCGAGTTGTGGAACCTGCCGGTGGTGTTCGTGATCGAGAACAACCAGTATGCGATGGGCACTTCGATGAAGCGGTCGACCAAGTCGCCGTCGCTGTGGGAGCGCGGTGCGGCCTATGGCATCAAGGGCGAGGCCGTCGACGGCATGGATGTGCTGGCGGTCAAGGCTGCGGGCGAGAAGGCGGTTGCCGCCTGCCGTGCCGGCGAGGGGCCGTATATTCTGGAAATGATGACCTATCGCTACCGCGGACACTCGATGTCGGACCCGGCCAAGTACCGGACCCGTGAAGAGGTCGAAAAGATGCGGTCGGAAAAGGACGCGATCGAGCATGTGCGCGATCTTCTGGTGACCGGGGGTCTTGCGACGGACGAAGACCTGAAGGCTATCGACCGCGACATCAAGGCGGTCGTCAACGAAAGCGCCGAGTTCGCCAAGGAAAGCCCAGAGCCGCCCTTGGACGAGCTTTGGACGGATATCTACGCGTAAGGGGGAAGTCAAAATGGCAACGCAAGTACTGATGCCCGCGCTTTCTCCGACGATGGAGGAAGGCACGCTGGCCAAATGGCTGGTGAAAGAGGGCGATGTGGTCAAATCGGGCCAGATCATCGCCGAGATCGAGACCGACAAGGCGACGATGGAATTCGAAGCGGTGGACGAGGGGACGGTGGGCCGTCTGCTCGTGGCCGAGGGCACGTCGGGGGTGAAGGTGAACACGCCGATTGCGGTGATGGTGGACGAGGGCGAAAGCGCGGATGCGGCGGCCCCTGCGGGTGCTCCGGCGGTTGTTCCGGTGGCGGCGCCTGCGGTGTCGGCACCTGCGGTGGTGGCTGCGGCCCCTGCGCCGGTGGCTGCTGCAGGCTGGCCCCACAGCGACCTGCCCGAGGGTGTGCCGACCAAGACCATGACCGTGCGGGAAGCCCTGCGCGAGGCGATGGCCGAGGAGATGCGCGCCAACCCCAACGTCTTCCTGATGGGGGAAGAGGTGGGCGAGTATCAGGGTGCCTACAAGATTTCCCAAGGCTTGCTCGATGAATTCGGCCCCAAGCGCGTGGTCGACACCCCGATCACCGAGCATGGCTTTGCCGGTATCGCCGTCGGCGCAAGCTGGGGCGGGCTGAACCCGATCGTCGAGTTCATGACCTTCAACTTTGCCATGCAGGCCATCGACCACATCATCAACTCGGCCGCAAAGACGCTATATATGTCGGGTGGACAGATGGGGTCGCCCATCGTGTTCCGGGGGCCGAACGGGGCTGCGGCGCGGGTGGGCGCACAGCATAGCCAGGATTACGCGGCGTGGTATGCGGCCATTCCGGGGATACGGGTGTGCATGCCCTATTCGGCGGCGGATGCGAAGGGCCTGCTGAAATCGGCCATCCGTGATCCGAACCCGGTGATCTTCCTTGAAAACGAGATCCTTTACGGGCGGTCGTTCGAGGTGCCGAGCGAGGGGGATTTCACCATTCCCTTCGGCAAGGCCTCGATCCTGCGGGCGGGGACGGATGTGACCATCGTTTCATTCGGCATCGGTTTGACCTATTCGCTGCAAGCCGCCGAAGAACTGGCCAAGGAAGGCATCAGCGCCGAGGTGATCAACCTGCGGACACTGCGGCCAATCGATTACGATACGGTTCTGGCGTCGGTGATGAAGACCAACCGCTGCGTGACGGTGGAAGAGGGCTTCCCCGTCGGGTCCATCGGCAACCATATCGGTGCAGTGATCATGCAAAAGGCGTTCGACCATCTGGACGCGCCGGTGGTGAACTGCACGGGCAAGGATGTGCCGATGCCCTATGCGGCCAACCTTGAGAAACTCGCGCTGACGACGACCGCCGAAGTGGTCGCCGCCGTCAAATCCGTTTGCTACCGCTAAGGGAGGGTATCATGGCAACCGAAATCCTGATGCCCGCGCTTTCTCCGACGATGGAGGAAGGCACGCTGGCGAAATGGCTGGTCAAGGAGGGGGATGTGGTCAAATCGGGCCAGATCCTCGCCGAGATCGAGACCGACAAGGCGACGATGGAGTTCGAGGCGGTCGACGAGGGCGTGATTGGCAAGCTGCTGGTGGCCGAGGGCACGGGCGGCGTGAAGGTGAACGCGCCGATTGCCGTGCTGCTGGACGAGGGCGAGAAGATGGGCGACGCGCCGGCCAAGGCCGCGCCCGTTGCTGCGCCTGCGGCGGCTGTCGCGGTTGCCGCGCCGGTGGTGGCGGCGGCTGCTCCTGCCGTGGCCCCTGTCCCCGCTGGCGCGCGGGTCTTTGCCTCGCCGCTCGCACGGCGGATCGCTGCGGAAAAGGGCTTGGACCTGACCAAAGTTCAGGGGTCCGGTCCGCATGGGCGGATCGTCAAGGCCGATGTCGAGGGGGCAAAGCCGGTTGCGGCAACTGCTGCTCCGGCTGCGGCGGCTCCCACGGCCTCCGCTCCGGCGGCGTCGATGCCCACGGGTATGGCGGCGGAAACGGTCATGAAGATGTATGCCGACCGGCCCTATGACGAAATCGCGCTGGACGGCATGCGCCGCACCATCGCGGCGCGGCTGACCGAGGCGAAACAGACCATCCCGCATTTCTACCTGCGGCGCGATGTGCGGCTCGATAGCCTGATGGCCTTTCGCGAGCAGTTGAACAAGCAACTGGAAGTGCGCGGCGTAAAGTTGTCGGTCAACGATTTCATCATCAAGGCCAGTGCGTTGGCGCTGCAAGCCGTGCCGAATGCCAATGCCGTCTGGGCGGGTGACCGTATCTTGCGGATCAAGCCTTCCGATGTGGCGGTGGCCGTTGCGATCGAGGGCGGGCTGTTCACGCCCGTGCTGAAGGACGCGCATGCCAAATCGCTGTCGAGCCTGTCGGCCGAGATGAAGGATCTGGCGGCACGCGCCAAGACCAAGAAACTGGCCCCGCACGAATATCAGGGTGGCAGCTTTGCGATCTCGAACCTCGGGATGATGGGGATCGACAATTTCGACGCCGTGATCAATCCGCCGCACGGGTCAATTCTGGCGGTCGGCGCGGGGGTGAAGAAGCCCGTGGTGCTGAAGGACGGGTCCATCGGCGTGGCGACCGTGATGTCGATGACGCTGTCGGTCGATCACCGCGTGATCGACGGGGCGCTTGGCGCGCAATTCCTGCAAGCCATCGTGGACAATCTCGAAAACCCGATGGCGATGCTGGCCTGAGCTACAGCGAAAAACACAAGAAAGCCCCCCGAACCACTAGGTTCGGGGGCTTTTTATTGTCGCCTCATTCGCCCTGTGCGGCGAAGCGGTGGTTCATTGAAACTGCCGGCTGGTCGCACCCTGCCTCGCCCACGATCCGCGCGGGAACGCCGGCAACGGTCTTGCAAGGCGGCACGTCAGACAGCACGACCGACCCCGCCGCGATGCGGGTGCAATGGCCGATATGGATATTGCCCAGCACCTTGGCCCCTGCCCCGATCAGCACGCCATTGCCGATCTTGGGGTGACGGTCGCCGTCTTCCTTGCCGGTGCCCCCCAGCGTGACCGAATGCAGCATCGAGACATTGTCGCCGACGACCGCAGTTTCGCCGATCACGATGGAATGGGCATGGTCGATCATGATGCCCTTGCCGATCTTGGCAGCGGGGTGGATATCGACGCCGAACACTTCCGAAACGCGCATCTGCACGAAATAGGCCAGATCGGTGCGTCCCTGCTGCCAGAGCGAATGGCCGACGCGGTAAGCCTGCACCGCCTGATAGCCCTTGAAGAACAGGATCGGCTGGAGATACCGGTGGCAGGCCGGGTCGCGGTCATAGACCGCCATCAGGTCGGCCCGCGCCGAAGCGCCAAGTTCGGGGTCTTCGGCATAAGCCTCGTCGGCGATTTCGCGCAGGATCTGCTCGCTCATCTCGCCGCTCGCCAGTTTCAGCGAAAAGCGGTAAGCCAGCGCCCGCTCCATCGACGAATGGTGCAGAAGCGACGAATGGATCAGCCCGCCCAAAAGCGGCTCGACGCGGATCGCCTCATGCGCCTCGTGGCAGACCCGTGCCCAGACCGGATCGATGCTGCTCAGTTTGGTCTGGATTTCGGCCATCTGCGGACTCCTCGTGCTTTGCAACAATTCTAGCACATAGGGTGGCCGCGCGACAGTCCAAGCGTTCGCGCCAGATCGACACTGCCGCACAGGCGGTTTCGAGCGCGGCAAGGCCATCGGGCGACCAGTCGGCTTCAAGGCTGGTGCCTTCGGCAAAGCTGCGCGACATCAGGCTGCCGTTGCCCCAGACCGGATGCAGACGCCGGAAGCGTTTGACGTAAAGATGGGCGGCATGGGTTTGGGCACAAAGGTGTAGGGCAAGCGCCGCGGCGTCGGGACGCCCCGACACCGCCGCCGCAAGTGCCAGCAGATCGCCGATCTGCACGCGCCGCATCAGGCCACCGTGATCTGCCGCTCGGGCCCCGCGCCGAACCGGTCGGACAGTTGCGCTACAAGAACCGTCACATTGGGACCATCAAGCGCACGCAGGGCGGCGGGATAGGTCCAGAAGGGCACTGCCACCTCGATCGTCCGCAGCGTTTCCGGACCTGACAGGATGCGGATGCGATAAGCCTCGCGGTCTTCGCCCAAGGGCACCTCGGGCGATAGCCAGCTGTCACCGTCGATCCGGGTGCGGCGCGTCCAGGAAAGCAGCCGGTCGTTTCCTGCCGCTGCGACGCGCAGATGCGCCACCGGATAGGGGCGCAGGCCGATGCCTGAAAAGGCCAGCACCTGTTCCACCACATCACGGTCGCTATAGCCGCGCAGGGCACTGCCGATGCGCCATGTCCGCGCAAGACCCCGCGCTTCGGCTGCGAGGGCAATCTGCCTGACGCTGCGATTCAACAGCACGATACGGCTTCCCACAGGCCAGACGGCGGGCATGAGCCCGTCGGTTCCGCATTGCCCGCGCAGGCGCAGCGACACTTCCCATCGGTTCACGCCCACCAGCGTTGCCTGCGCGAACTGGAACAGCTCCCAATTGTCGGGGCTGCCGTCGCCTATGGCGGCAAGGTTGGCGCCGTTCAGCACCGAAAGCGGTGCCACGCCCCCCAGCGGCCCGCCTTCGACGGCAATTCGCAAAGGTGCGCCACGGTCCCACAAGGCGGGGCGCGCGGCGGCAAGCGGCGTCTCGGTCGTGCCGATCACCGACGCGGCGGCGATGACCGAGTTCAGCGCAAAATCATCCTCGCCATCTGCAACCCAGACCGCAACGCGCCCCGGCCAAGGGTCGGCAATCACGGCGATGTGCGGCGCGCGGGGGTCTTCTGCCCCCGTCATAAGCGGAAGGTCTAGAAACTGTGCGAAGACCTGCACCGGCGCGGTGAAGACCGGTACGGCCGAGGTCTCGGCGCGGGTTTGGGGCGGATCGTAGACGCCGGGCTCGACCCGCACCGCCTCGACCATCACGGCGTCGCCCCGCTCCAGCCGGTCGATCCGCCAGCGTTGGCCCCCAAAACCCAGAACATCCCCCGTTCCAAGTCCGGTCATCGACGGAGGAAGGCCAAGGCGCAGCCCGTCCCGCGCGACGCGTGTTTCGGCCAACCAGCGCTCACTGATGGCCGCGGCCTCGCCTGCCAGCAGCACGAGCGGCGCTTCCTGGTCAAGCACGGCCGATCCGTCGTGGTCAGGCAATGCCGCCCCTGCCACGCGGGCGGCATAGTCTGCCTCGGCCTCGATATAGCCGACGCGCAGCCGCCCTGCGCTGTCAGAGTCATTGCTGCGGGTCAGGTCGAAATCGCCGTCATCACTTGCGACCAGGTCGCCTGCGTCAACCGTGCGCGCTATCCGCGCCCCACGCGACCGGAACATCAGCATGCCCTCGCGTTCGAGCGCGTCGAAACCCGTGGCGAGCATCAGCGGCTGCAAGGCTGACCGCCCGCTTCCGTCATGGACGGCATAGCCGCGCACCAGACCATAGAGCTTGCTCACATCGATCGCATCAAGCCCGGCGCGCGCGGCGATTTCGGCGACCACTGCCGCCACCGGTTGCGAGGTGACGCGCCCGTTCAGCCAATGACCGCGCGCGTAATTCGCACCGTCTCCCCACAGATCGCTACGGGCCGGAAAGACGGGAAACGGGCGCGCATCCCAAGCCCAGGCATGGGCACGGTCCATATCGACCATCGGCAAGCCATAGATCGGCGAAAGCGGGTTGTTCGCGCCGTCGCGCCAGAACAGGCCCGTCGCGCGATAGTATTGCATCTGCGCCAGATCGTCCCGTCCGCTGCGGCTGGCCCGCGGCAAAGCCGATTCCGAAGATTTCGGATCGACGAAAAGATTCGGCTGGTTCGCCCCCCGGTCGACCGCCGGACAGCCGTATTCCGTGAACCGGATCGGTTTTGATGCAGGCACCCAACTGGTCGACACGGTCGACCGCACCCCGCCGATCCGTTCATGATGGGGGTTCGACCACCACCCCCTCAGGTCCTTCGTGCGCCAGACCCAAGGCTCGTCCTGATCATCAGATATCTGCACCCGTCGCTGCGCCGCCTCGGCTTCGGGCGAATCGTAATACCAGTCGAACCACTCGCCACCGGCCACGTTTGCGGCCAGATAGTCCAGCGCATAGCCCGAGCCATAGGCGTCATCGGCCTGAACCTCGCCTTCGCGCCAGTCCGACAAGGGCAGGTAATTGTCGATGCCGATGAAGTCGATATTGCTGTCGGCCCAAAGCGGATCGAGCTGGAAATAGCGGTTCCCGTCGGCCGATAGGCCTGCATATTCCGACCAGTCCGCTGCATAGGTGATCTTGACCGAAGGCCCCAGAATCGCCCGCACATCGGCTGCCAGCACCTGCAAGGCGGCAACAGCGGGAAAGCTGTCGGCGGCCCCCCGTATCGCCGTCAGCCCACGCAGTTCCGACCCGATGCAAAAGGCGTCCACCCCTCCGGCCAGCGCACAAAGCTGCGCGTAATGCAGGATAAAGCGGCGCAGCCCCCAATCCTGCGCGGGACCGGAATAGACCACCTGCCCGCCCGACACCGAAAAATGCGCCCGCTGCGCCTGCCCGAAGAACGCCTGCACCTCGGTCGCAGCCAGGACCGAGCGGTCGGGGCTGCCCGGCCTGCCCGGAGCGACCGAAAGCGTGATCCGGCCGCGCCACGGAAAAGCAGGCTGCGATGCCGCATTCGACCAGGGATCGGGCAGCACATTATCCGCCAGCTGGTCCATCAGCACAAAGGGATAGAACATCACCTCTTGCCCACCGGCACGGACCGCGCGGATCGCCTCGACCACCGACTGGTCGCTTGGCGTCCCGCCATAGACCGACGCACCATCGACGCGCGGGACCATCGCGGCGGCAGAGCGGCCGATCCCGCCCGCCCGCCATGCCATCCCCTGCCCCTCGACATCGTTCTGTTCGACCTTGGGCTGCACCTTGCACGACCCGCAGCGCAGGTCACCCCCGAACCACGACACCACAAGCGAGACCGACCCCGCCTGCGGCATCTCCTTACGCAGCTGCGCCAGCGATTGCGAAAAGTCGGTCTGGCCCGACGGCGTGTTCACATTGGCCGTCCGGCCTGCGGCAAGGCCCGTCGCATAGCGGACCGGAGTCGTCCCAAGCGCGTATTCTCCCGTGCCCGGAATCATCGCCACCGCACGGATACTGCGGGCAAAAGGCGCCACCGTGTCGGCCAGCGCACCTTGCGCCTCGCGCATCACCTCAAAGGAAAACTGCGGCACGCGGTTGCCGAATTCGGCCAGCGGCAGATCCTCGAAGACAACATAGGCCGTGCCGCGATAGGCAGGGGCGGCATCCGTACCCTTGTCGGCGGCGATCGCGGGATCGGGCAGTTGTGTCTCGCTGCCGGGATAGACCCGCATCCCGAAGCGGGCAGGATCGATCTCGACCCCGTCTGCCCAGACCCGCCCGACGTTCAGGATCGCCCCCTCGCCCAAAGCGATGGCAAGGCTGACCGAATAGCTGAATTCCACCGTCGCAGGCTGCGGCGTGCCCTTGCCCGAACCGCCCTGCCGCGTCTGCCGCTCGGTGTAGTCCGACGCCCAGATCACCTGCCCGCCCAGACGCACCCGCCCCCAGACCAGCGGCAATGGCGCACCCTCTCCCGCCCCCATCAGGCGCACGCGGTCAATCCGCCCGACTTCGACCGGATCCCCCCCCGCCCCGAGCAGCCTTTGGTCGATCGCCCGCCCGATCGTCGCCCCGATCGCCCGCCCGATCACCGCGCCCGATAGGCCCAGCACCGTTCCCCCGAGCGCAGAGCCAAGCGCCGAACCCGCCGCCGCCAAGACAAGCGTTGCCATACCGATGCACTCCCAAACGAATTATCAATGACCCGGAAACCGGAACAGACCGACCACGCGCCGCTCCCAAGGCAAGGACAGCGGGCTTTCGACCACGCCATGCCCGCTATAGGCATGCACGAATTTCGGGGCATCTCCGGCCACGGACAGGATGCCCATATGTTTGGCCACCGCCGCCTCGCGCATCCGGAACAGCAAGACGACCCCCGGCGCCATTGCGCTCTCCGCCGAAAGCCAGCGCCCCGCTGCCGCCGCCAGATCCTCGCGCCGCGCGGGTTCCGACCAGTCGGGCGAATAGGCGGGCACCGCTTCCGGCTCGGCCCCCACCACTTCGCGCCAGACACCGCGCAGCAGGCCCAGACAATCCGCGCCTGCCCCCTTGCAACTGGCCTGATGCAGATAGGGCGTCCCGATCCAGGCACGCGCGGCCACCACGACCGCCGACATCATCCCGCGCTGCGTAGGGGCGAGGCCGTCAGCCAATCCTCGCTCGGCACATCGGGAAATCCGCGAAAGTTCAGGAAGTTGTCGAACTTCATGCGGCAGGTCTCGCCGCGCTTGTCACAACCTGCCACGACCCGCACACGATCGCCCGCTGCCACCGCAACACCCGGCTCCTGCCACAGCTCGACCGTCCGCCCGCCGCCAGTGATCCGGTCCGCCTTGACCCAGCCGCGCAATCCGGCCGCCGCCCCGTCCTCGAACACCAAAAGCCCGCGCTCGAACCAGCCCGCCTCGAACCCGCCGGTTCCGCCCAAGGTAAGAACCTGCCCGTCCCGCACCGAAGCGACCTCGAAACTGCCCCCGTAGCCGGCCTGCGACAGATCGAACCGGCACCGCGCATCGCCCAGCGTGGCATCGCAAGTCGACTGTATCACCCGCCCTTGCGGCCGGTTCAGCGCCTCGGCCAACCCGCGCAATTCGGCGCGGAACCCGTCCGGTCCGTGCGACACCTCGCCGATGCTGCCGCTGAACTGCAGCATGCGCTCTGCCGGATCGGCCCAGTTCACCAGCCAGCACCGCACCTTGGCCCCGTCGAAGCGACCGACGCGCAAATCGCCCTCGCGGATCGCATCGTCCGAAAAGGCACCCACGGCTTCGCTATTGTCCACCGACAGACCGGTCGACTGCTGCAACGACCGCGCGGTCATCCCGGTGCCCGCGCGGAACGTCATGCCGTCAAAGTCCAGATCGCGGTCATGGTCGGTAAATCCGAGCATCAGCCCGTCCACCCGCTCGACCGCCCAGGCAAGGCAGGTCGTGGTGATCCCGCCCGACATATGCGACTCAAGGCTCATAACCGCACCTCCACCACCGGCACGCGCGGCACATCCCCCGCCTTGAACGAGGCGACCGAGACCTGGATCATATCGGTATCGAACCGCGCCGGAACGTCGAACTCGAACCCCGCCGTAACCGAAACCCCGACATCCGGAGGAACCGCAAAGCTGATCGCGCCCGTGGTCAAATCGACATCGAACTCGACCGTCTCGACCTTGTCGTCATCCGCCACGGCAACCAGGACCGTTCCCGAAACCGGCTTTGCGATGGGCCGCACATAGGGCACGCCATTCGGGTCATAGGTCTTGCACAGTTGGAACACACGGCGCTCCCCGTCGCCGGTTCCGATCACCTGATCCAGTGACGTCACCGCCTTTGACGCGGCGCATGACCGGTAATCCGCCCAGTCTTTCCAGCGAAACGCATGCAACTGCCCGCGCCGCGCCTCGAAGAACGCGATCAGCGCCTCGACATCGTCCAGCGACCGCAGCCCAAGCCCCGCGTCATAGCGCCGGCGCGAATGGGCCCAAGGCGTGTTGCGCTCCTCAAAGCCATTCGCCAGCGTGACGATCTGGGTCCGCCGCTCAGGCCCGCCGGTCGATCCGAAACTCAGGTTCGCCGGAAACCGCACCTCGTGAAATGCCATGCCTCACCTGTTCCTTTGCCCGCGGGAAAGCGCCCGCGCCGCTTCAGCCGCGATCTGGGTCTGGCTGCGCCGAAAGCCCTGCACATCCGGCGTGGTAATGTTCATCACCACCGTCACCGGACGCCCGCCCCCCGCAGCCTGCACGCCAAGCCGCCCGTCAGCCCCCCGCGCCAAAGGCATGATCGCCTCGGGCCCCGCCTCGCCCATCAGCCCGGACCCGCCCCGCATCGGAAAGCTGACCGGCTGCGACACGACCCCCCCTTTGGCAAAGGGCATCACCCGCCCCGCCGAAAAGGCGCCCCCCTTCGCAAAGCCCAGAACGCCCCCCAAAAGCGAAGCCACCCCCTCCGCCAACGCACCACCCAGCGCGTTCTGCACCGGCTTCATCGCGATCCCGTAGACCGAGGAAACCATCGTCTGCGCCACGCCGCGCAGCGCATCCGAAAGTTTCATCCCGTCAAACACCACCCCGTCGAACGCCCGCCGCAGCCCGCCCGACAGGCCAGATGCCAGCGTGTTCACCTCGCGACCCGTGAACACCAGCGTCTCGCCCATGCGGGCGATCTCGGCGTCAAAGGCCGCGGTCATGCCTGCCGCAGCCCCCATCCGCACTTCCAGAGCCGCGATCTGCTCGGAAAAACTGTCAAACTCGGCCATCATCCCTCCGGTCCGGAAATGCCGCAGCCAGTTCCTCCAGCCGCGCCCGCGTCAGGGGCGGAACCGCCTGTTCCGCCCCCAGCATCATCCGCAAATCGGCAGGGGTCAGCGCCCAGAACTCGTGGGGGTGCAGCTGCAACCCGTGCAGCCCTGCCCGCATCAACCCCTGCCAGTCGATCGCCGTCATTCAGGCACCCCGAAAGCCCGCGCCAGCAACTCGGCGGCCACCTTCGCAGCACCCACCGCTCCGCCACCGATTTCGGCACTCAGCAAGTCGGCAGCCGTCCCGCGCCAGCCGCCCCCGCGCAGGCCCGCCACCACCAGCGCCAGAACGTCCCGCGACGACACCGCCCCCCCTTCGAAGCGTTGCACCAGATCCACCAGCGTCCCCGCCCCCAGCGCCGCCTCCAGCTCGGCCAGCGCCCCCAGCGTCAGCTTGGCAACCCGCACCTCGCCGTCGATGACGACCTCGACCTCGCCCGCCCAGGGGTTCGCCATCACAGCGCCGTAAAGGTCAGCGCCCCGGCCGAGGCGAGCGACAGCTCGTAACTCGCCTCGCCATTGTGGCTGCCCGCATACTCCAGCGCCGTGATCTGGAACGCACCCTCGACGATGCCGAAATCCGGGATCACCACCTGAAACAGCGGCACCTCGCCATCAAAGAAGATCTGCCGCGCCCGTTCATCGGTATTGGCATCGCGAAACACCCCCGACCCTGAAATCGCCGCCGTCTTCACCCCGGCCCCGGCAAGCAACTCGCGCCAGCCGCCCGCGCTTTCAAGACTGGTCACATCCACCGTCTCGGCATTGAAACTGATCCGCGTGGCCCGCAGCCCCGCCACAGTCTCGAACTGCCCGTCACCCGTCAGATCGACCTTCACCAACAGGTCTTTTCCGCTCTGAACCGCCATGATCCGCCCTCCTTACAAATCCAACCGCGCCCGAAACGTCAGATCGATGCGCCGCACCCCGCCATCCTCCAGCCGCCGCGCCACGGCGCGCTGGAACTCCAGCCCCACCAGCCGCCCGACCGTAAGCACCAACTCCGCCCCCGACAGCGCATCCGACACGGCAACGGCGACTGTCTTGGCCGCGAGAAACCCCGTCGCATCCGAAATCACGCTGATGATCAGACGGTGCTCGGCACCCTCACCCGACCGGTCCGAAGCCTCCCGCGCCTCCTCCGGCCCAAGCAGCACGAATGTTCCCGCGCCGCCCCCCGAAGGCATAGCGTCAAAGATCGGCACACCCGCCAGACCAGCCCACCCGCCCAGCCGCGCAAAGACCGCCGCCTGAAGTGCTGCCGCACCCGCATAGCTCATGTCCGCACCTCCTCGGTCGCGAAACAGGTCAGGTATCGCCCGCCCGCATCGCGCTCGGTCACCGCCGTGATCATGAAAACCCGCGTCGCCTCGCGGAACCGCTGGCCCGCAACCGGCCGCTCGGGCGCACCGTCCAGCGCCCCCCGCACCGTGATGCGATAGCCGGTCGCGGCAACCACCGTCTCGACCCCGCCAACCTCGCGCCCCGTGCCCGCCACCACCGCGGCCCAGACCGTGCCCAGAGGCTGCCAGACCACGCCGTAACCCCCCGCCCCGTCCGGCACCCGGCTCATCGCCTCGAGCACCAGCCGCCGCCCCAGATGCACCCGGCTCATGCCTCGCCCCCGCCCAGCACGCGCACGATCCGCCAGCGTTCGATCAGGCTTTGCACCATGACCGGCAGCCCCGGCCCGCGCGTGCCATCGTCGATCCGCGCCTCGTAGAATTCAGCCGCCAGCAGCATCACCGCCTGCACCAGATCAGCCGGCACCGCCGCCCACGCACCAAAGCCCGCGTCAAACACCACCTCGACCGACCCCGAAACCGGCACCAAAGGCAACCCGCCCGACCGCGCCGCAAGCTTGGGGCGATGCGCGTCGCTCACCAGCCGGAACATCCCCGCCGCAAGCACCGTGCGCAGACCCGCCGCATCGACCAGCGCCACCTCGACCAGCGCCGAAACCGGAGCGACCGGCAAAGCCTGCGCCTCGCCCCCGCGCCACCCCTCCAGCACCAGCCGGAACCGCCGCCCGATCAGCACCTTGCCGATCCGCCCCTCGATCACCGCAATCGCCGCGCGCAAATGCCCCGCCAACAGCGCATCCTGCAAACCGTCAGCGCCAAAACCCGATCCCAGCCGCAAATGGTCGCGGAATGCCGCAACCGGCAGCGCCGCATCCGGCACCGCCGTCATTTCATCCAACCGCATTCCCGCCTCCCTGCCCGACCCAAAAACGCCCGGCCCCCGCAAAGGGACCGGGCAGCATCAGCCAAAGCGTCAGGAGACCGCGATCTTAAGCAGCTTGATCGCTGCAAAGTCGGTCACGTCGCCGCCCACGCGCTTGCTGGCATAAAACAGCACATGCGGCTTGGCGCTGAACGGGTCGCGCAAGATGCGCAGATCGGGCCGTTCCGCGATGGTGTAGCCCGCGCTGAAATCACCAAAGGCGATCGCATAGGCGTTGGCCGCGATGTCCGGCATGTCCTCGCAGATCAGCACGCCGTAGCCCATCAGCCGCGCAGGCTCACCCGCCGCCAGCCCGTCCGACCACAAAAAGCGCCCGTCCGCGTCCTTCATCTTGCGCACGGCCCCGGCGGTCTTCGAATTCATCACAAAGGTGCCGTTGGCGCGGTATTCGGCGCCAAGCGCATAGACCAGCGTGATGATGCAATCAGCCTGGTTGGCCGTGGCGAAATCCGCCGCCGCCCCCGTGGGCACATAGCCCAGGCTGCCCCAGGCCCACGTCCCGTTCGCAACCTTCGGCGCATTCAGGAACCCCTTGGGCTTGTCCACCCCATCGCCGGAAACGAAGGCCGCCGATTCCGCCCGCAGGAAACGGTTGGCAATCTTGCCAGCCAACCAGCCCTCGACATCAAAGGCGCTGTCGTCCAGCAAACGCTGGCTCGCCTTGGGCATGGCCGACAATTCGTGCAGCCGGATCGAGATGCGCTCGAGCAGCGGCGTCGCACTTTCGGTGGCAGACGCCGTTTCGGTCGCCCAGCCCGTGCCCACATCGCTGCGGTCGATCAGCACGTCAAACGACGCCGCCTCGACCTGCACCACCTGTGCAATCGCACGGATCGACGCGGTGGAAACCAGCATCGACCGGATCGTGTCGGCGGTCTGCGGATCGACCAGATAGCCGCCATCGGCAGCCACCGCCGTGCCCATCGCCTTGCCTTCCAGCACCAGCCCGCGCAGGCCGTCATCATCGCCGCTACGCAAGTAAGCGTCGAACGCCTTCTGATGCGGAGCACCCGTCTCGCCCACCGCCAGAACCGGACGGCCATAGCCTGCCATCTTGCGGTCCAGCTTGCCGACACGGTCTTCCTGCTGTTGCAACGCCATCTTCATATCTCCCCGAAACACACTGAATTCACTCAGGAAACCGTCCAAAGCCGATTTCACGTCCGCAGCCGCCTTCATGCTGTTCGGCGCATCGCCGACAGCCTGTCTCACCTTGTCCATCTTTCACCTCATCCCAGAATGACGCGTCTCACCGCGCCGCCAGCACGGCCTGCGCGCGCCTGAACGCAGCCGCCATCTCGTCGAACCCGTCGTCCGCTTTGGCCGAAACCCGCGCCTCGGGCAGCATCGGGAATGTCACCAGCGACACCTCCCACAGGTCCAGCTCTGCCAGCAGCCGCTGCCCCTTGCCGTCGCGCTCGGCCCGCAGCGTGCGATAGCCGATCGACAAGCCGTCGATCGCCCCCGCCGCCAGCAGCGCCGCCGCCTCGCGCCCTTGGGCAAGGTCGGTAAGCAAGCGCCCCTTGACCCGCAGCCCCACTGTATCCTCGACAACCTCGTCCCAGATGCCGATGGGCTGGCCCGGATCATGTTGCCAGAGCATCTTCACCCGCCGCCCCTCCCGCGTGATGCGGGCAAGCGATGCGCCATAAGCCCCCGCAAGCACCACGTCGCCCCCCTGATCGCGCACGCCAAAGACCGACGCATAGCCTTCCAGCCGCGCCCCCTCGACCACCAGCCCGGCGTCCGGACGGTAGAACTTCCGCTCCAACCCGCTGTCCATCATTTCAACCCCGCACTCATCAACGCTTCCACCCCTTGCGCCAAAAGAAACCCCGCCACACCGTAAACCCCCAGCCAGACGCGCTTTTCCAGCCGCTCCAGCGTGGCCTCGATCTGACCCAGACGAAATTCCAGCGCCACCCAACGCTCTTCGGCGACCCGCTCGTTCGCCTCGATCCGCGCCGATGCCGCGTCGAAACTGTCGAACAGAAAGCGCGACCCCCCCACAGGCGGACCGCGCCGCGTCACGCATCGCCCTCCAGCGGCGGCAAGCCCAGCGCCACCCGCTTTTCCGCCTGTGTCAGGAAGTCCGCCGCCGCGATCCGCGCCCAGGCCGCATCACGCTCGACCGACAGCGCCGGAACCTGATCCAGATCGGGCCGTATCTCCACCGCCTCACCGGTAAAGACCGACAGCCACGATGACACCGCCGCCGTCACCCGCGCCGCCAGCGGCAGAACCGTCAGCCGGTAGAACGCCCGGTTCGCCTCGGCGTAATTGGCGTAAGTGGCATCGCCGGGTATCCCCAGCAGCATCGGTGGCACCCCGAACGCCGTGGCAATCTCGCGCGCGGCCGACTCCTTGGTTTTCTGGAACTCCATGTCGCTCGGCGAAAACCCCATCGGCTTCCAGTCCAGCCCCCCCTCCAGCAGCATCGGCCGCCCGGCATTGCGCGCGCCCTGATGGTGGCTTTCCATCTCGCTGACCAGCCGGTCATACTGGTCTGCCGTCAGCGCCGATTGCCCGTCCGCCCCGCGATAGACGATCGCCCCCGAAGGTCTTGCGGCATTGTCCAGCAAAGCCTTCGACCATGCGGAAGCCGAAGAATGCACATCCAGCGCCACCGCCGCCGCCTGCAACGGCGAAAACCCGTAATGGTCATCCTGCGGATGGAACGACCGGATATGGCAGATCGGCGGCAAGGCGCCGGTCATGTCAAACCGATGCGCCTTGGCCCCCACCGTATAATCATAGGCCACCGGCCAGCCATCCGCCCCCGGCACCACTGCCATCCGGTCCGACCGCAGCACATGCAATTCGCCCGGCAGCGCCCCGGCGCCCGAAACTGCCTCCAGATAGGCGTTCCCCGACAACAGCAAATGCCCGTAAACCGCCTCGAACAACTCGGCCCGCCCCTGCCCCGCGTTGGGCCGCCGCATCAGGTCCACCACCGGATGCACCTCGTAGCGCCGCGCCTGATCCTGCACGATCAGGGGCAAGGCCGCCGCCGCCTCGGCGATCAGCTTCACCGCCCGAAACCCGACCGGATTGGCCATGAACCCGGTGCGCGACAGGCTGCCCACATCGCGCGGCGACCAGCGCACGCGGCCTTGGTTTCCCCAAGCCACCACGCGCCCCGTCGCACTCGCCTTGACCTCGGGCACTTCGGCCTTTCGCAAAAACTTCCAAACCATAGCACCACCCCCAAAAGGCCACGGCTCCGCACCCCGCAGCCAAGGGCTGCGGGGCAAAAGCCCGCCGAAATTCCTGCTACGTCACAGCGTCCTGACCTGCGGCCTGCGCCAGCCCGCCGCCCCGTCGATCATCAGATCGGTCAGCGCCCAGACCAGCGCATCCACGCGGTCAGGCGATCCCTTGCCCAGATAGCCGCCCAGCGTCATCTGCACCATCTGCTCCTCCAGCGCTGCCAGCCCTGCCAGATGGCTCACCCGCCCCTGCTCGTATAGCGCCGCCACGGGCTCGGCCCGCAGCACCTTGCCCCGCGTCGCCCGCACCGCCCGGAACGGCACCATCGGGTCGACCTGACGCACCACCGCCTGCACCATGTCACCGCCCATGTTCACCTCGGCCACGATCCTGTCGGCCCCGTGCCTGCGGAACGCATCGACCGCCCGCGCCGCCCAGTCGGCAGCCCCCTTGCCCTGCACGCTCGCATCTTCCAGCACCACCGCCCGCCACTCCTGCGGCGGCCCGTCCATCTTTGCCCCCACGACGACGATCCCGCATTCATCCGCCCCTGCCCCGGTCGAAGCCGGCGGGTCGACCGCCACCACGATCCGCGTCAAATCCCGCGCCTCGTCGATGCGGCACGCCTCGACCTGCGCCCAGTTCCACAACGCGCCCTCGGCATCCTCGACCAGCAGCCCCTGCAATTCCTCGGCCCCCTGCCGCGTCCCGCCATAACGGGCCTGCACCTCGGCAAGGAAACTCGCCGCCAGATGCGCCCGATTGGCCTCGGTCGGCGCATGGGTCATCACCGTCGACGGGTTCTTCAGGATCGCCTTCAGCACCCCCACATTGCGCGGCGTCGTCGTCACCACCGCCTGCGGAGAAGGCCCCAGCCGCAACGCGAATTGCAGCATGTCCCATGTCTCGCGCGCCTTGGGCCATTTGGCCAACTCATCCGCCCATGCCGCGTCGAACTGCGGTCCCCGCAGCCCCTCGGGATCATGCGCCGACATCACCTGCGCCACCGCCCCGTTCGGCCAGACCAATCGCCGCCGCGACGCCTCCCAGACCGGCCTGCGATCAGGCGGCGAACAGGCGATGATCCCGCTTTCACCAAATACCATCACCTCGCGCACCTGATCGACCGTCTCGCCCACCAGCGCCACCCGCTTGGCCCGCCCCGTATCCGTCGGCCCCGACCCCTCTACCATCGCGCGCACCCATTCGGCACCGGCCCGCGTCTTGCCCGCCCCGCGCCCGCCCATGATGATCCATGTCCGCCACGCCCCCTCAGGTGGCAACTGGTGCGGCAAGGCCCAGAACTCGAAAATCCACGGCAGCGCCAGCAGCGCCCCCTCGCTCAACCCGGCAACAAAGGCGTCAACCGTCTCCTGCGGCTCTAAGGCCAGCCAGCCTGCGCCCGATCTCATCCCGCGCGGCGTCGAGCTCGAGCCTGCGTTCACCGCCGCTTCCACTGTCCCCGTCACCGACGAGTCCGGCGATCTTGTTGCGAAGCCTCTCAACCCGTGTCCTCTCATCCACCAGCATCCAGAGCGCCAGACGCAGCTCCCGGATCGCTTTCTGCGCTGCCCGAACCTCGGCAGCACTCCCCGTCTCAAGCCGGTCAATCGCCGTCGCCATCCGTGCAGCGGCCACCTCGAAAAACCGTCCGGTCGTCCCGACCAGCGCCTCCGGCGCGTCTTCCCCCGCGCCTCTGGCCATATTGTCTCGTGTCTCCAGACCCCTGCTGCCGAAAACGGAAAAGCGGCACCGGGTTTCCCCGGGCCGCTTGCCCACCTCTATCAGCATGTCACAATCTCTACATCGGACCGTGCGCTTGGTCAAGATAAAATCGCAGCAAGATCAAAGCCTTAGCGCACGCCCCCTTAACCTTTCGTCAATCAGTCCTGCACTCCGCCCGCCTCTGCCGCGCCTGCCTTGGCCTCGATCTCGCGCCATTTGGCAACGTTTTCATTATGTTCGGCCAAGGTCTTGGCAAAGGCATGCCCGCCCGATCCATCAGCGACAAAGTAAAGATCATCCGTCTTGTCGGGGTTCAGCGCGGCCTCGATCGACAACCGCCCCGGATTGGCAATCGGCGTCGGCGGCAGCCCGTCGATGACATAGGTGTTATAGGGCGTCTCGCGGCGCAACTCGCTCTGCCGCAGGCCGCGCCCCAGCACGCCCTCGCCCTTGGTCACGCCGTAAATCACCGTCGGGTCGGTCTGCAACCGCATCCCCTGCTCGAGCCGGTTGATGAAGACCGACGCTACGCGCTTGCGCTCCTCGGCGATCCCCGTCTCTTTTTCGACGATAGACGCCATGATCAGCGCCTCTTCCGGCGTGTCATAGGGCAGCCCCTCGGCCCGCGTCGCCCACAGCTCGGCCATCGTCGCCGCCTGCCGCGTCGCCATCTCGGCCAGCAGCGCCGCACGGTCCGCCCCGCGCTCCACTTCATAGCTGTCGGGCGCAAGCGACCCCTCTGGCGGCACCGCCGCCACTTCGCCGCTCAGGAAATCGGCCCGCTTGAGCGCATCGACCACCTGCCAGCTCGTCACCCCCTCGGCCAGCGTGACCCGCCAGCGGATATCATCCGCCTCGGTCACATCGATATAGGCCGACGGCGACGCCTCGGCCGCCGGATCGAACTTGACCACCTCGACATAGCGGTTCGTCGCTGCATCCAACTCGCGCAACACCACCTCGGCCTTGGCCACGCTGATCCGGAAATTCACCTCGCGCCCGCAGGTCGATTGCCCGCCCGCCGTCAGATCGGCCAAGACCTGCTCCATCGAGGCCTTCGCACCGACCAGATAAGAGCCGAATTTCAACCCGTCCGCCTTGCCGGAATACTCGGCACCGATGCGGAAAATGCGCGCATCCGAAACCGCCCGCCGCTCCTCCAGCGCACGGCTGACAGCCGAAAGCGAATCCCCCTTCTCGACACGGAAACAGATCGCCTCGGCCAAAGGCCCCGGCCCCGTGAACTGCTCGCGCCCCCATGCCAGCAGGCCAGCCGCCACGACCAGTACCACGATGAACAGCGTCAGCGCATTCGAGGCGATCGATTTCCACATCAGCCGGTCACCCGCCCCAGCACCAACGAAGCATTGGTCCCGCCAAACCCGAACGAATTCGACAGCGCCACATCGATCTTGCGCTTCACCGCCTTGTTGGCTGCCAGGTCCAGCTTCGGCGTCACCGCCGGATTATCGAGGTTGATCGTCGGCGGCGCCACCCCGTCACGGATCGCCAGCACGCAGAAAATCGCCTCGACCGCGCCCGCAGCCCCCAGCAAATGCCCTATGCTCGACTTGGTCGACGACATCGTCGCCGCCGCCGCCGCATCGCCCATCAGCCGCTCGACCGCGCCCAACTCGATGGTATCGGCCATCGTGCTCGTGCCATGCGCGTTGATGTAATCCACATCTGCAGGCGTCAACCCCGCCCGCTTCAACGCAGCCGCCATGGACCGGTAGCCCCCGTCGCCATCCTCGGACGGGGCGGTGATGTGATAGGCATCGCCCGAAAGCCCGTAACCCAGCACCTCGGCGTAGATCTTGGCACCCCGCGCCTTGGCATGCTCGTATTCCTCCAGCACCACCACGCCCGCGCCCTCGCCCATGACGAATCCGTCACGGTCGGCGTCATAGGGGCGGCTCGCCTTTGCCGGATCGTCGCCGCGCTTTGTCGACAGCGCCTTGCACGCGTTGAACCCCGCGATCCCGATTTCCGAGATCGGGCTTTCCGCCCCGCCCGCGATCATCACATCCGCATCGCCCCACTGGATCAACCGCGCTGCATCGCCAATGGCATGCGCCCCCGTCGAACAGGCAGTCACAACCGCATGGTTCGGCCCCTTGAACCCGAAGCGGATGGAAACCTGCCCCGAAATCAGATTGATCAGCGCGCCCGGAATGAAGAAGGGCGAAACCCGCTTGGGCCCCTTTTCCTTGATCAGCACGGCGGTTTCCGCAATCGAGGTCAACCCCCCGATCCCCGACCCGATCATCACGCCGGTCCGCAACTTGCCTTCTTCGTCCGGCGCATCCCATCCTGCATCGCGCACGGCCTGAACCGCAGCGGCCATGCCATACAGGATGAAATCATCCACCTTGCGGCGGTCCTTCGGCTCCATCCAGTCATCGGGATTGAACGTGCCGTCGCTGCCATCCCCATAGGGAATCTCGCAAGCATATTGCGTCACCACATTGCTCGCATCGAACCGCGTGATCGGCCCCGCCCCGGACTGCCCCGCAATCAGGCGGCTCCAGGTTTCCTCGACCCCGCAGGCCAGCGGCGTCACCATTCCCAGACCCGTTACGACTACACGACGCATTCCGTCTCTCCCGGCAAGTGGCGTTCCGTCACGGGTGATACACGGCCCCTTTGCCCCACGCAACACTGGCCCCCGCGAACCCGCCTAGCCCTGCCGCGCGATCACCCCCACGACGCCCACCAGCAGCTGCGCTGCCACCATCGCCCCCAGCCCGTCGATGTCCCGCTCGGGCATGAACTCGACCATGTCGAAGCCCACGATCCGCGCCTTCTCGGCAACCGCTCCCACCAGTTCCATCACCTGCCAGTAGCTCAGCCCCCCCGCAGTCCGCCCGATCACGGCAGGCATCACCGCAGGGTCCAGCGCGTCGACATCCAGACAGATCACCACATCCGCGCCCTCGGGGATAAGATCGACCGCCCGCCACACCCCGGCCCGCGCCACCTCGCCTGCAGGCACGAACTCCACGCCCCATTCCGTCGCATCGCGCAGATCGGACACCCGCGCCGACCCGATCCCCCGCTGCCCCACCTGAATGATCCGCTCCACATGCGCCATCTCGGATGCCCGCCGCATGGTCGACGAAAGCCCCCACCGCTCGCCCTCGACCTCGTCGCGCCAGTCGATATGCGCGTCGATCTGCAACACCGTCAGCTTGCGCCCGCTCGCCGCCAAAGCCTGCACCATCGGAATCGGCACGGAATCATCCCCGCCCAGCAGCACCGGCACCGCCCCCCGCGCCACGATCCTTTCGACCGCCGCCGCGATCAAGGCGCGGTTCCCCTCGGCATCGCGCTCGACAACCGGCAGGTCGCCCGCATCGACCGCACGCACCCCCTCGGGCAGCATCGGCCCGCCCAGATCGAAATCCACATGGGTCAGGTTCGCGCCATAGGCCGCCCCTGCCGCCCGTATCGCCTCGGGTCCACCCGCACAGTAGAACCCGACCGAAGAATAGGGAGTGCACCCCGCAGCCCCAAAAATCACCACCTTGGCCTCGACCGCCCCCAGATCGTCGCAACGCGGCAGTCCCAAAAAGGTCGCCACCCGCCCTGCCCCGAACATCGCCGCCAAAGTCGCCATCGCCGCCTCCCGTGCTGTCCTCTGCACAGTCACGCGAACCGCCCCGCCTGTCGCCAGAAAAAAGCAGCCTGTCGCCTGAAAAATGCACAGCGCCAAACGCAAAAAGGCGCCCCCGCAGGGACGCCCTTCGCTATTCCAGCCGATCCGCTAAAGGATCAGGCGGCTTCCGAGATGAACTTCACCGCGTCGCCGAAGGTCTGGATGGTTTCGGCGGCATCATCCGGGATCTCGATCCCGAACTCTTCCTCGAACGCCATGACCAGCTCGACCGTGTCGAGGCTATCCGCGCCCAGATCATCGATGAACGAAGCGTTCTCCGTCACCTTGTCCTCTTCGACGCCAAGATGTTCGACGACGATCTTCTTCACGCGTGCAGCGATGTCGCTCATGGTCTCTTCCTCTTTTTCCGTTGCGGGGAAATGTCCCGATATTCGTCTTAGTCCCCGTTGAACACGGGACGGCAAGGTTCGCTCCCAGCCGGTTCGCGGCGGCTATAGCAAGGGAGTGGCGTCAAGGCAAACGCTTTCAACTACACCGCGCAAGGCGGTGTCACACCATGGCCATCCCGCCATTCACATGCAACGTGGCTCCGGTCACGTAACCCGCCTCGGGCGAGGCGAGGTAAAGCACCGCCGCCGCGATCTCGGCAGGCTCGCCCATGCGTCCGGCCGGAACCGCGCCCAGAATACCCGCCTTCTGCGCCTCGTTCAGCTTGTCCGTCATCGCGGTGGTGATGAACCCCGGCGCCACGCAGTTCACCGTGATGCCACGGCTCGCCACTTCCGCCGCCAGCGATTTCGACAGCCCCACCATGCCTGCCTTGCTCGCAGCATAGTTCACCTGCCCGCCGTTTCCGGTGGTCCCCACGACCGACGAGATGTTCACGATCCGACCCCAACGCGCCTTCATCATGCCCCGGATCGCCGCGCGGCACAGCCGAAAGGTGCTGGTCAGGTTGACATCGATCACCGATTGCCAATCTTCGTCCGACATCCGCATCGCCAACCCGTCGCGCGTGATGCCCGCATTGTTCACCAGCACATCGACCGACCCCATCGCCTCGGCCGCCCGCTTGACCAGCCCTTCGACCTCTTCGGCCACCGACAGGTTGCAGGGCAGCACATGCGCCCGCCCGCCCAGTTCGGCAGCCAATGCCTCAAGAGGCTCGACCCGCGTCCCCGAAAGCCCGACCGTCGCCCCCGCCGCGTGCAGCGCCCGCGCGATCTCGGCCCCGATCCCGCCCGAAGCCCCCGTCACCAGCGCCGTTTTTCCCGTCAGATCGAACATCAGCAAAGCCTCCACAGCAGATTTGCCCGCTTTCCTAGCAGCCCTCGCCCCGCAAGACCACCGCTTCGACCAATCCGGCCCAAAGGCACGGTCTTGCCGCCTGCATGCCCTCGCCCCGGCACCTCACAGGGGCGGCAAACCCGCTCGCCGCCTTCCCCGCTCCCCGCCTTCCCCTTGCCCAGCCTTCCCCTTGCCCAGCCTTCCATTGTCTGAAACATCCTCGGGAGGGTCCTGGCTCGGGAGGGTCCGGGAGGGTGGAAAACCCTCCCGGCGGTTCTGCAGCCCCTCCGCGGCAGGATCGAGCCTGATTTTTCGCAGAAAAATCGTCACCCCTTGGCGGCGACCACATCTTCCGGCGTGCCCACCGCCCGCGTCACCGCCTCTTTTGCGATGCGCTTGACCATGCCCGACAAGGCCTTGCCCGCGCCGATCTCCCAGAACTCGGTCACACCCGCGCCCTCCATCCACAACACGGATTCGCGCCAGCGCACCGATCCCGTCACCTGCGCGACCAGCAGGTCGCGGATGCGGTCCGGCTCGGTCACCGCCTCGGCCCGCACATTCACGACAACCGGCACCACCGGCTTGTTCACGACCACCCCGGCAAGCGCCTCGGCCATGCGATGCGCCGCAGGCTGCATCAGCGCGCAATGGAACGGCGCGCTCACCGGCAACAGCAGTGCCCGCTTGGCGCCCTTGGCCTTGGCGATCTCCAAAGCCCGCTCCACCGCCCCGCGATGCCCCGACACCACAACCTGTGCAGGGTCATTGTCATTCGCCGCCTGACATACCTCGCCCTGCGCCGCCTCGGCCGCAACTTCGGACGCCGCCGCGAAATCCAGCCCCAGCAGCGCCGCCATGGCCCCTATGCCCACCGGAACCGCCTCTTGCATCGCAATCCCGCGAATCCGCAAAAGCCGCGCCGTATCGGCCAACCCCAAAGCGCCAGCCGCACAAAGCGCCGAATACTCGCCCAATGAATGCCCCGCGACAAAGGCCGCATGCGACGCAACCGTGATCCCCTCGGCCTCCAGCGCCCGCACCGCCGCCATCGAGGTCGCCATCAACGCCGGCTGCGCGTTCTGCGTCAAGGTCAGCGCCTCGATCCCGCCTTCCCAGATCAGCGCCGACAACTTCTCGCCCAGCGCGTCATCCACCTCGTCGAACACCGCCCTCGCCGCCGGATAGGCCTCGGCCAAGGCCCGCCCCATGCCGATGGTCTGTGCACCCTGTCCCGGAAATACGAATGCGCGGCTCATATCTGTCCCTTTCCTTCGTTCAGGCCCGATTACCCTGCCGCGACCCGCTGTGCAACGCAAAGGCCGCTTTCGTTGCACAGCGGTCCCCGGTCCCCTGTGGCAAAGACGCGTTCCAGCCAGATTTCTTCTGCTCTCCCCCTACAGCGAGCGGCATCTGCGTCCGTACTATCCGGTTCAACGATGTCCGCTGTTCAGGTTGTGCATATGCAAGCGTCCCTATCACCACGTAAGCCCCCCGCCGAAGCCGGTGACCCGGCACGCGATGCCATCCGTGACATCGCCGCAGATACCGGAACCCTTGTCGTCGACCTTGCCAATGCGGCGGGCCATATCGAAGACATCAATTCCAGCCTGACCCGCCAGACCCTGACGATGGGCGAGATGATCGGACAGGTGGCGATCATCGCCAATGGCAATGGCGCGGTGCTCGCAGCCGTCACCGAAGTGACCGGCGCCACCGACAGCGTGCGCCTCACGATGCGCGAGGGCCAGGGCCAGATCGCCTCTGCCATAAACGAGGTCACGGGCCTGACCGACTCCGTTGCCGAATTCGGCACCCGTTCGGCTGGCCTGACAGATGCGCTCACACAGGTCAGACGCGTCGCCGCCGATATCTATTCCATTGCCCGCATGACCAACCTCCTCTCGCTCAACGCCTCGATCGAAGCCGCACGCGCAGGCGCCGCGGGTCGCGGCTTCATGATCGTTGCCCAAGAGGTAAAACGCCTCTCGGCCCGTACCGCCGAAGCCACGCAAGAGATCGACCGCACGCTAGACCTTCTCGCAGGCCAGATCGGCAGCATGTCCCTTCTCGGATCGGATGCGGTCGATCAGGCCGGCAAGGTCCGCCGCGAAACCGGCAGTCTGACCAGCGTCATGGCCCGGATCGAATCGGCCATCGAAAGCGTCGCCCGCGAGCAGGACAGTATATTGCAAACGGTCGCCGTCTCGAACTCGGCCATCCGGAATGCCGAAGGCGGCTTTAACGGCTTCGCCCAAGACCTGGATGCGACATCCGAAAGCCTCCGCGGCGCCCGCGACAGGATCGCCTCGCTCATTCCAGCAGGGGAAAGGCTGGTCGGCGCCTGTGCCCGCCTCGGCGTCGAAACCGTCGACAGCCCCTATATCCGCACCGTGCAATCCGTCGCAGCCGAGGTCGCGAAAGCCTTCGAGGCAGAAATCGCCGCCGGGCGCGTTTCGGCTGCGGCGCTTTTCGACCGCACGTTGACGCCGGTCCCAAATACCGATCCGCAACAGTTCGTTGCCTATGCGACCGCGCTAACCGACCGTGTGCTTCCGCCGCTGATCGAACCGGTGCTCGCGCTATCCTCCGATGTGGTCTTTTGCGCCGCCGTCGATGTGAACGGATACCTTCCGACCCACAACCGCAAGTTTTCGCACCCGCCGCGTCCGCACGATCCGGTCTGGAACCTTGCCAATTGCCGCAACCGGCGCGTCTTTGATGACAGGGTCGGCCTCGCCGCAGGACGCCACACCCAGCCCTTCCTGCTACAAGCCTACCGGCGCGACATGGGGGGCGGCGCATTCGCTATGATGAAGGACGTCTCGGCCCCCATCGTGGTGCATGGCCGCCACTGGGGGGGCTTGCGTCTGGCCTACCGCGCCTGAACAGGTTGCACCAAAGCCGCTCTCGGCCTAGCTCATTCGCATGGCCCTGCATGACCGCCCGACCCTGCGCCGAATCCTCTATGCCACCTGCTTCGAGGCGGGTGGCATCGTTCTTTCGACGCTTCTCCTCCTCGCCATGGCCAAAACCTCGGCCCCCTCCTCCTTCGCCTTCTCGGTCCTCGCCTCGACCGTGGCGATGACATGGAACCTGATCTTCAACGCCCTCTTCGAACGCTGGGAGGCGCGCCAACCCGTCCGTGGCCGCAGCCTCGCCCGCCGCATCTCGCATGCCCTCCTGTTCGAGGCGGGGCTGGTGCTGGCCCTCCTTCCCCTCACCGCATGGTGGTTCGCCGTCCCGCTTCTGACCGCCCTCGTCTACGAGGCAGCACTGATCGCAGCGTTCCTCCTCTACACCTACATCTTCACATGGGCCTTCGACCGCATCTTCGGCCTCCCCGCATCGGCCCGCTGACGCCCCGCAAACCCCCGCGCTTGCATCCCCGCCGCCTTTCTGTATAAGGCCGCATCCTTGTCGTATCACCACGAACCGGCGCAGCCTCTCGTGGACGGGCGGCGGCAAGGCAAAATGCCCGTCCTATGAAATGCGCCTACATGAACTGGAGCATACATGCCGCTTTACGAGCATGTTTTCATTGCGCGTCAGGACCTGTCCAACACGCAAGCCGAAGGCCTCATCGAACATTTCTCGACCGTCCTCTCGGATAACGGCGGCAAAGTCGTCGAACACGAGTACTGGGGCGTCAAGACGATGGCCTACAAGATCAACAAGAACCGCAAGGGCCACTATGCCTTCCTGAAGTCGGACGCGCCCGCGTCGGCCGTTCAGGAAATGGAGCGCCTGATGCGCCTGCATGACGACGTGATGCGCGTCCTGACCATCAAGGTCGACGTTCATGGCGAAAGCCCGTCGGTGCAGATGCAAAAGCGTGACGACCGTGAACGCGGTGACCGCCCCGAGGGTGGTTTCGGCGGTGGCGAACGTCGCGAGCGCAGCTTCGGCGACCGTCCCGACCGCGGCGACCGCCCCTCGGGCGACCGTCCCGGTGGTGATCGTGGCGGCGACCGTGGCGAACGCCCCGGCGGCTTTCGTCGTTGATCGGTAGGAAAGGATAAACCATGGCCAACAAACCGTTTTTCCGCCGCCGCAAGGTCTGCCCCTTCTCGGGCGACAACGCGCCTGCGATCGACTACAAGGACGTCCGCCTTCTGCAGCGCTACGTGTCCGAGCGCGGCAAGATCGTTCCGTCCCGCATCACCGCAGTCTCGGCAAAGAAGCAGCGTGAACTGGCGCAAGCCATCAAACGCGCCCGCTTCCTCGCCCTGCTGCCCTACGCTGTGAAGTAAGGAGAGACCCACATGCAAGTCATCCTCCTCCAGCGCGTGGCCAAGCTCGGCCAGATGGGCGAAGTCGTCAACGTCAAGGACGGCTACGCCCGCAACTTCCTGCTCCCGCAGGGCAAGGCGCTCCGCGCGAATGATGGAAACATCAAATCGTTCGAAGCCAAGAAAGCCCAGCTGGAAGTCACGAACCTTGAAACCAAGAAAGAAGCTGAATCGGTGGGCGCCAAGCTCGACGGTCAGACCTTCGTGGTGATTCGTTCCGCTTCCGATGCCGGTGCGCTCTACGGCTCCGTCACCACCCGTGACGCCGCCGAAGCTGCGACCGAAGCAGGCTTCACCGTGAACCGTGCCCAGGTGGTCCTCGACCGCCCGATCAAGGATCTCGGCCTGCACACCGTCTCGGTCGTGCTGCACCCCGAAGTGACCATCAAGGTCACGCTGAACGTGGCCCGCTCGGTCGAAGAAGCCGAACTGCAAGCCTCGGGCAAGTCGATCCAGGCGCTCGCCGCCGAAGCCGAAGCCGCCGCCGATTTCGAGATCGCGGAACTCTTCGACGACATGGGTTCGGCTGCCGGCGACGATTTCTGATCGTCACCGCCGTCAGGCCAACATCGAAAGCCGCGCGAAGCAATTCGCGCGGCTTTTTCATATCGACCGCCGCCCGGCAAAGCGCAAAATCCTTCCAGGGATTTTGACAATTTTCTTTAATGGAAATTGCCGCTCCCCCATCTTGCACCCTTGCCACGGACCGACACCCGATGTCGCCACCGTCTCAGCCTGCCGCCGCATCCCCGCTAGCCTGACCGCAAAGCAAAGCGAGGCCGCCATGACTGCCCTCTCCCCACCCCTCCGGCGCGACAGCGCCAAGGGCGTCGCCTTCCTCGTGGCGGGCGTGGCCGTCTTTTCGGTACAGGACCTCATCCTGAAACTCCTGTCCGGCGACTACCCGCTGCATCAGGCCATGGTCCTTCGCAGCCTCACCGCCATCCCCTTCCTCCTCGCCCTCGTCCATTACGAGGCGGGGCTAAAATCGCTCTTCACCCCCGGCACCGGCGCGATGATCAGGCGCGGCGGCATCATGTTCCTTGCCTATACCGCCTATTACATCGCGCTCCCCGCCCTGCCGATGGCGACCACCGTTGCGCTCTACTTTTCGGCGCCGCTGTTCATCACCCTGCTCTCGGTCCTGATCCTGAAAGAGCATGTCGGTCCCCGCCGCTGGCTTGCACTTCTCGCAGGCTTCGTCGGAGTGGTCATCATGGTCCGCCCGACAGGCGCGGTCTTCGAATGGGCCGCCCTCCTGCCCGTGCTCTCGGGCTTTGCCTATGCTCTGTCCATGATCTCGGCCCGCCGCCTTGGCGTAACCGAAAGCGCCGCCGCCCTCGCCTTCTGGGGCAACGCGGTCTTCCTCGCAGCAGCCCTCGTCATGTCGGCAATCCTCGGCACCGGCGCCTATGGCGATCAGGCGCACCCCTCGCTCGCCTTCCTGCTGCGTGGCTGGGCCATGCCCACCGCCTTCGACGCCTTGCTGATGATGTCCTGCGGCATCATCGCTGCCGCTGGCCTGACGCTTCTGACGCAAGCCTACCGCATCGCCGAAGCCAGCGTGGTGACGCCCTTCGAATACACCGGCCTCCTGTGGTCGGTCATCTACGGCTGGGCCTTCTGGCAGCAATGGCCCGATGCCACCGCATGGGGCGGCATCGCCATCATCATCGGGGCGGGTCTTTACGTCCTGTGGCGCGAGCAGACCGCCAAAGCTCAGCCCGGCTGACGCGCCACGATGGATTTCGCCCGCTGATACAACTCGGCGTCCAGAATATACCACGGCTCCAGCACTTCGCGCGCCATCTCGTTCCGCACGGAAAGCACGCTCGGCTTGCCCGCGTTTTCAAAGGCGACGATCGGCCCCGCCTTGATCCCCGCCAACCCGCCAAGCTTGCGCTGCAGCGCAGCCTGATCCTCGCAGAACCCCACGACCGAGAAGGATTCGAGGTTCTGCACCGCGCGGTCCACATCGCGCGGCGTCAAAAGCTTGACCATCGACGCCATCGATCCGGTCAGCAGCATCCGCACCTGCAAATTGTCAAACCCGCCCTCGACCGGAGACCACAGCCGCACCAGCCGATCCAGACTGCCCCGCGATGCGAAATCCGTGCGTGCCACAGCCGCCGCCATGGTTTTCAACGAGGCTGTTTCAGGACCGTCCGGAAACGGCTCCCCATCATGAAACCGCCCGATCCAGTTTATTTGCGATACCAGCCGCGCCCATGGGTCGCGCAGCACCGTCACCCTCCGGTAAGCTGCCGAACCGGTAAAGAACTCCCACCGCACCAATGGCACATGCCCGGCCACGACATCCGCAACCTGCGTCTCGGCCCGCCGCGACAAAAGCGTCGGCAGCAAGGCCTCGGCCCGTTCGATCACCGCCTGATCGCCCCACAGGCGCGCCATATAGCGCATCACGGTTCCACCGGACGTGCGCGGTATGTGCAAAAAGAACACCGGAAGCGCATCGCCCTTCGGCGCAAACGGAACAGGCCGACCCGATGACGCAGGCTTACCGGTAAAGATGAATTTCTCGGGCCCCTCGTCCGGCTGACGCTCTAGCGCGGGCGCGTGGGCGGCTTGCGCCCGTCGAAAACCGAAAACCATCACACGGTCTCACTTACCTTGGTTCGAACAACCGAACCGTCACTCGCCAAAACTTGCCCTACCGACAGGAAAAGGGCCGGAGGTTTCCCTCCGGCCCCCGGTCTCACAGCTCGTCAAGCGCTTCGATGGCCTTCTGGAGGTCTTCCTTGCTGACCTCCTTGTCGGTCACCGATGCACCCGCGACGATGTGATCAACGACCTTGTCCTCGAAGATCGGCGCGCGCAGCTGCTGCTGCACCTGCGGGTTCTTCTGGACGAAGTCGAAATAGGCGCGCTCCTGTCCCGGATAGTTGCGGGCCTGCGCCAGCACGGCTTGGGTCATCTCGGCGTCGGTCACGGTAACCTCGGCCTTGCGGCCAACCTCGGCAAGCAGCAGGCCCAGACGCACGCGACGCTCGGCGAGCGACTTGTGCTCGTCGGTCGGCTCGATATTTGCGTGGTTGTGTCCGTGCTCTTCGGGATGCTCTTCATGCCACAGCTGGTGCGCGATCTGCGCGGCCTCGGCATCCACCAGTTTGGCCGGCAGGTCGAACTTGACCAGACCGTCAAGCTGGTCGAGCAGCGCCCGCTTCAGCACGGCACGCGACGCACCATTGTATTCGGCTTCCAGACGTTCCGAAATCTGGCCCTTGAGCGCAGCCAGATCCTCGGCGCCGAACTTCTTGGCCAGCTCGTCGTCGATCTCTGCAGCCTTCGGCTCCTTGACCGCCTTGATCGTGCAGGCGAAAACCGCAGCCTTGCCCGCCAGATGCGCGGCGCCGTAGGCCTCGGGGAAGGTCACGTTGACCGAAACCTCGTCGCCGACCTTGGCGCCGACCAGCTGGTCCTCGAACCCGGGGATGAACGACTTCGACCCCAGCACCAGCGCATAGTCATCCGCCGTGCCGCCCTCGAACGGCACACCGTCGACCGAGCCTTTGAAGTCGATCGTCACCTGATCGCCGTCCTTGGCCTTGGACCCCTTCTTGCGGTCGTCGAACGACTGCGCGGTTCCGGCAAGGTTCTTCAGCGCTTCCTCGACATCGCCGTCCGACGCCTTCACGACCAGACGGTCGATCGCGATCTTGGTCGCGTCGACTTCCGGAATCGGCGGCAATGCCTCGTAGGTCATCTCGACCACGACATCCTTGCCCTCGGCCCAGGTCTCGCCATCGACCATCTTCACTTCCGGCTGCAGCGCGGGGCGGTCGCCGGACTTGTCGAAATGCTCTTTCATCGCGCCGTCGATGGCGTCCTGCATAGCATCGCCGATCATGCGCTGACCGAACTGCTTTTTCAGGATCGCGAGCGGCACCTTGCCCTTGCGGAAACCCTTCATCTCGATCTCGGGCTGCGCCTCGACCAGCTTTTCCTGAACCTTGGCGTCCAGTTCGGCGGCCGTCACCGTGATGGTGTAGCTGCGCTTCAGACCTTCGTTCAGGGTCTCGGTGACCTGCATTGCTTCGTCCTTCATGTTCAACCACTGGTGCGGGTGGAGGGACTTGAACCCCCACGCCTTGCGGCGCCAGAACCTAAATCTGGTGCGTCTACCAGTTTCGCCACACCCGCAAATTGCCCAAAGCGATGCCGCCCTGCCCCACCACTCGATCTGGGGGCCGGACGCCAAACGCCCTGAAAATTCCGCGCCGTTCTAGCAAAGCCCGCCAAGGGATGCGAGAGGAAAATCAGAGCGAAATCTGGCGCAGATTTCGCGCCGTTTCCTGACGCAGGAAACGGACCCCGACCGGACCGCCAGACACCGGAATTTGCGTCAAATTCCGCCGCGAATTCTGCGTCAGAATTCGCCGCCTAAAGCCCCAGATCCCGAAACACCCCCGGCAAAGCCTCCGGCAAATCCTCGGCGATCAGCCCTGCCCCGAACCGCCGCGCGGCCGCCGCATGCAGCCACGCCCCCGTCTCTGCCGCCTCGAACGGTGACCAGCCCCGAGCCAGAAGGCCGGTGATGATCCCCGCCAGCACATCCCCCGACCCCGCCGTCGCCAGCCATGGCGCAGCCATAGCCCCCCGCGCCGAATGCAGCACACACCGCCCGTCAGGGTGCGCGACCAGAGTATCCGCACCTTTCAGCAGCACCACTGCCCCCACCCGCGCCGCCGCCGCACGTACCGCCTCGACCTTTGACGCGACACCCGCCAGATCGGGCCAGACCCGTGCAAACTCTCCGCTATGCGGCGTCAGCACCGCCCGCCCCCGCAGGGCCGCAGGAAACGGCACCGTGGTCAAGGCCGTCAGCGCATCCGCATCCAGCACCGCGTAGGGTGGGTGGTCCCCACCCACCGCCCCCAGCATCCCGGCAGCCCGCTCGACCCCCAAACCCGGCCCCATGCACAGCGCGCGAATCCTCCGGTCCACCAATGCCTCGCGCAAGGCCACCCCATCCTCGATCACCCGCAGCATCACCGCATCCAGCCGCGCGGCATTCTCGCCCAGCGCCTCGGCAGGGCAGCCCACTGTCACCAGCCCCGCCCCGACCCGCAGCGCCCCATATGCCGCCAGCCGCGCCGCACCACCGCGCCCCGCTCCACCCGCCAGCACCAACGCATGCCCGTGATCGAACTTGTGCCCCCCGCCCTTACGCAACCGCTCGACCGAGATTTCCGCCGCCTCGACCGCCCCGTCTACCACTTCCAATTCTGCGCCAAGCCCGATGTCCACCACCACCACCGGCCCCGACAATTCACCCCCCGCAGCCAGATGATGCCCCAACTTCTCGGCCTGAAACGTCACCGTCAGCCCGGCCGGATGGTCGACGAACCCGCCCGCCGCCCGCACAGCACCTGTGTCCGCATCCAGCCCGCTTAGCATGTCGACGGCCACCAGCCGCGCGCCCGCCTCCTGTGCCATGACCAGCGCCCCCCAGACGCCCGGCGCGATATCCCGCGCCAGCCCCGTCCCGAAGACCGCATCGAAAACCACATCCGTGGCCCGCATCGCCTCCCAGCCCAGCGCCCCGAATCCCGCGACCCCGCCCCCCCAACGCGCCGCCATTTCCGCTGCATCCGGCGTCGCCGCGGGCGCAAGCGCGTAAACCTCCACTGCACAGCCCGCCTCGCGAAGCACCCGCGCGATCACGTAACCGTCGCCCCCGTTGTTCCCCGGCCCGCACAGCACAACTGCCCGGAACGGCCACGCCAAGTCTGGCCAATGCGCCCGCACGGCCTCGACCACCCCGCGCCCCGCCCGCTCCATCAGCGCCAGCCCATCGGCCTTGCCTGCTGCAATCGCAGCGGCTTCGACGCCCCGCATTTGTGCAGAAGTGATAATCTTCGCCACGTTCCGCCCCGTATCTTTTCAAACAGCGCAAATCTTGAACGCTTTGCTTAAATTTTAGGCGCTCACCCGATTTCCACCCCCGAACCGCCCCGCAAGCCGCCCTGTCCGGTTGTCCCTGCCTAGCAGAAGTGGTGTGACGACAACAGCAGACAGCACGGGGGAGTCGGCCGATGAAGAAGATCGAAGCGATCATCAAACCCTTCAAACTCGACGAGGTGAAGGAAGCGCTTCAGGAAGCCGGCATCCAGGGCCTTTCCGTGACCGAAGTCAAAGGCTTCGGCCGCCAAAAGGGCCATACCGAGCTTTACCGCGGCGCCGAATATGTCGTCGACTTCCTACCCAAGGTGAAGATCGAGGTCGTCCTGACTGATGACATGGTCGATGCCGCGATCGAGGCGATCGTGGCAGCGGCACGCACCGACAAGATCGGTGACGGCAAGATTTTCGTCTCCTCTGTCGAACAAGCCATCCGCATCCGCACCGGCGAAACCGGCGACGACGCGGTCTGATACACCGGAAAGGCGCATCGCGCCCGACCGTCCCGAAACACTCAACCCGAAAGGCATCATGATGAGCGCAGTAGCGAATGCTCTGAAACTGATGAAGGACGAGGACGTCGAATATGTCGACATCCGCTTCACCGACCCCAAAGGCAAACTCCAGCACGTCACGCTGATCGCCGACCTCGTCGACGAAGACTTCTTCGAAGAAGGCTTCATGTTCGACGGGTCAAGCATCGCAGGCTGGAAGTCGATCGACCAGTCGGACATGAAGCTGATGCCCGACGCCACGTCGGTCTACATCGACCCGTTCTATGCGGAAAAAACCATGTGCATCCATTGCAACGTGGTCGAACCCGACACCGGCGAAGCCTATGACCGCTGCCCGCGCCAGATCGCGCTGAAGGCCGAAGCCTACCTGAAATCCTCGGGCATCGGCGACACTGCCTATTTCGGCCCCGAAGCCGAATTCTTCATCTTCGACGATGTCCGCTATCAGGTCTCGCCGAACAAGGTGTCCTACCAGATCGACGCAGAAGCGGCGGCATGGAACACCGACAGCAAGTTCGAGGGCGGCAACCTCGCCCATCGCGCCGGCTACAAGGGCGGCTACTTCCCGGTCAACCCGATCGACGAAGCCCAGGACCTGCGCGGCGAGATGCTCTCGACCATGAAGCGCATGGGCATCAAGGTCGACAAGCACCACCACGAAGTGGCGACCTGCCAGCACGAACTCGGCATGATCTTCGGCGGTCTCGTCGAACAGGCCGACAACATCCAGAAATACAAATACGTCATCCACAACGTCGCGGCCGCCTATGGCAAGACCGTGACCTTCATGCCGAAACCCATCAAGGGCGACAACGGCAGCGGGATGCACGTGAACATGTCGATCTGGAAAGACGGCAAGCCGCTCTTTGCAGGCGACCAGTATGCCGACCTGTCGATGGAAGCGCTCTACTTCATCGGCGGTATCCTCAAGCATGCCAAGGCGCTCAACGCCATCACCAACCCGGCAACCAACAGCTACAAGCGCCTGATCCCCGGCTTCGAAGCGCCGGTGCTGCGCGCCTATTCCGCCCGCAACCGCTCGGGCTGCGTCCGTATTCCGTGGACGGAATCGCCCAAAGCCAAGCGCGTCGAAGCCCGCTTCCCCGATCCGGCAGCCAACCCCTATCTGGCTTTCGCAGCGCTCCTGATGGCCGGCCTCGACGGCATCAAGAACAAGATCCACCCCGGCCCCGCCTCGGACAAGGATCTCTACGATCTGCCGCCGGAAGAACTGGCCGAAATCCCGACCGTCTGCGGCTCGCTCCGCGAGGCGCTGGAAGAGCTGGAAAAAGACCACGCCTTCCTGCTGGCAGGCGGCGTGTTCGAAAAAAGCCAACTTGAGGCCTACATTGCCCTCAAGTGGGAAGAGGTCTACGCCTTCGAGCACACGCCCCATCCGGTGGAATACCAGATGTACTATTCCTGCTGATATTTCAGGGAAATTTCCGGAAAAGGCCGCCTTCGGGCGGCCTTTTTCATTGCGTCATTACCCGCGCAGATTGAAACAATTGAAATCGATATTTCCCTAAACGCCTTATAATACAGGGGAATCCCGACTTTTTTTTGCCGCAATTCAGCCCGAGTCTATTAATACCTTTGTTCGTAATGAGTTGGAATTTAGTCATGCTCGACTCTCTGATCTCGGCAACGCCCATACTCTCTCCCCCAGTCACTGACGGGGAGCCGTCGCCGCACCTCGGCAATCGTATGCGCGTCATCGTTCCCCGTCGCCCCCTGCGGCTCGGCCCCCCTCGCGACGATGCAGCACCTGACCCGCGCCAGCCCCTTGTGGCGCTCAACATATTCGCCGACGTCTTCGACCCTTCGGCCGCGAATGATGCCGAAGCCGGTATCGACCAGCGCGTCGTGGCAAGCCGCCGCCGCGCCCGCCACCGCCTTGCCGCAGCGTCAGGCACCCTTTCGCCGGATGAAGCGAATTTATGGCACCCGTCGCTCTGGTTCGGCGAGCCGGCAACTGCCCAACCTCACACAACCGCCGCAATTTCCGCCAATGACGCACCGGACTGTCCGGAACCCCTGCACGCACACCTCGCCCGCGTCCGCCTCGCACTCTATGCCGACGGACCGGACCACGGCCAGCCAGCCACCGCGCCGCTTTCGCCCCAGATGCGCCTTGCGGCCTATGCGATGAATGCCACGCTCGTCGTGGTGGCCTTTCCTGTCGGCGCGGCCGTCACGACCTATTCGCTCCTGCGCGGCAGCGATATCCGGCTTTCGGCACAGGCCATAGCTGTCGTGGCCTCCGTTCTCGGCATCTGGCAAAGCGGGTTCGAACAATTGCTCTGACCCGCGTCGCCACGGCCGGACCGCCAAAGGTCCGGCCGGCCAAGCCCTGCCCCGAGCAACCTTCCCCCCGACGCTGCAAAACCCCGGCTCTGCAAAAACGGCAATAATCCGGCAAAACGCCACGCTAATATTTCTTAAAACCACAAATCGATCCGAATCTCGGCACAATTAACCTTTATTAAAAAAGGTGACCGCAGTGTACCGAGGGCAAACCATGACCATCGTGCAGGAAAGACCGATAGACCGGGCCCAGCCCGGCACCACCACCGAAAGCACCATCGCCCAGTTCGTGTTCGACCACGACCCCGCGTTGAACCTGCCGCTGCTGGTAAAAGAACTCGACAGCGCGCTCCAGCGTTCCGGCGCAGGCATGCGGATGATCACATGGGATGGCGACGATCTTGTCCTTCTCGACGTCGAAGGCGCAAGGTTCACCCTCAGCTACAGTTCCGACGCCGCCGCAGCCCCCGCAAGCCTGATGATCTCGGTCGGCCCCGGTCCGGGTGGTCCCGCCGATCCCTCGGATCGCCGCCGCCACGAAGACCTCTGCCACCTGATCGCCTCGCGCCTGAAAGCCCGTTTCGCGCCCGAACGCATGCTGTGGCATCAAGTCACCGGCCCCGTCACCGCCGACCTGATAGACGACCTCTTCGACCGCCTCCCCGATTTCGAGGTGATCCAGAAGCCCGCGACCACCCAGGTCCACTCCGAAACGACGAAAGTCCTGCGCGCCTTCCCCGAAACCGAAGACCTCCGCACCGTCAGCTTCGCCGAAAAGGCACTCGCCCTCAAAGCCGCCAAGACCGAACGCGCCCGCGCCGCCGCACAGGCCAAGGCTGCCCCGGCAATGGACCCCGCCAATACCCAACCCACCCCGCTGCGCGCCCCCAACCCGGAAATGTCGCGCCTGCGCGCCGCACTTTATCCCGCTCAGCCCGATGAACCGGCCAAAGGCAACGTCAAACTGCGTCTCGCCGCCTCGACCATGGACATGACGCTGATGATCGTCTTTCTGCCCGCGGGGGCAGCCATGCTGACCTATTCCGTCCTGAAAGGCGGCAACGTGAACGCATCGGCCCGCATGATGGCGCTGACCTGCAGCGTTCTCGGCCTGTCGCAACTGCCTTTTGCCCACAGCCTGATGGGCCTGATCTGACGCCACCCCGCAAGACGCGGCGAAAGACCGGCCTCTGCGCTGAACACCACGCTTCGGGCAAGCCAAAGCCGACATCGCGCGTCGCGAACCTGCCAGACGCCCCGCGCCGCCTGTCCGACCCTTCGGTCCAACAGGAGGCCCGCCATGAACCAGCATTACGCCGACCACCGCAAGATCGACCCCTCGCGCGGCGCAACCCTTGGTGACGGCACCCCCAACGACAACGACCGCGTCGAAATCGGCCCCACCCAGACCGCCTTTGCCGAATGGCAGGCGGCAGGACTGCAACCCCCGAACCTCGACGCGATGCGCCTTTACCGCTGGCAACGCCTGACCAAGGCAATCGCAGATCGCGGCTACGGCGGCCTTCTGATGTTCGACCCGCTCAACATCCGCTACGCCACCGACACCACCAACATGCAGCTCTGGAACAGCCACAACCCGTTCCGCGCCTGCCTTCTTTGTGCCGACGGCCATATGGTCATGTGGGAATACAAGAATTCCCCCTTCCTCGTCACCTTCAACCCACTGGTGAAAGAACTCCGCAGCGGGGCGTCGTTCTTTTACAACGTCTGCGGCGATGCCGTGCAGCGCGACGCCCGCTCTTTTGCCGCACAGGTAGACGAGGTGATGCGCGCCCACGCTGGCACCAACCGCCGCCTCGCCGTCGACAAGATCATGATCCACGGGCTTCGCGAACTCGAACGCACGGGGTTCGAGGTGATGGAGGGCGAAGAAGTCACCGAACGCACCCGCGCCATCAAAGGCCCCGATGAAATCCTCGCCATGCGCTGCGCCCACCACGCCTGCGAAGCGGCAATCGCGGAAATGGAGGCCGAGGCCCGCACCCGCATCCCGCATGGCGGCATGTCCGAAGACGATGTCTGGGCCGAACTGCACAAGGGCAACATCAAACGCGGCGGCGAATGGATCGAAACCCGACTGCTCGCATCCGGCCCCCGCACCAACCCGTGGTTTCAGGAATGTGGCCCCCGCATCATCGGCAACAATGAAATCGTTGCCTTCGACACCGACCTGATCGGCTGCTACGGCATCTGCATCGACATCAGCCGCACATGGTGGGTCGGCGACAAGCCGCCCCGACAGGATATGATCGACGCCATGTCCCACGCCCGCGACCATGTGGACACCAACATGGCGATGCTGAAGCCCGGCGTGACGATCAAGGAGCTCACCCACGGCGGCCACCAGCTTGGCGCGAATTTCTGGAAACAGAAATACTCCTGCAAGATGCACGGAGTCGGCCTCTGCGACGAATGGCCCTTCGTTCCCTACCCCGACACATGGGTCGAAGGCGCCTTCGACGTGGCGTTGCAGCCGGGCATGGTCCTGTGTGTCGAGGCCCTCGTCAGCCCCGAAGGCGGCGATTTCTCGATCAAGATCGAGGATCAGGTGCTGATCACCGAAACCGGCCACGAGAACCTGACAAGATACCCCTTCGACGTGGCGCTGAGCGGTTTTTGAAGCCAAAAACCGCGTAATTTTCTTGAAGCAAGAAAATTGGGGGGCCTTCAGCCCCCCGTCGCGCATGGCGCGACTCCCCCCGAGGATATTTGGACAAGCATGAAAGCCAGCCCCGCCTTGCCTTGACGCCCTTTGCGGTCTATGGCGCAGCCAACCCCAGTCTAGGAAGGCGCTCCCGATGATCCCCCGCTATTCCCGCCCCGAAATGGTCGCCCTCTGGTCGCCGGAAACCAAATTCCGCATCTGGTTCGAGATCGAGGCCCATGCCTGCGATGCCCAAGCTGCCATCGGCGTGATCCCCGCCGCGAACGCCGCCGCCGTCTGGAAAGCCAAGGACGCCACCTTCGATGTGGCCCGCATCGACGAAATCGAAGCCGTCACCAAACATGACGTCATCGCCTTCCTGACCCACCTGTCGGAAATCATCGGTGCCGATACCGCCCGCTTCGTCCATCAGGGCATGACCTCGTCCGACGTGCTCGACACCACCTTCAACGTCCAGCTCGTCCGTGCCAGCGACCTCCTCCTCGCCGGCCTCGACCGCGTGCTTGCCGCGCTGAAAACCCGCGCCTTCGAGCACAAGGACACCGTCCGCATCGGCCGCAGCCACGGCATCCATGCCGAACCCACCACGATGGGCCTGACCTTCGCCCGCTTCTACGCCGAAATGCACCGCAACCGCGCGCGCCTGCTGAACGCCCGCGCCGAGGTCGCCACCGGAGCGATCAGCGGCGCTGTCGGCACCTTCGCCAACATCGACCCGAGCGTCGAAGAACACGTCTGCGCCCAACTCGGCTTGACGCCAGAACCGATCAGCACACAGGTCATCCCGCGCGACCGCCACGCCATGTTCTTCGCCACGCTGGGCGTCATCGCCTCGTCCATCGAAAACATCGCCATCGAAATCCGCCACATGCAGCGCACCGAGGTGCTGGAAGCCGAGGAATTCTTCTCGCCCGGCCAAAAGGGCAGCTCTGCCATGCCGCATAAGCGCAACCCCGTGCTGACCGAGAACCTGACGGGCCTCGCCCGCCTTGTGCGTATGTCGGTCGTGCCCGCGCTGGAAAACGTGGCGCTCTGGCACGAACGCGACATCTCGCATTCCTCGGTCGAACGCGCCATCGGGCCGGATACCACGATCACCCTCGACTTTGCCCTGCACCGTCTGGCGGGCGTGGTCGAAAAGCTGGTGATCTATCCTGAAAACATGCTCAAAAACATGAACAAATTCCGCGGCCTCGTGATGTCGCAGCGCGTTCTTCTGGCACTCACCCAAGCCGGCGTCAGCCGCGAGGACAGCTACCGACTCGTCCAGCGCAACGCGATGAAGGTCTGGGAGCAAGGCGCCGACTTCAAGACCGAGCTTCTGGCCGACGCCGAAGTCGTAGCCGCCCTGTCGCCCGCCGAAATCGAGGAGAAGTTCGACCTCGGCTACCATACCAAACACGTCGACACGATCTTCAAGCGCGTCTTCGGCTGAAGCACTCGGCGAAATTCCGGCAAGGCGGGGCAAGGGGGCGAAATACCCCCCTTGCCCCGTCCGATTCCGTGCTACCCTTTGGGACACGAACCGAAACATGAAAGCCAAAAGCCAAGACCCAAAAGGAGGACACCTATGAAGATCAAGACGACCCTCGCCGTGATTGCCCTGATGCTCTCTCCGACCCTTGCCCTCGCAGGCGGCGGCTGTTCCGAAAAGAAAAGCAACATCTCGGCCTCGGTCTGCGCCGAAGGCACGATGTATGACGCCGCGACCGGCATCTGCCAGCCTGTCACCACGTCGTAACCGACCCTCCCTGTCGGACTGCAAAAGGGGGGCGCTAACCAAGCCTTAACCGCCCCCCGACTACCCTGCCCCGGTCCCATCACCCGAGGCACAATGACCGACCTGACCCTTGCCCCCCGCCACCTGCCTGCACGCCCTGTCCCCGCGCCGCGCGAAAAAGCCGCGATCATCGTGCGCCTTTTGCTGGCCGAAGGCACCCGCCTGCCGCTGTCAGCCCTGCCTGACCACCTGCAAGCCGCCCTTGCCGAACAGATGGGCCAGATGCGCCTGATCGACCGCGCCACCCTTGCCGCTGTGGTCGAAGAATTCACCGCCATGCTCGACGACACCGGCCTCGCCTTCCCGCCGGGCATCGAAGGCGCGCTTGGCCTGATGGACGGGCATATTTCCACAACCGCTGCCAGCCGCCTGCGCCGCCTTGCCGGTACCGCGGCCAAGGCCGACCCGTGGGATGTCATCGCAGCCCTGCCGCCCGAACGCATCATGCCCGTGCTCACCACCGAATCGCACGAAGTGGCGGCCGTCATGCTGTCGAAACTGCCGGTGCCCAAGGCCGCCGAACTCCTGTCGCAACTTCCCGGCGATCATGCCCGCCGCATCGCCTATGCCATCTCGCTGACCGGCGGGGTCGATCCCGAAACCGTGCGCCGCATCGGCCTGTCGCTCGCCGCCCAACTCGATGCCCAACCCGCCCGCGCCTTCGAGGCGGGGCCCGTCGAACGCGTGGGCGCCATCCTGAACGTCTCGCCCTCGGCGACCCGTGACGATGTGCTCACCGGCCTCGACCAGCAGGACGCCAGCTTCGCCGCCGAGGTGCGAAAGGCCATCTTCACCTACCCCCACATCCCCGCCCGCGTCGCCCCGCGCGATCTGCCCAAGGTGCTGCGCCTCGTCGATCCGGCGCAAATGGCCCTCGCCATCGCCGCCAGCGCGGCCGACCCGCGCCATTCGACCGTGGCCGAATTCATCCTGTCAAACATCTCGCAGCGCATGGCCCAATCCCTGCGCGAAGAAGCGCAAGCCCTGCCCCCGCCCCGCCCGCCCGAGGCCGAGGCCGCCTTTTCCGCAATCGTCACCGCAATCCGCACGCTCGAAGCGAACGGCGAAATCACCCTTCAACGCGATACGGCCTGACTCCCCTTGCTTCTGCCCCCCCTTGCCCCTGCCCCGCCGCCCGCCTAGCGTCACGCCGACGCAAAGGCAGACACGCATGCTTATCCCGACCAAGGCCTCGACCCGCCAAGGCATCTTGCTGATGCTTTTCGCGGTTCTGCTCTTCACCATGATGGACGCGCTGGCCAAGGGCCTTGTGCAACGCTACCCGACCGAACAGGTGGTCTGGGCACGCTTCACCGGCCAGTTGCTTCTGGTCATAGTCATCCTCAACCGCAACCTTCCCCCCGTGCTTCGCACCCGCCACCCGCGTCTGCACCTCTTGCGCTCGGCCACCCAGCTTGGGGCCACCGGATTCTTCTTCACCTCGCTCAACTACATCGGTCTGGCCGAGGCGACCGCGCTCACCGACATCAACCCTGTCCTCATCACACTCGGCGCCGCGCTCTTTCTGGGCGAGAAACTCGGCCCCCGTCGCATCGCAGGCGTTGTCGCCGCAATGATCGGCGCGATGATCGTGATCCGTCCCGGCATGGGCGTGTTTACCCCCGCGGCCCTGCTGCCGCTGTGCTGCGCCGTCTGCTACGCGACCAACGCCATCATCACGCGCAAGGTCGGCTCAACCGAAACCGCATGGACCTCGATGCTTTATGCGGGTCTTTTCGGGACGCTCGTCACCAGCGCCCTGCTTCCCGGCGCATGGGTGCCGATCCCGCTGTCAGACTTTCCGATCTTCATCACCATAGGCTGCCTCGGCACCGCCGCCCAGCTTGCCCTGATCCGCAGCTTCTCGATCGCCGAGGCTTCTTCAGTGGCCCCCTTCGGCTATGCGGGCATCGTGCTCGCAACCCTCTGGGGCATCTTGCTGTACGGGGAATACCCCGACCTGATGACGGTCATCGGCGCCAGCATCATCGTCATCGCCGGCCTCTACGTCTGGCACCGCGAAACGCAAGCCAAGGGCTGACCTACTCGACCCGCGCCGCAGCCAGAATCGTCGCAGGCCCGGCCTCTTGCACGATTACGACGACAGGCTCGTCGCCCGCCGCATCGGCCCGCATCTCGAAAGGCGCGGCTCCCGACCATTCGCCCAGCGTCCGCCACTCGGTGACGACGTTGTGATAGGTCATCACCCGCCCCGCGTTCTCTCCGCGCTCGATCGTCACTGTCTCGACCGGAATGTATCGCACAAGTTGCAGCGTCACTGCATCGCCAAGCGGCGGATCCGCCAGCGCGCGGATCACCACCTGCCCGCCCTCGCGCACCAGATCCAGCTTGACCACCGGCACCGCCGACAAATGCCGCCCGATCGACCGCACCACCTCGTCCGGCGCGTTGCCCTCGACCCGCTCGACCCCGCCGACAATCATCTGCGGCGTATAGACCATGCGGCTATGCCCTGCGCGGGCATAGGCCTTTTGCCGTTCGGTGAATCCGGCCTGCGCGAAACTGTCTTCCCAGCCGATGTAATCCCAGTAATCCACATGCAGCGAAAGCGCGATCACATGTTCGGCCTGCGCCAACTCGCCCATGAATTCGTCCGCAGGCGGGCAGGAAGAACACCCCTGCGACGTGTATAGCTCGACCACGACCGCAGGCTTGCCATCATCGGCCCGCACCGCATCGGCCAGCATCGCCGCGCCGACAAGCCCGGTCAGCAGCCCGACCCTGCCCTTCGACAAGGCAGCCGAAACCGCGCCGACGATTTGTCGCATCTGTGCCAAACGCTTCCCCACTTCGCGCAAAACTTCACCCCAACTGCTACAGAACGCCCATCCACACCGCCAATCAAGGTTTTGCGAGTATCGGCAACAAAGCCGGACCAAGCCCACCGCCAGAAAGGGGCTTTATTTTCGGCATACAATTGCATACAAAGCGCACGACTCCCTTGCCAGACTGACAAAAGACCGGCAAAGGGGCATGAAATCGGCCCGCAACGGCCCGCGCAAATGAACCCACCGTCAGGAGGCCCCCATGACCGTCACCGTCGGACACGACAGCGCCAAGACCCGCCAAACCCTCACCGCAGGCGGCAAGAGCATCGACTATTACTCGATCCCCGCCGCCGAAGCGGCCGGCCTGGGCGACTTCTCGCGCCTGCCCGCCGCGCTCAAGGTGGTGCTGGAAAACATGCTGCGGTTCGAAGACGGCAAGACCGTCTCGGTCGACGACATCAAGGCCTTCTCCGACTGGGGCAAGCTCGGCGGCAAGAACCCCCGCGAAATCGCCTACCGCCCCGCCCGCGTGCTGATGCAGGATTTCACCGGCGTCCCCGCCGTTGTCGACCTTGCCGCCATGCGTGACGGCATCCTCGGGCTGAAAGGCTCGGCCTCGCAGATCAACCCGCTCGTCCCCGTAGACCTCGTGATCGACCACTCGGTGATGATCGACGAATTCGGCACCCCCCGCGCGTTCCAGGCCAACGTCGACCGCGAGTATGAGCGGAACATGGAGCGTTACGTCTTCCTGAAATGGGGCCAGAACGCCTTCGACAACTTCCGCGTCGTGCCCCCCGGAACCGGCATCTGCCATCAGGTCAACCTCGAATACCTCGCCCAGACCGTCTGGACCGATACCGACCAGCACGGCGTCGAAGTCGCCTACCCCGACACGCTCGTCGGCACCGACAGCCACACCACCATGGTCAACGGCCTCGCCGTCCTCGGCTGGGGCGTCGGCGGGATCGAGGCCGAAGCCGCCATGCTCGGCCAGCCCGTCTCGATGCTCATCCCCGAAGTCGTCGGCTTCAAGCTGACCGGCACGATGATGGAGGGCACCACTGCCACCGACCTCGTGCTCAAGGTCGTGCAGATGCTCCGCAGACACGGCGTGGTCAACAAATTCGTCGAATTCTACGGCCCCGGCCTCGACCACCTGCCGCTCGCCGATCGCGCCACCATCGCCAACATGGCCCCCGAATATGGCGCCACCTGCGGCTTCTTCCCGATCGACGATGAAACCATCCGCTACCTGCACATGACAGGCCGCGACACGGCCCGCGTGGCCCTCGTCGAAGCCTATGCCAAAGCCAACGGCATGTGGCGCGGCCCCGATTATGCGCCCGTCTACACCTCGACCCTCGAGCTTGACATGGGCAGCATCGTCCCCGCCATTTCTGGCCCCAAACGCCCGCAGGATTTCGTTCCCCTGACCGATGCCAAATCCGGTTTCGCCAAGGAAATGGAAGCCTCGTTCAAGCGCCCCCTCGGCACCGAAGTGCAGGTCAAGGGCGAAGATTACAAACTCTCCTCGGGCAAGGTCGTGATCGCCTCGATCACCTCCTGCACCAACACCTCGAACCCCTATGTCATGATCGGCGCAGGCCTCGTCGCCCGCAAAGCCCGCGCCTTGGGCCTGAAATCCAAGCCTTGGGTGAAAACCTCGCTGGCACCGGGATCACAGGTCGTGTCGGAATACCTCAACGCCGCCAACCTGCAAGAAGACCTCGACGCCGTCGGCTTCAACCTCGTCGGATACGGCTGCACCACCTGCATCGGCAACTCCGGACCGCTCCAGCCCGAAATCAGCGCGGCCATCACCGAAGGCGACCTCGTCGCCACCGCCGTCCTGTCGGGCAACCGCAACTTCGAGGGCCGGATCTCGCCAGACGTCCGCGCCAACTACCTCGCCAGCCCGCCGCTCGTCGTGGCCTACGCACTGGCAGGCGATATGAACATCGACCTCACCACCGAACCCCTCGGCACAGGCTCGAACGGCCAACCCGTCTACCTGCGCGACATTTGGCCCACGAACAAGGAAATCGCCGACCTCGTCCACGCCACCGTGACGCGCGAAGCCTTCCTCAAGAAATACGCCGACGTGTTCAAAGGCGATGAAAAATGGCAAGGGGTGGAAATCACCGATGCCGAAACCTACGATTGGCCCGCCTCATCGACCTACATCCAGAACCCGCCCTACTTCCGCGGCATGGCCAAGACACCGGGCACCATCAAGAACATCGAAGGCGCCCGCGTCCTCGCCCTTCTGGGTGACATGATCACCACCGACCACATCTCGCCCGCAGGGTCGTTCAAAGCCACCACCCCCGCAGGCAAATACCTGACCGAACGGCAGGTGCCTTTGTCCGAGTTCAACTCCTACGGCGCCCGTCGCGGCAACCACGAAGTGATGATGCGCGGCACCTTCGCCAACATCCGCATCAAGAACGAAATGCTCGACGGCGTCGAAGGCGGTTACACCAAAGGCCCCGATGGCGCGCAGACCTCGATCTACGACGCCTCGATGGCCTACCAGGCCAACGGCACGCCCTTGGTGATCTTCGGCGGCATCGAATACGGCGCAGGCTCGTCGCGCGACTGGGCCGCCAAAGGCACAGCCCTCCTCGGCGTGAAAGCCGTGATCGCTGAATCGTTCGAGCGTATCCACCGCTCCAACCTCGTCGGCATGGGCGTCATCCCCTTCGAATTTACCGGCGGCGACACCCGCAAATCGCTGGGCCTCAAAGGCGATGAAACCGTAGCCATCACCGGCCTCGAAGGCGACCTCAAGCCGCTCTCGATCATCCCCTGCACCATCACTTACGGCGACGGCACGGTCAAAACCATCCAGATCAAATGCCGCATCGATACGGAAATCGAGATCGAATACGTCGAACACGGCGGCGTTCTGCACTACGTGCTGCGCGATCTTGCTTCCGCCTGATCCGGAAACCCATTGTTTCCAAAGAAAAGGCCCGCATCAGCGGGCCTTTTTGTTATGATGGCGCGATAGACAAACGGTCCGTTTCAGCCCCGCCGGGATTTTTTGAATGCCCAAGCCAGTCAGCAAGCCTTCTGCCGCCCCCACAGCACCCTTACCCGCCCTTCCTTGGGGCGAGGGGTTCTTGGCCCTGACTCTACTTTTTCTTGTGCTGGCAGCGCTCTGATCAGCCCGCAGCTTCAGCCGCCAGCGCCTTTTCCAGTTCCGGCACGAAGCGCTGCTCGTAATCCGACCCGACAAGCGGGCCGACAAAACGGAACGCCACAGTCCCGTCCCCGTTGATGATGAACGTTTCCGGCGGCGCGGTGACACCCCAATCCACCACCGTCACGCCCTTGGGGTCAAAGCCCACGCCCAGAAACGGGTTGCCCTCCTCGGCCAGATAGGCCGCCGCCTTCTCGGCATCGTCGCGCATGTTGATGCCCGCAACCCGCACCCCGTCCGCCGCCATCTGCTTCAGCACCGGATGCTCGGCCCGGCAGGGTGGGCACCAGCTTGCCCAGAAATTCACCACCGTCACACGGCCCGTCCGCAGATCGGCATCGGTCAGCAGCGTGACCCCCTCAAGCCCCGCGGCAGGCACCGCAGGCGCCTCGCGCCCGATAAAGGTCGACGGCAACTCGTTGGGGTTGTCCCGATACATGCCCGCATAAAACACCCCCCCCAGCGCCACGAACAGCACCGGCGGCAGTACCATCAGCCATCTAGCCATTGTCTTTCCCCTGCCGCGCCTCGACCTCGGCCAAGGCCCGCTTCACACGCCCGCCCTGCCAGACCGACAGCGCCACGACCGCCGCCAGCAAGACCAGCGTGGCCCCGTATGACGCCAGCACCGCAAAGGCATATTTCCCCAACTCCGGCATCATGCCATCCGCTCCCGCGCCATCAGCGCCATCAGCCGCCGCGTCCGTATTTCCGTCCGCGTCCGCACCAGCACCAGCGCCAGAAACAACAGCACAAAGCCCGCGATACAGACCAGCAGCGGCACCCAGAACACATCCGCCACGTTCTCTTCCTTGTCGAGGCTTAGCGACGCCCCCTGATGCAGCCCCTGATTCCAGAACAGCACCGCATAACGGCTCAATCCCGCAAAGACCGACCCCACCAGACAGAGCACCGCCGTCAGGTCAGCCGCCGTGTCCGGGTCCTCGATCGCCTGCCACAGCGCGATATAGCCCAGATAGAACAGCGTCAGGATCAGGAAACTCGTCAGCCGCGGGTCCCAGGCCCACCACGTCCCCCACATCGGCTGGCCCCACAGCGCGCCCGTCACCAGCGCGATCACGGTAAAGGTCAATCCCACCGGCGCCGCCGCCTTTGCCGCAAGTGCGCTCACATGGTGCCGCCTGACCAGCCAGATCAGGCTCGTGACCAGCATCATCGCCCAGGCATTGATCGCCATCATCGCACTCGGCACATGCAGATAGATGATCTTCACGGTCGATCCCTGCCGGAAATCATCCGGCGTCAGGAAAAACCCCCAGACCAGCCCCGTCACCAGACATAGACCCGACAGCGCAGCCACCCAAGGCAGCACGATGCCCGAGGTCTGCATGAACTTCTTCGGATTGGCATATTCCCAGATCGACATGGTTCTCCGCTTACCCCCCAACCGCCCGCGCCGCAACGCGGCCCCCCGCCGCACTCACCGCAAATTGACCCGCAGCGCCGCAGCACTGGCAAAGGGCAACAGCGCCGCCGCCCCCAGCGTGATCCCAGCCAGCAGCAACACCGGCGTGCCCACAGCCAGCCCCGCCGCCCCGCGCTTGACCACCTCGGCCCCGAAAATCAGCGTCGGCACGTAGAGCGGCAACACCAGCAGCGACAACAAAAGCCCGCCGCGCTTCACCCCCACCACCAAAGCCGCGCCAAAGGCGCCGATGACAGACAGCGCCGGCGTGCCAAGCGCCAGCGAAACCACCAGCCAGCCATAGCCCGCAACGGGCAGGTTCAACAGCACCCCAAGCACAGGCGCGACCACGACCAACGGCACCCCCGTCACCAGCCAATGCGCCAGCGACTTCACCGCCACGACACCTTCCAGCGGCATCGGTGATGTCGCCAGCAGATCCAGTGATCCATCCTCGAAATCCAGCGCGAATATCCGGTCGAGCGACAACAGGCAGGCCAAGAGCGCCCCCACCCACAGGATCCCCGGCGCGATCCGTGCCAGCACCCCGCCCTCCGGCCCCACACCCAAAGGCACCAGCACCGCCACCAGCAGAAAGAATGCCAGCCCAAGGCCAAAGCCCCCGCCCGCCCGCACCGCCAACCGCAGATCCCGCATCAAAAGCGCGAACACGACCCACCCCCGTTCACGCTGGTGCAAATATCCTCGGGGGAGGCGCCGTCAGGCGACGGGGGGCAGACAGCCCTCCTGCCACGCCAACAACCGGCGCGCCCGTCACAAGACCGGCGCTTCCCTCTCCCCGTGGGCGAGGGACGGGGTGGGGGGCCACGCACAGCCTCATCCGAAAGCCTCGTCGAACGCGCCTGCCCGCGCAGGGGCAACCGCACGAAAGGCCCCCACGTCCAGCACCCCCGCCTCGCCAAGCCCGAGGTCGACATGCGTCGCAATCAGCGCCGCCCCGCCCGCCGACAGATGCCCGCGCACCACGCCCGCGAACAGCGCGACCGAGGCGACATCCAGCGACACCGTCGGTTCGTCCAGCAGCCAGACGGGACGCCCCGCCACCAAAAGCCGCGCCAGCCCCAGCCGCCGCTTCTGCCCCGCCGACAGATGCGCCGCCTGCCGGTCGCGCAAACCCGTCAGGTCCATCGCCACCAGTGCAGCCTCGATCCCGCTCGTTCCATGCACCGCAGCCCAGAACCGCAAATTCTCCGCAACGGTCAGAACCGATTTGATCCCGTCCGCATGGGCGCCATAAGCCAGCGCCTCGGGGGCCACCGATACCTCGCCCGCCAACGCAGGCTGCAATCCGGCCAGCGTCCGCAACAGCGTGGTCTTGCCCGCACCATTCGGCCCGCGCAAGATCAGCGCCTGCCCTGCCGCAAGATCGAAACCGATCCCCTCCAGCACCGTGACCCCGCCCCGCGCGACCGCCAGACCCCGCACCGACAGGATCATGCCCAAATTCCTTCCAAGGAATTTGCAATTTCATCCGAACGGATTTGCGCGCGCGCCGTCACACCGCATCCACAGGCAACAGCGCCGCCGCAACCCGCCGACCCTCGCCCAAGAGCACGTTATAGGTCCGGCAGGCCGCGGGTGACGCCATCGCCTCGACCCCGATCCCGCCCGCCTCAAGCGCGTCGACGAAAGCCCGTGGCGCATGGGCGATCTGCCCGCCGGTGCCCAGTAGCAGCACGTCGATCCGTCCGGCAAGGGTCAGGACCGTCACCGTATCCTCCAGCCCGCCCCATAACCCCGCATCCCAGGGCGTGATCAGGCAAGCCCCGCGCAGCACATGCCCCCCCACGCGGAAAAAGCCGGGACCATATCCCTCGACAGGCTGCGCCGTGCCGTAACTGATTTCGGTCAGCCGCAAGACAGCCCCTCCCGATCAGGCATCCACATTGGCGAATTCGTCCGGCGTGCCGGTCTTCTTGGCCTTCTCGCTCCGGTCCAGCCCGATCATCAACACGATGTTCTTTGCCACATAGACCGACGAATAGGTGCCGAACAGAACGCCGATAAAGATCGCCAGCGAAAAGCCCCGCAGCACGTCGCCGCCAAAGACCAGCATCGCGCCGACCGCGATCAGCGTGGTGACAGAGGTCATCAACGTCCGCGCCAGCGTCTCGTTCACCGAAAGGTTCATCACGTCGCGCAGCGGCATCTGCTTGTACTTCTGCAAGTTTTCGCGCAACCGGTCGAACACCACGACCGTGTCGTTGATCGAATACCCCAGAATGGTCAGCAAGGCGGCCACGATGGTCAGGTCGAACTTGATCTGGAACAGAGCGAAGATCCCGATGGTGATCAGCACGTCATGCAGCAGCGCCAGAACCGCGCCAACGCCGAACTGCCATTCGAAGCGCAGCCACATGTACCCCATGATGAACAGGCTCGTGACAACCAGCGACAGCACCGATGTATAGACCAACTCGCCCGAAACCTTCGGCCCCACCGTCTCGACACTCGGGAACTTCATGTCAGGGTCGATCTTGGCGCGCAGCACGTCTTCCACCTGCGCCAGTTGCTCGGGCGTGATCGCTTGGGTCGCATCCTCGGCCGCCAGACGTATCATCGTCACATGCTGGTCATCGGTGAAATTCGGGTCGAACACCTCGGTGATCGACACATCTCCCAGCGCCAGCCCTTCCAGTGCGACCCGGTATTCGCCCACATCCACGGCCACGGTCGATTCCGTCCGCAGCGTGGTGCCGCCCTTGAAGTCGATGCCGAAGTTCAGCCCCATCACCGCCCACAGCACAACCGCCATGGCCGACAAAAACAGCGACCCGCCAAAGGTGATCCACTGCCAGCGGAAAAAATCCCAGTTGGTATTGTCTGGTGCAAGCTTGAAGCGCCATGCCATGATGAATTCTCCTTACACGACCAGCGTTTTCGGCTTGCGCCAGTTATACCACCAGGTGACGATCAGCTTTGTGACATTGGTGGCCGTAAAGACCGAGGTGACGATCCCGATGGCCAGCGTCACCGCAAAGCCCCGCACCGGACCGGCCCCCAGGAAGAACAGCACGCCCGCCGTGATCAGCGTCGTGACGTTGGCGTCGATGATTGCAGATAGCGCCCGCTCGAAGCCCAGCTCGATAGCCCGCGCCGCACTTTTCGCACCCGCCCGCAATTCGTCGCGGATGCGTTCATAGATCAGCACGTTGGCATCCACCGCCATGCCGATGGTCAGAACCAGACCGGCGATGCCGGGCAGCGTCAGCGTGGCCCCGATAATCGACATCACGCCAAAGATCAGCGCCATGTTGAACGCCAGCGCCACCACCGCGATCACGCCGAACAAACCGTATGCAGCGATCATCAGCAGACTCACCGCCCCCGCCGCCACCAGCGTGGCGACCCGTCCCGCATCGATCGAATCCTGCCCAAGTTCCGGCCCGATGGTCCGCTCCTCAAGGAAGGTCATCGTCGCAGGCAGCGCCCCCGCCGACAGCAGAACCGCAAGCCGGTTCGCCTCTTCCACGGTGAAGTTGCCCGTGATGATCCCCGACCCGCCCGCGATATGCGACTGGATGACAGGCGCCGAAATCACCTTTCCGTCCAGCACGATCGCAAACGGCGATCCGATATTCTCGGCCGTGTAATCGCCAAAGCGCCGTGCGCCCGACACATCGAACTTGAACGCCACCGCAGGCCGCCCGTTCTGGTCGAAATCGCCCTTGGCATTGGTCAGGTCCTCGCCCGAAACCACGGGCGCTTCCTCGACCACATACCACACATCCTTTTCATCCAGCGACGGCAGCGACAGGTTACCCGCGCCGGGGTTCTTGTCCTCCGACGTGCCCCGCCGCACCACGGGGTTGAAGGTCAGCTTCGCGGTCGTCCCGATCAGTTGTTTCAATTCCGTGGCCGACCCGATCCCCGGCACCTGGATCAGGATACGGTCCGCCCCCTGCCGCTGGATCGTCGGCTCGCGCGTTCCCGCCTGGTCAACCCGCGTGCGGATGATTTCCAGCGATTGCTGCAAGGTGCGCTGGTCCGTCGCGGCCCGTTCGGCCTCTGACAGGGTGACGATCAGCGTGGCACCCTCGGCGGTCACGTCCAGATCGCTCGACCCCGCCCCCGTCAGCGTCGTCACCGGCGAAGCCAGCGCCTTGACCGCATCGACAGCCGCAGCCATCCCTTCGGGTTTGCTGATTTCCACCCGCAGCGTGCCGGGCTCCGAAGGCTGGCGGCGGATGCTGCCCACCGCGTCGCGCTGGTCGCGCAGCGCATCGCGCACCTCGGGCCAAAGCCCGTCCAACCGCGTCTTGTAGACGTCGGCGACCTGCACCTCTGCCAGCAGATGCGCCCCGCCCCGCAGGTCGAGCCCCAGATTGACCAGCCCGCTTGGCATCCACGACGGCCATTCGTCCATCGCCGCCTGCTGCTCGGTCGTGACGAACCCCGCCTTCTCTGCGGCATCGGCCGCATCGTTCCGCGCCTCGACCCGCCCGTAGAACAGGTTCGGAATCGCAAACAGGATGCCAAGGGCGACGACCGCCCAGATGAGGATCTTTTTCCAAAGCGGCGTATACAGCATGACGTCTTTCCAGCCAGCAGGACGGGTCAAAGACCCAAGGTCAACGGATCAGGCCGCAGCCGGTTCGGTCTTGTTCATCACCTGCGTGATGGTCTGGCGCACGACCTTAACCTTGACACCCTCGGCGATCTCGACCTCGACGATCCCGTCCTCGCCGACCTTCACGACCTTGCCGACGATCCCGCCAGCCGTCACCACCTGATCGCCACGGCGCAGCGCCTCGACCATCGCGCGATGCTCTTTCACCTTTTTCTGCTGCGGACGGATCAGCAGGAAATACATGATCGCAAAGATCAGGACCAAGGGCACGAAGGATGCAAAAGCCGAACCTGCTCCGGCAGCACCGGTGGCTTGGGCAAAGGCGGGGGTAGCGAACATGGATCGTCCTCACTGTCATCTGGCGACGGAAACCCGCCGCGAATTGGCGCGCACCCTAGTGGCGGGCGCATGGGAAGGCAAGGCACGCCACCGCAAAGGCGGCAGACCCGACCACGCGCCGATATATGAAGCCCGCCACGCTTTACCAGCCTTCGCCACCGCGAAACGCGCGGTGGCGGTGACGCAAGTTTGATCGGCAGGAAACCGACTGCGGCGAAAGCCTACTTAATGCCTTTCCACCAGCCGTAAAACGCCAGTCCAGCGACCAGCGCCACCACCCCCCGCCAGCCGAAAGCATGACTACGCCGGGCGCAATCCCGACCCAGGCGCCGACATGGACAGAGGCATAGCTGCCGACCAGCAGCACCAGAAACAAGCCGAACGCCGGATACCTCCAGCCTAGCCCGATCAGATTGATCCCGATCAATGCCCCGACCAGATACGGCGCCGCCTGCGTGATCGTCTCGGCCATCCACCCCCCCGCACTCGCACTACACCGCACAGCACCCTCGGGCGCCACGCCGCTCCATCCAAGCGCACCCCGCACCCTGCCGTCAAGCGCACCGCCCCCTTTCCCTCCGCACCCCCATCTGGCATACCCACCCCGTTCCGTCAGAGGGTCAGATCATGCACGACATCCGCGCCATCCGCGAAAACCCCGCCGCCTTCGACGCGGCCCTTGGCCGTCGCGGCCTGCCCCCCGCCTCGCCGGAAATCCTTGGCCTCGACGAATCCCGCCGCGCCAAGATCCTCGCGGCCGAAACAGCACAGGCCGACCAGAACCGCGCCTCCAAGGACGTAGGCGCCGCCAAGGCGCGCGGCGACGATGCCGAATTCGAACGGCTCCGCGCCCTCGTCTCCGACAAAAAAGCCGAGGTGGCACGCCTCCAAGCGGAAGCCGCCGAACAGGACGAAGCCCTGCGCGCCCTCCTTCTCACCATCCCGAACCTGCCCCACGCCGACGCGCCCACCGGCCGCGACGAGGATGACAACGTCGAACTCCGCCGCTGGGGCACCCCGCGCAATTTCGACTTCACCCCCGTCGAACACTTCGACATCGCAGGCGTCAAACCCGGCATGGATTTCGAGACCGCAGCCAAACTGTCGGGCGCCCGCTTCGTCGTCCTCAAGGGCGCCGTGATCCGCGTCCACCGCGCGCTCGCACAATTCATGCTCGACACCCACATCACCGACCACGGCCTGACCGAGATGTGGACCCCCGTCCTCGTCAAGGACGAGGCGATGTATGGCACCAACCAACTGCCGAAATTCGCCGAAGACAGCTACCAGACCACCAACGGCTGGTGGCTTATCCCCACCTCCGAAGTCACCCTCACCAACACTGTCGCAGGCGACATCCTCGACGAAACCCAGCTTCCCATCCGCATGACTGCCCACACCCAGTGCTTCCGCTCCGAAGCAGGCTCTGCGGGCAAGGACACCTCCGGCATGCTGCGCCAGCACCAGTTCGAAAAGGTCGAGATGGTCTCGATCACCACGCCCGAAACCAGCATGGCCGAACACGAACGCATGACGCGCTGCGCCGAGGCGATCCTCGAAAAACTGGGCCTGCCCTACCGCACCATCGTGCTTTGCACCGGCGACATGGGTTTTGGCGCGCAAAAGACGCATGACATGGAAGTCTGGCTTCCCGGACAGAACCGTTACCGAGAAATCTCCTCGGTCTCGGTCTGCGGCGACTTTCAGGCCCGCCGCATGAACGCCCGTTACCGCCCAGCAGGCGGCAAGCCGGAATTCGTCCACACCCTCAACGGCTCCGGCCTCGCCGTGGGCCGCTGCCTGATCGCGGTGCTCGAAAACGGCCAGCAGGCCGATGGCTCGGTCGACCTGCCAGCCGCCCTCCACCCCTATCTCGGCGGCAAGACCCGCATCGCCGCAGACGGGTCGCTCGCATGAGCGGCCCGAAGCAGCGCGCAGTAGCCCTCCTTCTCGCCACCCTCGCCTTTGGCGCGGCCCCCCTGCTCACGCCGCCCTTCACCGGCTACGACCCCGCGCAATTCCCCGTGGTCATCGCCCGCCCCTCGATCCAGCCCGCAGGCTATGCCTTCTCGATCTGGAGCGTGATCTACCTCTGGCTCATCGCCCACGCCGTCATTGGCCTGTGGAAACACGCCGAAAGCCCCGTCTGGGACCGCCCCCGCCTGCCCCTCACCATTGCAATCGCCCTTGGCGCAGCATGGCTCTCGCTCGCCAACGCCGCCCCGATCACAGCCACCGTGGCGATCTGGATCATGGCGGCAACCGCGCTGGCAGCCTTCCTCCGCGCCACGACCGATACCGACCGCTGGCTCGTCTCGGCCCCCGCCGCAATCTTCGCAGGCTGGCTCTCCGCCGCCGCCGCCGTCTCGACCGGCGTGGTCATCGCGGGCTATGGCCTGCTGGCCGACACCGCCTCGGCTCTCGCCATGCTGGCGCTCGTCCTTGCACTGGCCATCACCGTCCAGACCCGCAAACCCGCCATGCCGCTCTATGGCCTGACCGTGATCTGGGCGCTGTTCGGAGTGGTCGCCGTCAACTGGACCCCCAACCCCACCGTCGCCTACGCCGCCCTCGCAGGCATGGCCGCAATGGCCGCCACCCTCGCCATAACTCGCCGCACCGCCTGAACGACAGAAGGGCAAGCGCCCAACGCGCTCGCCCTTCATTTTCTGTCCAAAAATATCCCGGGGGGTGCGGGGGGCTGGCCCCCCGCCCGCTGGCACCAGGCGCGCGCCTCAGTCCTTGTTCTTCCACCCGCCCTCGGTGTGCTTTCGCAACCGGCTCGGCGTGTGGAATTTCTTGTCCTTGAACGGGTTCTTCGCGCTCTGGCTGCGGAACATGATCCGGATCGGCGTCCCCGGCATCTCGAAATGGTCGCGCAACCCGTTCACCAGATAACGCTTGTAGCTCTCGGGCATCTCGTCGGGCCGCGAGCACATGATCACGAACCCCGGCGGCCGTGCCTTCACCTGCGTCATGTAGCGCAGCTTGATCCGGTGCCCGCCCGGTGCCGGCGGCGGATGCGCCTCGGTCATCGCGCCAAGCCAGGTGTTCAACCGCGCCGTGGTGATGCGCTTGTTCCAGATGTCATGCGCGCGCCGGATCGCATCGTGCAGCCGGTCCAGCCCCCGCCCCGTCTTGGCCGACACTGTGATCAGCGGAGCGCCGCGCAACTGCGGCAGCAGCCGCTCGAACATCTCTTTCAGTTCGGCCAGCTTTTCCTGCTTCTCGTCTTCCAGATCCCACTTGTTCACCGCAACGACCACCGCCCGACCCTCGGTCTCGGCGAAATCGGCAATCCGCAGGTCCTGCACCTCGAAGGGAATCTCGACGTCCAGCAGCACGACCACGACCTCGGCAAAGCGCACAGCCCGCAGACCGTCGGCCACCGACAGCTTCTCCAGCTTCTCGGTCACCCGCGCTTTCTTCCGCATCCCTGCCGTGTCGAAAATCCGCACAGGCGTGCCGAACCAGTCCGACCGGACCGAGATCGCATCCCGCGTGATCCCCGGCTCGGGGCCGGTCAGCAAACGGTCCTCGCCGATGATCTTGTTGATCAGCGTCGATTTCCCCGCATTGGGCCGCCCGATCACCGCAATCTGCAACGGCTTCTTCGCCGTGGGCCGGTGCGCGGTCTCGTCGATCTCGTCCTCGCCCAACTCCTCGGGCAGGTCGACCTCGACTTCCGGCGTATTCTCGGCCTCGCGCTCGGCGAATTCATCGACCAGCGGGCGCAGCAGACGGTACAGATCGTCCATCCCCTCGCCATGCTCGGCCGACATCCGCACCGGCTCGCCCAGACCCAGCGACCAGGCTTCGATGGCCCCGCTATCGCCAGCCGAGCCTTCGGCCTTGTTCACGCCAAGGATCACGCGCGCCGATTTCTTCCGCAGGATATCGGCAAAGACTTCATCCGAAGGCGTCACACCGACGCGCCCGTCGATCACGAACAGCGAGATATCCGCCATCTCGACCGCCCGCTCGGTCAGGCGGCGCATCCGCCCCTGCAAACTGTCGTCGGTGACTTCTTCCAGCCCCGCCGTGTCGATCACGGTAAACCGCAAATCGAACAGCCTCGCATCGCCTTCGCGCAAATCGCGGGTCACGCCGGGCTGGTCATCGACCAGCGCCAGCTTGCGGCCAACCAGACGGTTGAACAGCGTCGATTTGCCCACATTGGGTCGCCCGACAATGGCGAGGGTAAAGCTCATCTTCCGCGTCCTACGTTCAGCAAGCCGCCCGCATACACGCGCAAGCGGTCAACGGAAAGCGTGAAGTTGTCCCGATGCGCTGACGACATACAACATGCCCCCCGCCAAGGCCGGGGCCGAGGCCGCCCCGCCGGGCACTTCCGCCCCGCCAACCAACGCGCCATCGACCGGGTTGAACATCCGCAACTGCCCGTCCCCCCCGGCCACGACCAACTGCCCGCCCGCCAGCACCGGCCCGAACAATGGGACGATCGCCTTGCGATTCTTGGCTTTCGCTTTCAGGAAATAGGGCATCTCGACCGCCCAGATCTCTTCGCCCGTGGCCGCATCCAGCCGCACCAGACGGTTCTCGTCATTCACCACGAACACCGACCCGCCCACGACCAGAGGCGGGTTCAGCGCCCCCTCGGTTGCGGTCCAGACCCGCTCGCCGCTCGACGTGTCGACCGCCGCCGTCCGCCCCGAAGCCGTGCCCACATAGGTCCGGTCGCCCTGCACCACGGCGTCACCCGTCACATCGGTCACCCCGGCATAGGCCCGGCCAACGCGCTGCCCGGTAACCGGGGCCTGCCAGACCTGCACGCCGCTCTTCTTCAGCGCCGCGGTCAAGCCGCCGCTGGCAAAGGGAAAGATCACCAGCGTCTCGGTCACGGTCGGCCCTGCCGCCCCCACCATGCCGGTCACACCCACAGGCCCCGCAACCGTCCACATCACGCGGCCGGTATCGGCCTTCACGGCCCAACCCGACCCGTCACGCCCTACGGCATAGACGATTCCGCCCTCGACCGCAGGCGCGCCGGTCACAGGGCTGTCGAGCCGTTGCCGCCAGATCACCGCGCCATCCCCGGCCCGCAGCGCAACCAGTTCGCCATAACCGGTCGCCGCATAGACGACCCCGTCCCCGAAGGCGATACCCCCGCCCGAGATGCCGCCGTCGCGGTCGAACGCCGCCGTCAGGTCCGTCGCCCAAAGCACCGCACCGCCTGTGCTCGTGGCCTGAACCCGCGCCTCCGAATCCATCGTGAAGACACTGCCACCCGCCACGACCGGCGCCGCCGAAATCCGGTTCTTGCGGCTGTCGCCCTGCCCGATGCTCACCGACCAGACCCGCGCAGGTGCTGGCGAAAGCACCCCGTGCGGGCTTGCATGCCGCACCGTGCCACCGCGATGCGTCCAGTCGGCATTCGCCACCGCGCCGGGCAGACTGATCGGCTCGGCCCGGTTTGCCGCGACAGCATCCACCACGGCAGGCTGCCCCTCGACCGGAACCGAGGCTTCCAGATCGGTCCGAACCCCGAAGCGCTCTCCCGGCAGGATCAACTCGCGCTCGCATCCGGCAAGCCCCGCGACCAGCGCCGAGGCAAATATTGTTCCGACTACCCTGTGCATCACGCCACGGTCCCCATGCTCACGCGTCCCCCTGCCCGCCGGATTGGCGTGGCATCAGCCCGCGTCGTCTGTCTGTGCCGCCGGTTGCGGAACGGTCGCGGGTTGCACCTCGCCGCCCAGCGCCACGATCATCTGTTCCGCCCGCGACCGCAAACCCGCAGGCGCTTCCTGATCCTGCATCAGCGCCTGCAAAGCGGCCACAGCCTCGTCGGTCTTTTTCTCTTCGACCAGCAGATAGGCCATCTGTTCCAACGCCAGCGTGCGGAACGGACGCCCCGGTGCCGCGATCGGATCAAGCGCCGCGCGCCGCTCTGCAACCGGCGCCTCTGCCCCGACCACCACCACATGCCGCAAGGTCGCAAGATCGCGGTAGCTTTGGGGCTGGCTCTCGTCGCCCGCCAGCGTCTCCAAAGCGGCCAGCGTCGCCGCGCGGTCGGTATCGGGATCGGATGCCAGCAAAAGCTGCAACACCGCGTTCTGGTCCCCGTCCGCAGCAATAGCGCCCATCGCCGCGCGCCGCTCTTCGACGCCGCCCATATCGAGCGCGTCGAGCACGGCATCGCCAAAGGCTTCGGCCCGCGCTTCCGCAGCAGACTTGCGCCATTCGTTGTAACCGGCCCCGCCGACGATGAAGACGACGATCAACACCCCGATCCAGCCGTATTTGCGGAACATCGCGAAAAGCCGGTCGCGGCGGACCTCTTCGGTCACTTCGTCGATGAAACTGTCAGGATTGCTCACGGGCCTCTCCAGTCCTTTTCATCCGTCTTACACGCAAGCGGGTTTCCTTGCCAAGCCCGCACCGCCCGCCACAGGCGACCATCAACATCGCGTCCGGCCCGACGAAGAACACCAATCGGTCAAACTTTCACCTTTCCGGCCGTATAGGCCCAGCAAGGTACGAGTGCGAAAGGTTGCCTGTGATGCTGGAATTCCTGATTTGGCCGATGCTTCTCGCCGGGATCACCTCCTATAACGTCATCAGCAGCGCGAACGACCCGTCCGATCCCGCGGACTCCCCCGATGACGGCTATCTTCCCACAGCCGAAACCGGTGGCACCAAAAGCGAAACGGGCGACCCGGATGCAGATGCCCTGTTCAATCCCGACGATTACCTCGCCACCGTCAACGGCACAGGCGGTTCAGACACCCTCGCGGCGCTTGCCGACGACGACAGCACCGCGTGGATCCTGAAACAGGGCGATGACCAACTCACCGGCTCGTCGGCCGACGACTGGGCAAGCGGTGACGCCGGAAACGACCGGCTCGCCATGGGCGATGGCGACGATTTCGCCTTTGGCGGCACAGGCAACGACAACTTGGCAGGCGATGCTGGCGACGATTTCCTGCACGGCGGCACCGGCAACGATAGCCTTTCCGGCGGCACGGGCAGCGACAGCCTGCACGGCGGCGCCGACAACGACGCGCTCGATGGCGGCACCGGAGCAGACGCCCTCTACGGCGGCAGCGGTAGCGACACGCTGATCGGCGGCGAAGGCAACGACACCGCTTTCGGCGGCACGGGCAACGACAATCTGGCCGGCGATGCAGGCAACGACAGCCTGACCGCCGATGACGGCAACGACACCCTGTCAGGCGGTACCGGCAACGACACGCTGGGCGGAGGCAGGGGCCGTGACAGCCTGCAAGGCGACGATGGCAACGATCTGGTCGGCGGTCAGGACGACGATGACACCTTGCTCGGCGGCATGGGCAACGACACCCTCTTCGGCGGCAATGCAGATGACAGGCTCGATGGCGAAGCAGGCAACGATTCGCTCGACGGCGGCTCGGGCGACGACACGCTGACAGGCGCCGACGGCCAGGACACACTTACAGGCGCGGGTGGCTTCGACATCCTCTCCGGCGGCGCTGGCAACGACAGCCTGTCGGGCGGCGACGAAAACGACATCCTTCGTGGCGGACTCGGCAACGACACGCTGCAAGGCGACGAAGGCAACGATTACCTCTCCGGCTACGAAGACGGTGCGACCAACGCCTCGGGCGCCACGACCGCAGATGGCCGAGACGTGCTCTTCGGCGGCTCCGGCAATGACACGCTTGCGGCGGGCGAGGGCGATGTGATGACGGGCGGCGAAGGCAACGACACCTTCCTGCTGCACGACGACCCCGCAATTGCGGGCAATTCCACCATCGAGGATTACAGCGCAGGCGACACCATCCGCATCGAATGGCAAGGAACGGCGCAGCCCGTCATCACCCTCGCCCCGATCAGTGCCTCGAACCAGACCGAAATCCGGATCGACGGCACCCTGCTCTGCATCGTCAAAGGCACGACGACCCTGTCGCTTGCCGACCTGCAAATCGTCAAGGTGTGACGCAGGCGCCGGCGGTCACTCGGCCGCCAGCGTGCCCTCTTCCTCTTCCGCCGATTGCCGCGCCCACATCGCGCTGTAGCGCCCGCCATTGGCCAGCAGCTCGTCATGCGTGCCGCGCTCGACGATCACACCCGCCTCCAGCACCACGATCTGGTCGGCATCCGCAATGGTCGACAAACGGTGCGCGATCGTAATCACCGTCCGCCCCTGCCCCATCTCGCGCAGACTGTCCTGGATGTCGCGCTCGGTCTGGGTGTCCAAGGCACTCGTCGCCTCGTCCAAAATCAGGATCGGCGGGTTCTTCAGCAGCGTGCGCGCAATCCCGACCCGTTGCTTTTCACCGCCCGACAGCTTCAAGCCCCGCTCGCCGACCTTGGTCTCGTAGCCCTCGGGCAGCGACACGATGAAATCATGGATCTTCGCCGCCCGCGCCGCAGCCTCGATCTCGGCTTGGCTGGCCCCGTCCCGCCCGTAAGCGATGTTGTAGCGCACCGTGTCGTTGAACAGCACCGTATCCTGCGGCACCACCCCGATCTGCGCGTGCAAGGATGCCTGCGTCACATCGCGCACATCCTGCCCGTCGATCCGGATCGCGCCACCCGTGATGTCGTAGAACCGGAACAGCAGCCGCCCGACGGTCGATTTGCCCGATCCGCTCGGCCCCACCAGCGCCACGCGCTGCCCCGCACCGACCGACAGCGATATCCCCTTCAGGATCGGCCGCGCCGCGTCATAGCCGAAATGCACGCCCTCGAATGCGACAGCCCCGCCCCGCACGACCAAAGCCTTGGCATCGTCGGCATCCACCACCTCGGCCGGTTGCGACAGCAGCGCGAACATCTCGCCCATATCCACCAGCGCCTGCCGGATTTCGCGGTAAACCGTGCCAAGGAACCCCAAAGGCAGCGTGATCTGGATCATGTAGGCGTTGACCATGACGAAATCGCCCACGGTCAGCTTGCCCTCCTGCACGCCCATCGCGGCCATCACCATCACGATGACCAACCCCGTCGTGATCAGGAACGCCTGCCCCCCGTTCAGGAACGACAGCGACTGCCCGGTCTTCACCGCCGCCGTCTCGTAGCGCTCCATCGCATAATCATACCGCGCCGCCTCGCGCTTCTCGGCGTTGAAATACTTGACCGTCTCGTAATTCAACAGCGAGTCGATGGCCTTCTGGTTCGCATCCGTGTCCTGATCGTTCATTTCGCGCCGGATCTTCACCCGCCACTCGGTCACACGGAACGTGAAGATCACGTAGATCGTGATCACCACGATCACGACCGCCGCATATTGCCAGCCGAACACCACCGCGAAGATCGCGGCAACCATCGCCAGTTCCAGAATCAGCGGCCCGATGGAAAAGATCATGAAGCGCAGCAGGAAGTCGACGCCCTTCACCCCGCGCTCGATGATCCGGCTCAGGCCGCCCGTCTTGCGCGTGATATGGTAGCGCATCGACAGCGCGTGGATATGCTCGAACGTCTCCAGCGCCAGCTTACGCAAGGCGCGCTGCCCGACCCGCACAAAGATGGCGTCGCGCAATTCCTGAAAGGCCGTGTTGCCCAGCCGCGCCAGCCCGTAAGCCACCGTCAGCCCCACCGCGGTCAGCCCGATCAGCGCCGCCCCCGTAGGCTTGTCGCCCGCCAGCGCATCCACCGCTTCCTTGTAGAAAAACGGGGTCGACACCGACACGACCTTGGCGATCACCAGCATCACCAGCGACAGCACGACACGCCGCTTCACCCATCCCTCGCCCTTGGGCCAAAGATAGGGCAGCACCCTGCGGATGGTCTGCAACCCGTTCGAAGGCTTTTCGTCGGTGGTAATGGTCATGCGGCGCATAGGCAGGGCTCCTCTTGCAGCCCTACCTATGCCTTTGCCCAAGCCTTGACCAGACCGCCAAAGGCACAGCCCCCTGTGCGCCTTGGCACCCCGCGATCAGGGCTTGGGAATGGTAAAGACCTGCCCCGGATAGATCAGATCGGGGTTCTTGATCTGCGCCTTGTTCGCCTCGAACACCTGCACATACATCACCCCGTCGCCAAGGTTTTCCCGCGCAATCGCCCAAAGCGTGAAACCGGGCTGCACCGTGATAGACACCGGCCCCGAAGGCGCCGCAGAATCTGCCGCAGAATCTGCTGCAGAATCTGGCGCCACTTCGGCCGATCCCGCATCAGCAGCACCCTCCGCCGCCGTATCCGCAGCATCCGCCGAAACGCCCGCCGGAGCCACCGCTTCCGCAGCCGCAGCCGCAGCCGCAGCCAAGGCCTCGACCGTCTCGCGCTTGAACGGCGTCTCGAACCGGCTCGTCACCTTGCCTGCCCCGTCCAGCTGGTCCACCCGCAGCGTGTATATTCCCGGATCGACCGCCATCAGCGTCAGCTTCCAGTCACCACCGGCGTCAACCACCCCGTCACCCTTTTGTGCATTGTCCAGATAGACCCGCACCACCGCATCCGCCATGCCACGCCCGGCAATCTGCACATCCCCCTCGGGCGAATAGCTGATGCTGTCCACCGTCACATTCAGCGCCATCTCGGGCAAAGCCCCGGCCGATTGCAGAACCTTCGCGCCTTCCTCGGTCACCAGCAAAGCCGCCGGAGCGACAGGTTCCGCCGCCGCCACCGCCTCGCCCTCTGCCACAGGCGCAGCCCCGCCCCCAGCTTCCGCGCCAGCATCCACACCAGCATCAGCAACCACAGGGGCCAGTGTCGGCGAAATCGCCACCGTCTGGGTCGATCGCACCTCTGTCCCGTCCGCCAGCACCATCACCATGCCAAGCATCCGCGGCGCCTCGCTCGGGGCAAGGTTGAACATCGCCACGAACCGCCCGCCGCCATCGGCAGGCACCGAAACGATCTCTTCGCCATTGATCCGCAACGAAATCTGCGCCGCAGGCAGACCCATGCCGGCAACCAGCGCCGACCCGTCCTTCTCGACCCGCACCAGATCGAACACCGGAGGCGCAATCTCCACCGGCACAGCCTCGGCCAGCGGCGCCCCTGCCGCAGGCTCTGCAGCCGCATCGGCAGCATCAGCCGCCGTCACAGCCGCAGCCTCTCCATCCGCAGCCTCTCCATCCGCAGCATCAACCGCAGGAACATCGGCGGCAGGTGCCGCCTCGGTCCCGGCTTCCGGACCCGGCACCGGTTCGGCCACAGGTTCGGTCACAGAATCTGCCGCAGACTCTGCCGCAGACTCTGCCGCAGCGTCCGCAGCCGCTTCGGCAGCAGGCTCTACCGCAGGCTCAACAACCGCCACGGCCTCGGGCGCAGAAGGCACCGGCCGCACCGTCCAAGCGCCGTAAAGCAAAGCCGCGATCACCGCAGCCACCCCAGCGACAACGCCGCCCCGTGCACCAACCGACATTTCCGACCAAGCCGCCATCGAACCATCCCCGATTTTCGGGCCCTGTTCCCGGGCCCTTCTTTCCTTTGACATCAAATCCCGATAGCACAGGAAAAGACAATCCCCGCCAAGGAAACCTGTCCCGACGTCCACGCTCCGCTCCGTCTGTGTCTTCTGCGGCTCACGTCCGGGCATCGACCCCGCCTACGGGCGCGAAGCCCGTGCCTTGGGCGAAACCATCGCGCAGAACGGCTGGCGTCTGGTCTACGGCGCAGGCGACGTGGGCCTGATGGGCGAAACCGCCCGCGCCGCCATCGCCGCTGGCGCCGCCACAATGGGCGTGATCCCCACGCATCTGCTCAACCGCGAACAGGGCAAGCGCGACCTTAGCCAACTCGTCATCACCGAAGACATGCACGAGCGCAAGAAGGTCATGTTCATGAACTCCGACGCCATCGTGGTCCTGCCCGGCGGTGCCGGATCGCTGGATGAATTCTACGAGGTGCTCACCTGGCGCCAGATCGGCCTGCACGCCAAACCGATATTCCTGCTGAACACCAACGGCTACTGGAACCCGCTTCTGGCGCTGAACGACCACGTCATCGCCCAGGGCTTCGCCGAAAGCACCATGCGCGGCTACTACAGCGCCGTTCCCGATGCCGCTTCACTCGCCGCCGCACTCCGCGCCGCCCTTTCCTGACGTCCGCGCTCCTGACGCCAGCTTTCCAGACTATAGGCCGCAAGCCCCGCCCAGATCATCCCGAACGCGATCCGGTGCCAGACTGTGAACGGCTCGCCAAAGATCACGACGGCCGAGAACACCTGTAACGTAGGGTTAAGATATTGCGTCAACCCCAGCGTCGACAGCCGCACCCGCTGCGCGCCCCATGAAAAAAGGATCAGCGGCCCGCCGGTGATCAATCCCGTGATCGGCAACAGCCAGCTCGTCGCCCAATCGCGCCCGAAGGCCCCGCCCCCCACCGTGCCAAAATGCTGCCACAGCAGCCAGCCCAGCGCAAAGGGCGCAATCAAGGTCACCTCTGCCGTGACCGACACGACCGCAGGTGCATCAAGCCGCTTTTTCAAAAGCATATAGGGCGCAAAACTGAAGGCAAGCGCCAGCGCCACCCAGGGCGCAACGCCCAGCCCCCAGGTCAACACCCCCACCGCCGCCGCCGCCAGCGCCACGGCCAGCCCCTGCCCGATGCTCAACCGCTCGCCCAGCACCACCACGCCCAAGACCACGGCGACCAGCGGAAAGATGTAATACCCAAGGCTCGCCTCGATGGCATAACCGCTCTTGACCGCCCAGATGAACAGCCCCCAGTTGAACGACACGATCGCCGCCGCCAGCCAGACCCGCCCCCGGATCGCGCCTGTAATCAAGGCAGGCACCGCCCGAAACCGCCCCTGCACGACCAAGAGCGTGCCAAAGAACAAAAGCGTCCACAGCGTCCGATGCGCCAGCATCTCGAGCGGGGGCACAGCCACCAGCCGGTAATAGACCGGCGCCAACCCCCAGACGGCACAGGCGACGATGATCGCCGCAATCCCCTGTCCCGCCTTGCTCATGCGCCGCTCCCGATGGTCAAGGCCTCTCTGCCCCGTCATCCTGCCAATGGAAAGCCCTGGCCCCGTGCAGCGATATGGCCAGCCAGATACTCCGCATCATGCCAGACCCCCCAGATAAAGGGCGAGGCACGGCGCGACAGCCACGGCAGCCCAAGGAAGTATAGCCCCGGAACCTCGCTCACCCCGCGATCATGCATCGGGCGGCCCTTGGGGTCATAGCGACCCACCGGCAGCCAGCCGTAATCCATCGCAAAGCCCGTGGCCCAGACGATTGCACCGATCCCCGCCGCCTTCAGGTCAAGCGCGCGCAAAGGATCGGTCAGACACTCCGGATCGGGCAACATGGCCCGTGCCCCGGGTTCTTCGGGCAAATCCAGACCGTGCGCGGCCACATAGGCATCCGCCCCGTCCAGCACGCCGAAATAATGCGCGTCGCCCCCTGCCACATTGCGCTGCAAATCATCCGCGATAGCCATGACGCTTCCCGTCACCGCCCCTGCCCGCCCGAGCAAGGTCATCCCCCGCGCCGCGAACTCGCGGAAATCCACCGTCCGCCCGCCATGCGCCCCGCTGACGGCGATGGTGATATGCTCCATACCGGCCTTCACGGTCCTTGCGTCCCACTCGCCCAGCACGCCAAGCCACCAGACGAAATCCTTGCCGCGATAACGGATCGGCGGCCGCCCGTGCGGCCCGACCGCCAGATAGACCCGCCGCCCCGCCCGCAAAAGCTCGTCCGCGATCTGCGACCCGGAAGCCCCCGACCCCACCACCATCACCGCCCCCGCAGGCAGTTGGTCCGGATTGCGATAGCCCGTCGAATGGACCTGCAGGATGCCAAGGCTCTCGGGCACCACCTCGGGGATCAGCGGCTTCTGGAACGGCCCGGTCGCTGCCACCAGATTGCGGCAGGCCACCACGCCTTGCGATGTCTCCACCCGAAACCCGCCTGCAGCCCGCTCCACATGCCTCACCTCGACCCCGCAGCGCACAGGCGCCTTCACCTGCCGAGCATAGGCCTCGAAGTAATCGGCAATCCGCTCCTTGGGGGCAAAGCTGAACGGGTCCAGCCCGTCGAATTCCATATTGGGAAAGCGGTCGTGCCAGGCCGGACCATTGGCCACCAGCGAATCCCACCGCTCCGAGCGCCAGCGTTCCGCGATGCGGTGGCGTTCCAGCACCAGATGCGCCACGCCGCACCGGCCCAGATGCTCGCTCATGGCAATGCCCGCCTGCCCGCCGCCCACCACCAGCGTATCAATCTGCTCGACAGCCAAAACGCACCTCCGGCCAAACGCGGCCTTCGTGCCGCCCGTCAGGCCAGCCCTAAAGAAACCCCGCGCACCGGCAAACAATCATTTCCCGCACCCCTGATTAGGCACCGCCAAAGGTGGGTGCAAAGCACCCACCCTACGGGTCCCCCGAGCCGGTCAATCCAGAGTCACGCCGCCGATAGTCACGCCGCCGATGCAGGCCAGCGCCGCCGCAAAAGATCGACCAGATCCCCGCGCGAAAACGGCTTGGGCAGACAAGCGTCGAACCCGGCCTCCAGATAGGCGGTCACCTCGTGGGTCATGGCGTTGATCGTCACGGCCAGCGCCATCGGCATCTGCTCCCCCCGCCCGGACGCCTCGGCCTTCATCAGGCGGAACGCCGTCAGCCCGTCCACCTCCGGCATCTCGATGTCGAGGCACAGCAAGTCGAACCGCTCCGCCTTCCAGCGGTCCAGCGCCTGCACCCCGTCCGCGGCCAACGCCACTTCAAAGCCCAACCGCTCGAGAAAAGTCCGCAGGATCGTGCAGTTGATCGCGCTGTCATCCGCCACAAGTGCCCGCATTCCGGCAAATTCCGCCGCGTCGGGACGTGCCTGCAACCGCACATCCTCGGCCTCGCGCCCCGCCACGACCGGCACGACATCCGCCGCACGATCGGCTGCCACGGCCGTTCCGCGCAGACCGAACAGCCGCCCGAACCGCCACGCCAAACCCGTCATCTCCGCCATGTCACGTCATCCCGCATCGTCGCCACGCAGTGTGGCCCGGCATCGTCGCAGGGCTACGCTGCCCCGTCCCTTGCCCGTTACACAGCATCGCACTCAACCGGACAACGCCCCGGATGTATCGATCCCCACCCCGAAGGCATATCAACCATACGAAAGATAGGCCTCCCCGCCCCGGCTGCCCGCCCCGCAGCGCCGCGCGACTGCGCCGAAGCCCCGTAATGAAGGACAGACCGGCCCGAAGTTCCGAAAGCACAAAGACCTATTCCCGAATGACCCATCGCCGCACCCGTACCGGCCCCGTCTGGCTTCTTTGCCTGACCGCGCTCGCAATGGCGGGCCTGCCGGTCCATGCAGCGGTAAGGGACGAGTCCAGCCCCGCCCCGACCCGATACGCTCGCCAGAAAGACGCCCCCACAATCAGGGCGGCACAGACGCCGCCCGTCTTGCGCTGCCCCCTGCTGCGCGACACCCCCGCAGGGGCGCAAGGCGCGGACCGGATCGAAGCCCGCCCCGCAGGCCCCGGCGCTCCGGCCCCCGGACGCGACACATCGCGCACGGCACTCGGCTTCGCCACACTCCGCTCCACCACGACAGCCCCGCGCATCGCCACCGCGGCAAACGCCGGGTGGCAAAGCCGCCGCCTTCCCTCTGCGGGTGGTCCCCATCCCCTTTGGCCCGCCGCGCCCCTCCTTCCCGCCGCCTACACCGCCCAAGGCGCCGATGCCGCGACTTTTGCCGACCGGCGCGACACCTTGTCCGCCCCCGTCGCCACCACGCACCCCCAGACCCCGCTGATCCCCCTCGGCGCGCTCCTCCTCCTTGCCGCCAGCCTCGCTCTCGCCCTTCAGCGCGCCCTGTCACGCCGCGCCCTTGCACCCCTTGGCGAAATCCGGACCCGCCTCGCCAAACTGGTGGCCGAGGATTTCAGCGCGCACGAACCCGCAAACACCACGCGCGGCGACATCGCCGACATGCACTGCGCGCTCGACCAACTCTCGCTCGACGGTCGCCGCCGCCTTGCGATGCAAGCCGAACTGGCCCGCCTCGGCGACCGCGTCGTCGCCTCAAACCGCCAGATGACCGCTGAACTCGAAGCCGCCGCACGCGTGCAACGTGCCCAGCTACCCGCCGCACCATGCGGTTTTCAGGGCGGCACCTTCCACGCCTTCTTCCGCCCCTCCCGCGTCATCGCGGGCGACACCTACGATTGCCTGCCGCTGCCCGACGGCCGCAGCCGCATCTTCCAGATCGACGTCTCGGGCCACGGCGCGCCTGCCGCCCTTGTCTCCATCGCCTCGCATATCGCGCTGAAACAGGCCATGCTGTCCGCACCCGCTGGCGAAGCCCTCGCCGACATCATCGCCCGCATCAACCGAGACTGGGCCGAAGACCTGCCCTATTTCACCCTGCTCGCGGTCGAGATCGACCCCGCCACCGCCACTGCAAGCATCGTCCAATGCGGCCATCCGGCCCTCCTGCGCCTGCCCGCAACTGGCGGGGTCGAAGCACTGGGCGACGGCGGCCTGCCCATCGGCGTCCTGCCCGATGCCTCGTTTTCCACCCTCACCTGCCCCTTCCACCCCGGCGACCGTCTGGTGCTTGTCACCGACGGCGTGACCGAAACCGCCGACCCCGACGCGCAGATGTTCGGCGACGACCGCTTGCGCGCCCTGCTCACGCCAGCCCCGAACGGGACCGCACAGCCTGTCCCCGTCCCGCGCCTGTTTGACCGCATCGAACGGGCGCTCTGGGATTGGCGCGGCTCAGAATCCCTCGAAGACGACATCACCATCCTGGTCCTGGAGGCCACCTGAACAATGCACTTCGCAACCCATATCCTGAACGGCATCACCTTTGTTACCCCCGATGCCGCGCGCCTCGACGCAAGCACCGCCCCCGCCCTGCGCGAAATGTTGGTCGGCTGCCTCGACGCGGGCGCCCAAAGCGTCGTCCTCGACCTCACCGGCGTGACATTCCTCGACAGCTCCGCCCTGGGCGCGCTGATCGCCGCCGCCAAACGCGCGGGCCGCAACGGACCCTTCGCGGTCTGCGGCGTCCAGCCCGCCGTCGCCCGCCTCTTCGCCCTCACCCACATGGACCGCGTCTTCACGGTCCACCCCAGCAAGGCCGAGGCACTCGCCCGGTCCACCGCATAAGGTTCATTGCCATGTTGCACAGTTTCACCATGCCCCGCGACCTCGCCGCCATCAGCCCGCTGGCCCAGTCGATCACCGCGCTGATGACCACCGGTTTCGATCAGGACACCCGCGACGCCGTAGACCTCGCCTTGGTCGAGGCGCTCTCGAACGCGGTCAAGCACGGCACCGAAGACAGCGCCAGGCTGGTCGGCGTCGAACTGACCCTATCCGACACCGAGGTGATCCTGGAAATCATCGACAGCTCGCCCCCGATGCCGCTTTTCCTGCTCGAAGACATCAACCCCGACGCGCTCGAAGTCGGTGACGACCTTGCAACCGTTCCCGAATCCGGTCGCGGCCTTGCCCTGATCGTGATGATGATGGACGAGGTCACCTTCCACCACACCGGCAACCAGACCCGCTTGCGCCTGATGCGCCGCCGCTGACCCGCCCCGCCCGCCAAGCGCGACAGCCAAACCCGTCTGCGGGAACTTCCGGCCCGTCCGGCGGCTTCCCCTTGTCCTGCGAAAAATCCCGAAGGACAGCATGACCGACATCACGCCCGCCGAACGCCACGCCCTCTCGGACGCGATCGACCGTGCCCTCGCGGCGCAACAGACCCACGGCAAGACCGGCATCGCCGCGACGATCCTGCAGGGCAGCCGCACCCTCGCCACCGGCGAGAACGAGGTTCACTTGCAAAACGACCCCACGCGCCACGCCGAAATGGTGGCCATCGCCCGCGCAGGCCACGCCCTCGGCACGCCCGATCTCTCCGGCTGCACCCTGATCTCCAGCCTTCAACCCTGCGAGATGTGCCTCGCCGCCCTGCGCTTTGCCGGCATCACCCGCGTGATCTTCGCCGCGACCAAAGCCCGCGTCGCGGCCAAATACTTCATCTTCCCCGGCCTCGACCTCGCCGCCTTCCACGCCGCCAGCCCGACCGCCTTCGAGACCTTCGGCGGCATCGACGCAGACCGCGTCCTGCCGCTTTACCGCGACGGCGCAGCCTGACCCCGCGCAACCTTGCCGCACTCGCACCTTGCCGCGACGCCCGGATTGAGGCATGACCAAAGCAAATAAGGACGAGGCTCCCCATGGACTACGCAAAATCCGGCACGATCAAAGCCGCCAAGAACAAGCCCCCCCATTCAGAACACAACGCCAAGGGCACCCGTAAGAATCCCTTCGGCCAGCAGCCCCCCAAGGCCGAGCTTCTCGCCCGCATGAAGGCCGCCGCCGAAGCGAAAAAGAATAAGGCCGACTGACACCCCGCGCAGGGCCTTTGCACCCTTTCGTGAGTTTTCCGCCCAAGGCCTGCCCCTGCCCTTCCCACCTGCGTGCGCCGCCTGTATGATGCGCGCGTAATTGGTGCTGGCACGTCCGGCGCGGGCAGTCTTAACTGGCAGGCCGCTGTGCAAGGCGGCAGCATAAAGCGCGGGGCCAACCCGTGCGTAACGGGGGCGAGCATGACGACACAGGCATCCACCATCATCACGGGCCGCAAGATTACGGGCCGCAAGGCGGCGCTGCGTTGCACGGCGCTCCTCGCCCTCCTCTCGCTCGCTGCCTGCGCCGATGGCGCCTCGCCCTTCCAGCGCGGTGGCGGCGACGATGCCCCGGCCAAAGCCGAAAGCGTCAAACTCGTCGACCGCGACGTCGAAGCCCCCGAAGTCTTCCAGATCACCGACGAAGCGCTCTGGGATGGCCGCCCCTCTCTCGGCGGCGTCTGGGTCGCCTCTCCCGACGCGACCGACCCGGAACGCGTGATCCTGCGTAACACCGCCAACGGCAAATTCGTCATCGGCGCGCTGTTCCGGCGTGAAGCCTTCAACCCCGGCCCGAAACTGCAACTCTCCTCCGATGCCGCCGAAGCCCTTGGCCTTCTGGCAGGCGCGCCCGCCAAGATCAGCGTCACCGCCCTGCGGCGCGAGGAAGCCCCGGCCGAGGTCGATGCCACAAAACCGATCCTCGACGCCAACGAAGGAATCCAGACCACCGCCCTCGCCAGCACCACCGCCCTCGCCAGCACTGCCGCCGCAGCGATAGACGCCGCCGATCCGGCCGCCAAACCCGCAACTGCCGCCGCCGCCCTCGCCACTGCCCCGGCCACCAAACCGGCCCCCAAACCTGGCCCCGCGATCCCCGTGGTTTCGGGCGTCCAAGGCGGCAGCCTGCAAATCGGCATCTTCTCGGTCGAGGAAAACGCCAACCGAGCTGCCGCCACGCTCAAGAAATCCGGCATCGCAGCGACCGTCCGCAAGGAAACCACCCAAGGCAAGACCTGGTGGTCGGTCACCGCCAAAGGCACGGGCGACCGCGCCGCATTCCTCGCCAAGGTCAAGGGCCTCGGCTTCAAAGACGCCTATTTCCTCAAGGGCTGACCCTGAAAGGACGATCCATGCTCGCGACCCTCCGCCGTCTTGTCACTGCAACCGTCCTGCTGCTCGGCGCCCTGCCCGCCGCCGCATTCGAAACGCGGGCGACCGCCGCATGGGTCTATGACATGTCCACCCATACCGTCCTCATGGACAAGAACGCCGACACACCCGTGCCGCCCGCCTCCATGTCGAAACTGATGACCCTGAACATGCTCTTCGAAGCGGTGCGCGACAACCGCGTGACGATGGACACCACCTTCGCTGTCTCGTCGCGCGCCACCGAGATGACCCGCCTCGGCGGCTCGACCATGTATCTTCAGGAAAACGACCGCCCCACGGTCCGCGACCTGATCCACGGCATCATCATCAACTCGGGCAACGATGCCTGCGTCGTGGTGGCCGAAGGCTTGGCGGGCACCGAAGACGCCTTCGCTGCCCTGATGACCGAACGCGGCCGCGCAATCGGCCTGACCCGTTCCACCTTCACCAACTCCTCGGGCTGGCCCGATCCGAACCAGCGCATGTCGATGCGCGACCTCGGAATCCTGGGCAAACGGCTGATCGATGACTTCCCCGAATTCTACCCGATCTTCTCGCAAACCCAGTTCAACTACAAAGACCGCGCCCCCGCCAACGCCAACAACCGCAACCCGCTGCTCAAGATCGCCGCCGCCGACTGGAAGGCCGACGGCATGAAAACCGGCCACACCACCGAAGCGGGCTACGGCCTCGTCGGGTCCGCCGTCATGGGCGACCGCCGCGTGATATTCGCCATAACCGGCCTCGCCTCCGACAAGGACCGCGCCTCGGAATCCGAAGCCATCGTCAACTGGGCCTTCCGCCAGTTCACCGAAAAGACCGTGGTCAAATCCGGCATCCGCATCGCCGAAGCCCCCGTCTGGATCGGGGCCGAAAGCAGCGTCGGCCTCGTCCCCGCCGAAGATGTCAAACTCCTCCTCCCCTCGCAGGTGCAGGAAACCGTCACCGCCGAGGTGATCTTCAACGGCCCCGTCGAAGCCCCCGTCACCAAGGGCGCGCAGATCGCCGAACTTCTCATCCACGTCCCCGACCTGCCCGATGCCCGCATCCCGCTGGTCGCGGAATCCGATGTGGCCAAGGGCGGCTTCCTCAAACGCCTCGGCGCAGCCGCCGAAATTCTGCGCTCGCGCTACATCGACGGCCCCGCCGCCGAATCGGCCCCCGCCTCCTGATGTCGCCCAGCGCGCAGAACGGCGCATTCCTCAGCTTCGAAGGCATCGACGGCTCGGGCAAATCGACCCAGTCCCGCCTTCTGGCGCAAAGCCTGCGCGACCTCGGCCACCCTGTCACCCTCACCCGCGAACCGGGCGGATCGGCAGGGGCCGAGGAAATCCGCGCCCTCGTCCTTCAGGGCGACCCCGACCGCTGGTCTGCCGAAACCGAGCTTCTCCTTTTCACCGCCGCCCGCCGCGATCATCTGGAAAAGACCATCCGCCCCGCCCTTGCGCGTGGTGAAATCGTCATCACCGACCGCTTCGCCGACAGCACCCGCATGTATCAGGGCCTGCGCGGCAATCTCGCCTCGACCGTGAACAGCCTGCATGACCTGATGATCGGCACCGAACCCGACCTGACCTTCCTTGTCGATCTCGACCCAGAAACCGGCCTGTCCCGTGCCCTTGGCCGCAACGGCACCGAACAGCGGTTCGAAGACATGGGCCTTGCCGTGCAGAAACAGATGCGCGCGGGTTTCCTCGCCCTCGCGGCCCTGCACCCCCGCATCCGCATCATCGACGGCGCGCGCGACCCCGCCACAATCGCCGCCGAAATCCTGTCGCTCACCCTCGCGCAGCTGTCCTGACATGGCCGCCACCCCGCCCGAGGATATCCCCGAACCCGACCGCATCGAAGGGGCCCCTCACCCCCGCGAAACCGCGCATATCTTCGGCCATCACGCGCCCGAGGCCGATTTCCTGTCCGCCTTCAACACCGGCCGTCTGCACCACGGCTGGATGGTCACCGGCCCCCGCGGCGTCGGCAAAGCCACCCTCGCATGGCGTCTCGCCCGCTTCCTGCTGGCCACGCCCGAAAATGACGGCGGCATGTTCGCCCCGCCCAAACCCGAAACCCTCGACATCGACCCCGACCACCCCACAGCCCGCCGCATGCGCGCCCTGGCCGAACCGCGCCTTTTCCTGCTGCGCCGCCCGTGGAACGACCAGACCTCGCGCCTGCGTCAGGAAATCACCGTCGATGAAGTCCGCCGCATGAAATCCTTCTTCTCGCTCTCCGCCGCCGACGGAGGCCGCCGCGTCGCCATCATCGACGCCGCCGACGATCTGAACACCTCCGCCGCCAACGCGCTTTTGAAACTGCTCGAAGAACCCCCCGCCAACGTCACGCTCTTCCTCATCTCGCACCAGCCCTTCAAACTCCTGCCCACCATCCGCTCGCGCTGCCGCGAATTGCGCCTGCATCCCCTTGCCCCCGCCCCGCTCGCCGATGCCCTCACCCAGGCCGGCGCGGCCCTCGAACCCGATGAAGCCCAAGCCCTCGCCCAACTCGCGGGCGGCTCGGTGGGCGAAGCCTTCCGCCTCACCAACCTAGCAGGCCTCGCGCTCTACCAGACCATCGTCACGCTGCTCTCCGCCCTCCCCCGCCTCGACCGCCCGCGCCTCCTCGCGCTGGCCGACGCCGGTGCCCAACGCGGCGGCGAAGCGCAGTTCGACCTGATCCTGACCCTGCTCGACCTCTTCCTCGCCCGCATCGCCCGCGCAGGTGCCACCCGCACCCTGCCACCCGAAGCTGCCAAGGGCGAAGCCGACCTCATCACCCGCCTTGCCCCCGATGCGAATGCCGCCCGCGTATGGGCCGAACTGGCGCAAACTCTCGGCCTCAAGGCCCGTCGCGGCAAGGCGGTCAACCTTGACCCTGCCGCCCTTCTCATGGATATGGTTCTGCGTCTGGAAGACACGGCGGCAGCCCTTCCGCAACTCTAGGCAGGACGCCCCAAATGACTTCCGAAATCCCCGATCTGCCCGAAATTCCCGATCTGCCCGAAATTGTAGACAGCCACTGCCACCTCGATTTCCCCGATTTCAACGGCGAGCTCGATACCATCCTCGCCCGCGCCCATGCCGCAGGCGTGCGCCGCATGGTCACCATCTGCACCCGCCTGAAAAACGAACCGCAGGTCCGCGCGATAGCCGAAGCCCACCCGTCCGTCTTCTACGCCGCAGGCACCCACCCGATGAGTGCCGCCGAAGAACCCCTCGCCACAGTCGACCAATTGGTCGCCCTGTCGCAGCACCCCAAATTCGTCGCCATCGGTGAAACCGGCCTTGATTACCACTACACCGCCGAAAGCGCCGAAATCCAGAAGATCTCGCTGAAAATCCACATCACCGCAGCGCAGGAAACCGGCCTTCCGCTGATCATCCACGCCCGCGCCGCCGATGATGACATGGCCGAAATCCTCACTGCAGGCTACCGCGCCAAACCCTACACCTGCGTCATGCACTGCTTCTCCAGCAGCGCCGAACTGGCGCGCGCCGCGCTCGGCTGCGGCTTTTACCTGTCGATGTCCGGCATCACCACCTTCCCCAAATCGGGCGATCTGCGCGACATCTTCGCGAGCGCCCCACTCGACCGCATCCTGCTTGAAACCGACAGCCCCTACCTCGCCCCGCTGCCCCATCGCGGCAAACGCAACGAACCCGCCTACACCGCCTTCACCGCCGCGAAAGCCGCCGAAACCTTCGGCATTGCGCCCGCCGATTTTGCCCGCATCACCACCGAAAACTTCGACCGCCTGTTCTGGAAAGCCCATTGATGGCCACGCTCCGCTTCACCATCCTCGGCTGCGGCTCATCCGGAGGCGTCCCGCGCCTCGGCGACCAACCGGGCGGCGACTGGGGCGCCTGCGACCCCACGAACCCGAAAAACCGCCGCCGCCGCTGCTCGATGCTGGTCGAGCGCGTGACCGAAAACGGCACCACCCGCGCCCTGATCGACACCTCGCCCGATATGCGCGACCAACTGCTCGATGCTGGCATCGGCTCGCTCGACGCCGTCCTTTACACCCATTCCCACGCCGACCACGTCCACGGCCTCGACGACCTGCGCCAGATCGTGTTCAACACCCGCCGCCGCCTCGCCGTCTGGGCCGATGGCCCCACGCAAGAGGCCCTTCTCTCCCGCTTCGGCTACGCCTTCGTGCAACCCGCAGGCTCGCCCTATCCCCCCATCCTCGACCTCTTCACCATCGACGGCCCCGTCACCATCACCGGCGCGGGCGGCGACATTACCTTCACCCCCTTCTACGCCGATCACGGCAGCATCGACGCGCTCGGCTTCCGCATCGGCCCCCTCGCCTACCTGCCCGACGCCGTTAAAATCCCCGACGAAAGCTGGCCCCACCTCGAAAACCTCGATTGCTGGGTCGTCGACGCGCTGCGCCGCAAGCCGCACCCGACCCATGCCCACCTCGCCCTGACGCTGGAATGGATCGCCCGCGCCAAACCCGCCCGCGCCGTGGTGACCAACCTGCACAACGACCTTGATCACGCCGAACTGCTGGCCGAACTTCCCCCCCATATCCGCCCCGCGCATGACGGCATGGTCATCACCTACGACAACGCCCCCTGATGCAGGCGCTGCTCGACGTCATCCTTCCCGTCTTTCTGGTCATCGGCTTTGGCTACGCCGCCGCCCGTTCAGGCCTGTTCGACGATGGCGCGGTCGATAGCGTGATGCGCTTTGCCCAGAACTTCGCCGTCCCTGCGCTTTTGTTCAAATCCATCGCCACGCTCGACCTTGCCACCGCCTACGCCCCCGCCCTTCTTGCCTCGTTCTACATCGCAGGCTTCGTGTCCTTCGCCACCGCCTTCACCGCCTCGGTCCTCTGGTTCAAGCGTCCGCTGACCGATGCCACCGCCATCGGCTTCGTCGCCCTCTTCTCCAACTCGCTGCTGCTTGGCCTACCCATCACCGAACGCGCCTACGGGGCCGGGGCCTTGGCGGGCAACTACGCTATCATCTCGATGCACTCGCCGCTCTTTTACGGCTTCGGCATCGGCTTGATGGAATGGGCGCGCACCCGTGGCCAAGGGCTTTCCACCCCCGCCCTCACGCGCCAGATCCTGCGCGCCGTCTTCTCGCAATCGCTGGTCATCGGCATCACGGCGGGCTTCGCGCTGAACCTGTCGGGCCTGAACCCGCCCGCCTTCTTCTGGTCCGGCCTCGACCTCATCACGCGCGCGGCCATTCCCGCCGCCCTCTTCGGCCTTGGCGGCGTCCTCGTCCGCTACAAGCCGGACGGAGATTTCCGCATCATCGCCATGCTCTGCGGCTGCTCGCTTTTGCTGCATCCCGCGCTGACCTACGGCCTTGGCCGCTTCGTCTTCCACCTCGACACCGCCGGCATGCGCTCGGCCGTTGTCACCGCCGCCATGGCCCCCGGCGTCAACGCCTTCATGTTCGCCAACATGTATGGCGTGGGCAAACGCGTCGCGGCATCGACCGTGCTGATCGCCACCGCGCTGTCGATCCCGACCGCATGGTTCTGGCTGCACCTCCTGCCCTGAACGCAAAAGGCGCCCCGAAGGGCGCCTCTGCCGTCACGCGGGCGACACGCCCCGCAACTTTTCACTTCGCCGCCGCAGCACCTCGACCGTGGCCAGAAGCAGGATCGACACGATCACCAATATCGTCGCCACCGACAGGATCGCCGGCGAAATCGCCTCGCGGATACCGTTCCACATCTGGCGCGGAATGGTCTGCTGCTCGGGGCCTGCGATGAACAGCACCGCCACCACCTCGTCGAACGAAGTCACAAAGGCGAACAGCGCCCCCGAAACCACCCCCGGCGTGATCAACGGCAGCACGACCTTGAAGAACGTCCGGCTCGGCGAAGCGCCAAGCGACGCCCCGGCCCGGATCAACGACTGGTCAAACCCCGACAGCGTGGCCGTCACCGTAATGATGACAAAGGGAATCCCCAGCGTCGTATGCGCCAGAATGACCCCGATATAAGTGCTCGTCAGCCGCCCGCATTCCGTCCCGACAATCGCGCAGGGGTTCGAGTAGAAAAAGAACAGCCCCGTCGCGATGATGATGATCGGCACGATCATCGGCGAAATCAGCAGCGCCATGATCAAACGGCGATAAGGCATCTCCGGCCGCGACAGGCCCAAAGCTGCCAGTGTCCCCAGCACCGTCGCCAGGATCGTCGCCCAGAACCCGATGATGATCGAATTCTTCGCCGCCCTGATCCATGTCGACTGCTCCCACGCGGCCTCCCACCAGCTTGCATCCCGCGGACCTTCGGGTGTGGCCATGCCAAGCGTAAGCAGCAGATCATACCAGCGCATCGAATAGCCGGTCGGATCGAAGGACAGCATCTTCTTGGTAAAGGTAAAGTAAGGCTCCGCGTTGAACGACAGCGGCATGATGATCAGGATGGGCGAGATCAGGAACACGAAGATCGCCACGCACATCGCGATATAGGTGTAATGCCAGACCCGCTCGAGGGGGATGCGTAAACCGGAAGCGCCATGATGTCCCCCTCAGCCCAGTTTCAGATTGTCGATGCCGACAAGACGGTCATAAAGCCAGTAAAGCACCAGCACCCCGGCCAGCAGCATCGCCGACAAGGCCGCCGCCATCGACCAGTTCGCCTTGTCCATGTGGAAATCGATCATGTTGGAAATCAGCGACCCGCTCGCTCCGCCCACCAGCGCGGGCGTGATGTAATAGCCAACCGCCAGAATGAACACCAAAAGCGACCCCGCCCCGATCCCGGGCAGCGTCTGCGGCAGGTAGATCCGCCGGAACGTCGTCCAGCTTGTCGCCCCCAGCGACCGCGCCGCGCGGGCATAGCTCGGCGGAATGGTCCGCATCACCGAATAAAGCGGCAAGATCATAAAGGGCAGCAGGATATGCGTCATAACGATCACCGTTCCGGTGGCGTTGTATATCATCTCCAGCCGCCCCTGATCATCGACGACCCCCGCACTGACAAGGATGTTGTTGATAACCCCCTGCCCCTGCAACAGCACGATCCAGCTTGATGTCCGCACCAGAAGCGATGTCCAGAACGGCAACAGCACCAGGATCATCAACAGGTTCGACCATTTCATCGGCAAGGTCGCCAGCAGATGCGCCACCGGAAAAGCCAGAGCCAGGCAGATCACCGTAATCAGCCCCGACAGCGCAAAGGTCTTGACGAACAGATAGGCATAGATGCGTTCGTTCTCGGGCACCCTCTCAAGGTTGCCCTGATCGTCGCGCTGCATGTCCATCGCGATCATGTAGAATTCGCTGGTATAGGCGCTCGACGCCCCCCGCATCGCCTGCCACACGGCAGGCTGGCCCCATTTCGGATCATCCGCCAGCAGCGCCTCTTTATACGGAGGCTCAAGCTTGTCCGCACTGCGCGCCGACCCGGTGAACAGCGACCGCGTGCCCCCCAGCGAATAGTTGATCCGCGTCCCCGCAAGACCGGCGGTCTTTTCCTGCTTCATCAGCTTCAGGTCCGACGCCAGCGCGGCAAAGGCCGCCTCGTCCGGTTCGGTCCCTTGCGGGTTTTCGGCAAACCACGCCTTCAGCGCGGGCGCATTGGCGGAAAACCCGTCATGATACATCGACCGCTGCAACATCTGCCCGATCGGAATGATGAAGGTCAGCACGATGAACAACAAAAGCGGCAGCACCAGCAAGAACGCCTTGCGCTTGGCCCGCTGCTGCGCGGTCGCCAACGCCGCTTTCAGCGGGCGCCCGTCAGCGGTGGTCAACAACCCGCCAGTTGCGGAAGATGCGGATAGGTCGGCCATGCTCACCCCTTTGCCGTAAACACGCGGGGGCCCAAAGCCCCCCGCGCCAGTCACTCTCAGTTCGCGGCCAACCAGGCGTTGAAGCGCTCGTTCAGTTCCGAATCCTTGTCGACCCAGAATTCATACGAAGACGGCAGCGCGCCGGTCAGGTTCTCGGCAGCGGTCGGCATATGCGGACCCATCGGGGTCTTGCCGTCCTTGTACATGCCGACAAGCGCGCCCGACGACTTGCGTGCCGGACCATAGGAAATCCAGCTCGCCTGATCGGCCAGCTTCTGGCTCGTCGTGGCATAGGCCAGGAATTCCTTGGCAAGTTCCAGGTTCGGCGTCCCCTTCGGGATCACATAGCCTTCATACTCCAGAACCTGCCCGTCCCACATGATCGCGAAAGGCTTGCCCTCGCCGACAGCCGCCGCAAAGATACGGCCGTTGTAAGCAGTGGTCATCGCCACTTCGCCATCCGCCAGCAGCTGCGGCGGCTGGGCACCGGCTTCCCACCACAGGGTGTCGGCCTTGATGGTGTCGAGCTTGGCAAAGGCGCGATCCACGCCTTCCGGCGTTTCCAGCGTCGCGTAAACGTCAGCCGGGGCAACCCCGTCCGCCATCAGCGCCATCTCGAGGTTCACTTTAGCGCCCTTACGCATGCCGCGCTTGCCGGGGAACTTATCGAGGTCGAAGAAGTCGGCAATCTTGGTCGGCGCTTCGGGGAACTTCGTCGTGTCATAGCCGATCGCGGTCGAATACACGATCGTCGAGACGAGGCAATCGGTCACCGAACCGGGCAAAAAGTCGTCCATCGCAGCCGTGCCATCGGGCGCGGGGGCCAGCATCGCCGGATCGATCTCTTCGAGCAGGCCTTCGTCGCACATCCGCACGCCATCGGCGAATTCCACGTCGGCCACATCGACCGTCACGTTGTTGGCTTCGACCATCGCCTTGACGGGCGTTGCCGGGTTGTCGGCATCCACTGCCACCACGTTCTTGCCGGTCTCGGCCATGAACGGCTTGATATAGGCTTCAAGCTGGCTCTCGCCATAAGCTCCGCCCCAGCTCATCACGGTCAGGTCCTGCGCTTGCGCGGCAAAGCCAGCTCCGGTCAGTGCGGTCGTCAGCACCAGAATTTTCTTCATATGTGTCGCTCCCATGAGTGTCGATCTTGATTTTTGTCTTTGGCCGCACCGGAAGGTCCGGCACGGCATAAGGGCGGGTCGCCCCACCCCTATCGCTTACAACGGATCAAGCGCGCGCGCGTCCTGAGGCGCCCAGCCGATCCGTATCTTCTCGCCGGGTGTCAGCACCCGCTGACCCAGCGTGTTGCGGCTCTTGATGACGAAATCATCATGCCCCGCCACCTTCAGCACCGTGCGGAACAGATCACCCATATAGATGACCTCGACCACCTCGGCCTCGATCAGATGCGCGCCCGCAGGCAGCAACTCGGGCTTGAACTCGACCCGCTCGGGCCGGATCGAAACCATCGTCTTCTGCCCCTTGGTCGTCACGTTCACCGGCGTCGCATCGATCAACTCGCCCGTCGGCAAACGCACCAGCGCCCGCCCGCCCGCGATATCCTCGACCACGCCTTCCAGCTTGTTGTTCTCGCCGATGAAGCCCGCGACAAAGCTGTTGTCGGGCCGTTCGTAAAGATCGGCAGGCGACGCCAATTGCTGGATACGCCCGTCGTTGAACACCGCGATCCGGTCAGACATCGTCAGCGCCTCGCCCTGATCATGCGTGACGTAAACCACGGTAATGCCAAGCGAATCGTGCAGATGCTTGATCTCGAACTGCATATGCTCGCGCAATTGCTTGTCCAAGGCGCCAAGCGGCTCGTCCATCAACACCAGCGCAGGGTCGAACACCAAGGCCCGCGCCAGCGCGATCCGCTGCTGCTGCCCGCCCGACAGTTGCGCGGGGCGGCGGTTGATGAAGGCCCCCATCTGCACCATGTCCAAAGCGCGGCGCACCTTGGCCTCGCGCTCGTCCTTGCCCATGCCGCGCACTTCCAGCGGAAACGACAGGTTCTCGCCCACCGTCATATGCGGAAACAGCGCGTAATTCTGGAACACCATCCCGATCCCGCGCTTGTGCGGCGGCACCTGATTTATAGGTCGCCCGTCAAGCAGGATTTCCCCGTTCGTCGCGGTCTCGAACCCGGCCAGCATCATCAGGCACGTCGTCTTGCCCGACCCCGAAGGCCCGAGCATCGTCAAAAACTCGCCCTTCCCGATGGAAAGGTTCAAATCCTTCACGACCAGCGACACGCCGTCATAGCTTTTCTGAACGTGATCGAAAACGACGAAAGCGTCGCTCGCAGTAGCAGCCACCCGCAATTCTCCCCGGTCATACCAGGCGGGTCCAGACCCGCTCTTGTTGCACCCGACTAAATCCAATGACCCCGACCAATGCAACCGGCTTGTCACAAATTCGGGCATCGCATTTTCATTGCAGGAAAAACGGTCAGTTTCCGCCCGTTTCGCCGTCCGAAACGGCAGCACAGAATAGGCGAGCGGGAAAATGGACTGTGCCTGCAAAACGCGCTTTGGCGGGGCAGACCGGTCAGCTTGCAGCGACAGCCTGCCTGCGCCGCGCCAAAAGGTCTTGCCGGCGCACGACGGGCCGCGCCGTCGGTCCATAGACCTTGGCCGTCCCCTCCTGCGCGATAAGGCAAGGCGCGAGGTCAGGCAGGATCAGCCCGATCTCGGCACAGGCCACCGGGCCGATCGCCATGGCGGCCATCGGTCCGGGATACATCGTCTCGGTCGCCATGCCATTGGCAAAGATGATCGCATGTTTCGGCAGCAGAAGATGATGATAAATCACAGATTTCTTGCCCCGCGCTACGCGGAACCGCTTGTCGCCGGTCTCGGCCAGATGCCGCGCCCTGACCAGCACCTGCCCCTGCGGCGTTTCCACCAGCACGGCATGCTGCGGCGACACCAGCACGTCGCCCCGGTTGCCCAGCGCCCCGTCGCGGATCAGCACGGGCCGCAGGTCGGGCCGCACGTCCAGATCTTCCGGCCCCATCCGCCGCCGTCCGGCCCACAGCACCGGCTGCGCCCCGTCATCCAGCGTCAGCACGCGGTCGCCCGCCCGCAAATCCTCGACCGCCACCTCGCCCCGCGTGGTCAGGATCATCGCGCCCGCCGTAAAACAGGGCACTCCCATCCGTGCGAGGTTCGACTTGCCCGCCACCTGCGCCGGAGGCACGCCAACCAGCACCAGCGCCTCGCCCCGCGGGAAGGTCAGCACCGCGTTGCCATTGCCGTCGTCCGTCACGGTCACATCGGCCCAGTCGACCGGATTTCCGTCCAGATCGGTCAGCCCCGCCACATCCAGCTGGTCCGCCGCCCGCAAGCCAGAAACCGGAGCGCGCGCGAAATCGGTGATGCGGATCGCGCCCACACCATCCGACAGCAGATAGACATCCTCGCCCGCGCCACCGCTCAGCGTGTCGTTGCCCGGTCCAGCAGCAAGCGTGTCGTTGCCGTCCCCGCCCAGCAACGCGTCATTGCCCGTGCCCCCGGACAATAGGTCTTCGCCCGCGCCACCTTCGAGCACATCGTTGCCCGTATCGCCAAGGATCGTGTCGTTCCCGTCCTCGCCGCCAAGATAATCGTCGCCCGCCCCGCCGGTAAGCGCGTCGGCCCCGTCACCGCCCGACAGCGTGTCGTTGCCCTCGTCCCCGAACAGCGCGTCATTGCCCGCCCCGCCCGCAAGGATGTCGGCCTCGGTCCCGCCATAGGCCAGATCGTCGCCGATCCCGCCCACCAGACTGTCCGCGCCCTGTCCGCCAAACAGCCTATCGTTGCCCTCGTCGCCCGCCAGCGTGTCGGCTTCGGTGCCGCCGGACAATTCGTCATCGTCCAGCCCGCCCGACAGGCTGTCAGCCCCCTGCCCGCCGGCAAGCGTATCCACGCCCGCCCCGCCAGACAGAGCGTCATTGCCCGCATCGCCCAAAAGCAGGTCGTCGCCCAGACCGCCCTCGACACTGTCATCCCCGCTCCCTGCGGAGATGGTGTCGTTGCCCTCTTCGCCCAAAAGCAGATCAGTCCCGTCGCCGCCGTCGAGCAGATCGTTGCCGGTCCCGCCAAAGACCGTATCGTTCCCGGTCCCGCCGTTGACGAAATCATCGCCCGCTCCGCCCCGGATGACATCGTTGCCCGCATCACCGGCCAAAAGGTCGGTCCCCGCACCGCCTTCCAGAAGATCATCGCCCAGTCCGCCGAAAAGCGTATCGGTGCCATCCCCGCCGAACAGCGAATCCGCCCCGTCCTCGCCGAACAGCAGGTCGTTGCCCGCATCGCCCGACAGGCTGTCGTTTCCGGCCCCGCCATAAAGCGTATCGGCATCGTTCCCGCCCGACAGGCTGTCGTTGCCCGCGCCGCCCTCGAGCTGGTCGTTACCCGCAGCGCCCGCAACCAGATCGTCGCCCGCCCCGCCGGACAGCCGGTCGTTCAGCGCGCTCCCCGTCAGCGTGTCGTCGAACCCGCTACCGACCAGCGCCTCGAAGTTCGACACCGTATCGCCCGCAGCGTCGCCCGCCGACCCGAGCCCAGTGCCCAGATCGACCGCAACACCCGTACCCGCATCCGCATAGCTCAGCGTGTCAAAGCCCGCGCCGCCGTCCAGCAGATCGGCCCCCGCCCCGCCCGCAACCAGATCGTCGCCCGCCCCGCCGGACAGCCGGTCGTTCAGCGCGCTTCCCGTCAGCGTGTCATTAAACCCGCTGCCGACCAGCGCCTCGAAGCCCGAAACCGTATCGCCAGCAGCATCGCCCGCCGACCCGAGCCCCGTGCCCAGATCGACCGCAACACCCGCACCCGCATCCGCATAGCTCAGCGTGTCAAAGCCAGCGCCGCCGTCCAGCAGATCGGCCCCCGCGCCGCCCGCAACCAGATCGTCGCCCGAACCGCCGAACAGCCGGTCGTCCAGCGCACCGCCCGTCAGCGTGTCGTCGAACCCGCTGCCCAGAACCGCCTCGAACCCCGAAAACGTGTCGCCCGCAGCATCGCCCACCAACCCGAGCCCGGCACCGGCATCAACCGAAACCCCGGCCGCCGCCCCCGCGTAGCTCAGCGTGTCAAAGCCCGCGCCGCCGTCCAGAGAATCGGCCCCCGCCCCGCCTTCGACCACATCGTCGCCCGCCCCGCCGGACAGGCTGTCATTGCCCGCCCCGCCATAGGCCGTATCGTTGCCGCCGCCCAGATCGACCCTGTCGTTCCCGCCCGCTCCGGTCACAAAGTCGTTGCCCGCCCCCAGTTCCACAGCCTCGATCTGGCTGAAGACCGCCGTCCCCGCCGAACCTGTCAGCGTACCGGCTTCCGCGCCGGAATAGGTCAGGACCTGATCGACACCGGCGATCCCGCTCGCATCGAGCACATCGCCTGACGTCTCGGACGCCTCGCCCCCGACCACCGCATCGCTGCCGAACCCCGCGCCCAGCACGAAACGGTCATCGCCCGCGCCGCCGTCCAGCAGGTCATTGCCCGCGCCGCCGCCAAGCGTGTCATCGCCAGCGCCGCCGAACAGCTGTTCGTCCCCGCCCCCGCCGATGATGCTGTCGGCAAAGCCCGATCCGGCCAGAACCTCGAAGCCCGAAAGCGTATCGCCCTCGGCATCCCCGCCAGAACCGGTGCCCGCCCCGAGGTCGACGACGATCCCGGCCGACGAAAACTCGTAGCTGACCGTATCATTGCCCGCGTCGCCCGCCAGCAGATCGCCGCCCGCCTGCCCCTGCATGCCACCGAAGATCAGATCGTTGCCGTCACCGCCGTAAAGCGTGTCGGACTGCGCGTTTCCGACCAGCGTGTCGTTGCCATCCCCGCCAAACAGCAGATCGTTTCCACCCGCCGATCCGACCTCGTCGCCGATCAGCAGGTCGTCGCCGGTGCCGCCATAAAGCGAATCGTCTCCGGCGCGCCCTTCGAGACTGTCATTCCCCGCGCGACCCTCGAAAGACTCGTTGCCCGCCGTGCCCAGTATCCCGTCGTCAAAGGCCGAACCGAATACCGCCTCGATCCCGGTGATCGTGTCGCCCGCGGCATCCCCGCCCGACGCCGGACCACCCGCCAGATCGACAGACACGGCCGCGTTCGACAGATCGTAGCTCAGCGTGTCGCGTCCGCTGCCACCATCGATCAGATCGCCACCAACCTGTCCGCCAGCTCCGCCGAAGATCAGATCGTTGCCCAGCCCGCCGTAAAGACTGTCGCTGCCCTCGTCCCCGCTCAGCCGGTCATTGCCGTCCCCGCCGAAAATCTGGTCATTTCCGGCATTACCCGAGAACGAGTCGTCGCCCTCGTCGCCCGACATCGTATCGTTGCCGTCACCGCCCAGAAGCGAGTCGTTCTCGGTCCCGCCGAACTGCGCGTCGTCGCCGGCGCCGCCCGAAAGCGTGTCCGCTCCACTATCACCGAACAGCCGGTCGTTGCCGTCCGAACCGGCCAGCACGTCGTTCTCGGTGCCGCCATACAGCGTGTCGTCGCCGGTGCCGCCCTGCAAGATGTCGTTGGCTGCATCGCCATAAAGCAGGTCGTTCGCCTCGTCGCCATTCAGCGAATCACGGCCGTCCCCGCCCCAAAGCGTATCGGCGTCGATCCCGCCGAAAAGACTGTCGTTGTCGGCACCGCCAAAGATCAGGTCGGCATCGTCGCCGCCATAGAGCATGTCGTTGCCGGCATCGCCGTAAATCGTGTCGCGGTTGTTGTTCGGGGCCAGATCGTCCGAATCGTTGATCACCGACGTGTCGGTTTCGGTGGGCGTCAGCCCGCCATAGATCGTGTCGTTTCCGTCGCCGCCATAGACAAGGTCGGACCCTTCCGCCCCCGAAATCCGGTCGCCGCCGGCATCGCCATAAACGGTGTCCATGTCGAAACCGGCATCGATGCTGTCGCTGCCATCGCCGCCATAGACCAGATCGTTGTCGTCGCCGGTCAGGATCGTATCGTTGCCCAGCCCTCCGACAGCCGTATCGCGGTCGTCGTTCGGATCGGCATCGGCCGTAAACACCCCCGGATAGCCGATATCGGGCGTCGCCACGGTGTTGCGCGTGTTGATGAAATCGTCGCCAGCCCCGCCGTCGACGAAATCGTTCCCTTCCGACCCGAAGATGCTGTCGGCACCGTCTGCGGCAAAGATCGTGTCATCGCCCGTTCCGGCGCGCACCGTATCGTTGCCCGCGCCGCCGTCGATCAGATCGGCACCGTCGCCGCCGTCCAGCGAATCGTCGTTGTCCCCGCCGAACAGCTGGTCATTGCCCGCCCCGCCGAACAGCCGGTCGTTGCCCGCACCGCCAAAGAGCGAGTCGTTGCCCAGATTGCCGACCAGCGAGTCGTTGCCCAAGCCGCCGTCGAACCAGTCATCGGCGGCAATCGCGGTCGTTCCGGTCGCCGTGTCGTTGCCCGATCCCAGCAAGACCCGCTCGATCTGGCTGAACTGCGCGCTCGACGCGCCCTCCACGATCGTGCCCGCCTCGGCCCCCGTCATCGTCAGCGTAAGGTTCGCCGTCAACGCTCCGGCGTCGAGACTGTCCCCGCTCGTCTCGCCGCTTTCGCCGCCAAGGATCGTGTCGCTGCCGAAACCGGTCACAAGGACGAAGCGGTCATCCCCGCCCCCGCCCTGCAACAGGTCGTTGCCGGTCCCGCCCGCCAGCGTATCGTTGAACGCCGATCCGGCAACCGCTTCAAAGCCGGAAATCGTATCGTTCGCCGCGTCACCACCCGAAACGGCACCCGTGCCCAGATTGACCGAAACGGCAGCGGACGACCCGGCATAGCTCAGCGTATCGTTGCCCGTCCCGCCACTCAGCAGGTCGGCACCCGCTCCGCCCTCGATCACGTCGTTGCCCGCGCCGCCGAACAGCACGTCATTTCCGGTTCCGCCCGTCAGCGAGTCGTTCTGCCCCGACCCGATGACCACCTCGAACCCGGACACCACGTCGCCCGACGCATCGCCGCCGCTGCCCGCCCCCGTGCCCAGATTGACCGAAACGCCCGCCGTCGACGCCGCATAGCTGACGGTATCGTTTCCGGCACCGCCATCCAGTTGGTCAGACCCGGCCCCGCCCTGGACGATGTCGTTCCCGTCACCGCCAAAGATCGTGTCGTTCGAATTGGAGCTGGTAATGCTGTCGTCCCCGGCATCGCCGGACAGCAGATCGCCGAACGACGCATTGCCGTCGCCCAGCGATGTGATGACGTCGTTGCCGTCACCGCCATAGACCGTGTCAAAGGCCTGCTGCACCGTGATGGTGTCGTCGCCCTCGTTGCCGAAGACCAGATCGTTGTCTGCAGCACCAAAGCCGGTGCCGGTGAAAACGTCGTTGCCCGCGCCCAGTTGCACGGTATCGGCCCAGCCCTGCCCCGCAACACCGGTGTCGTCGGTGACCGTATCGTTGCCCGACCCGCCAAACAGCGTATCGGCCCCCGCATTGCCTGCAAGCGAGTCGTTGCCAGCCCCGCCATCGACCCAGTCCCCGCTCGCCGACCCGTTGGCGGTATCGTTGCCGCTGCCCAGCACGACCCGCTCGATCTGGCTGAACGTCGTGGTCGATGTGCCATCGCCCAGCGTGCCCGTCTCCGCCCCGGTCAGGTTCAGCGTCAGGTTGGCCGTCATCGCGCTGGCGTCGAGGACGTCTCCGCCCGTCTCGCCGCTTTCCCCGCCAAGGATCGTGTCGCTGCCGAAGCCCGCCGCCACGACGAAGCGGTCATCCCCGCCCTCGCCCTGCATCCGGTCGTTTCCGGTGCCGCCGTCCAGCGTGTCGTTGCCGCCCGTGCCGGCCAGCGTATCGTTGCCCGCCCCGCCCGACAGGCTGTCGCCCGGCCCCGCTGTGCCGAACAGCGTCACATCGTCGATCAGCGGGCCGAAGTTAGAGTTCTGCGACGCGATCTCGCGGAATTCCAACCGGTCCGCACCGCCCGATCCCGTCACGGAGAAACTGTAGACGGTCCATGTCGTGGCAGGTTGGATCGTGGCGACCAGCGTTCCACGCCAGTAAACCTCGAAACTATCGGTCATCGCGCCGCGCTGCTTGCCAGCAAAGCTCAGCGTATAGGTCTGGCCCGAAGTCGTCGCGACATCCTGAAAGACATTGTCGACTTGGTTGTCGGCGTCTAGCTCGAGGTGCGTGCTGCCCTCGTAGGATGTCGTCCCGTCATGCCCTGTGCCATGCACCTCTGTCTGCGTGCCGGTCGACCAGCCCGCAATCGGCACATTGGCCCAGTTGTTCGCTGCCACCGGCGCATCGAAGCCGCCGTTGACGATCAGGTTGGCCCCGCCGTAAACCCTGTCGTCGCCTAGCCCGCCCGCCAGCGTATCCGCACCCGCCCCGCCGGTGATCGTGTCGTTGCCGCTGCCGCCCGTGACACTGTCATTGCCCGCGCCGGTGTCCACGTTGATCCCGACGGTCGATACCCCCGCCGCCACCGTGTCGTTGCCCGACCCGAGCGTGAACCGTTCGATCTGCGAAAAGACCGTGTTCTGGCCGGTCGTCGTGATGGTTCCGGCCTCGGTGCCGGTATAGGTGACCGTCAGATTGTCTGCCGATGCGCTCGCGTCGATCCAGTCGCCCGTGGTCCGCTCGCCGCCCTCGCCCCCGGTGATCGTGTCGCTGCCGCTTGCGGTGCCAAGCACCATCACGTCATCGCCATCCTCGCCCGAGAACACGTCGTTGCCGGTGCCACCGTCGAGCGTGTCGTTGCCCGCCGTGCCGTTCAACTGGTCGTCGCCCGCCCCGCCGAACAGTTGCGACGCATCCGAGGTCGAGTTGAACCCTGCGCTGTCATCGATCGTGTCGTTGCCGTCGCCACCGAACACGATGTCCCGTCCGGTCCCGTCCAGCAGGATGTCGTCGCCCGCACCGCCGATCAGCGTGTCGTTGCCGCCACCGCCAAGGATGGTGTCGCTGCCGTCGCCCCCGTCGAGCGAATCCGCGAACCCGTCATCCGCCCCGACCGGCGGCGCAAGCGTCCGGTTCACGGCATCGGTCAGGCCGTTTACGTCGACGCCGGCGATATAATCGTTGCCCGCCCCGCCAAAGACCGTGTCCGCACCGTCGTGGCCTTCGATGGCGTCGGCCCCGTCGCCCCCGAACAGCGTGTCGTTGCCGGTGTCGCCCGACAACGTGTCATTGCCCAGCCCGCCGAAGACAAGGTCATCCCCCGTATCTCCGACAGATTGCAGATCGTCGCCGTCGCCCATATCGAGCGTGTCGTTCCCGGCCCCGCCGGTGATCGAGTCGTTGCCCAGACCGCCGATCAGGCTGTCGGTGCCACCGCCGCCCAGCAGCGTGTCGTTGCCCGACCCACCGGCGATGGTGTCGGCTCCGTTCCCGCCCGTGACAGAATCGTTTCCGGCCCCCGTGTCGATGAAGAACCCGGTCGTCGCGGGTCCGCCGTTCACAGTATCGTTCGCCGACCCGAGGAATATCTGCTCGATCCCGCTGAACGTCGCCGTCCCCGACGCATTGACCAGCGTTCCTGCCGTGCCCGGCGTGCCATAGTTGACGGTCGTCACAACCGTCGACGTGCTGGCATCGATCACGTCGCCGGTCGTCTGCCCCGTATCGCCACCGACGATGCTGTCGGCCCCGTCCGCCGACCCCAGGACGAAGCGGTCGTCGCCGGTGTCGCCCAGCATCGTGTCGGCACCCGCGCGCCCCGTCAGCACGTCGTTGCCAGCCGCCCCGGTAAGCGAATCCGCCCCCGCCCCGCCGTCCAGCGTGTCGTTGCCTGCCGCGCCGTCGATGGTGTCGTTGCCCGCCGATCCGGTTGCGACGTCGTTGCCCGCGCCCAGCAGCACCCGCTCGACCTGCGAAAAACGCGCCGTCGATGTGCCGTCGGTCACCGCTCCGGTCTCGACAGCGGTATAGGTCAGCGTCAGGTTCGCCGTGACCGCGCTCGCATCGAGCCTGTCGCCTGTCGTCTCGAAGGCCTCGCCGCCGGTGATCGTATCGTTGCCGAAAGTGCCCGACAGCAGAAACTGGTCGTCCGCGTCGCCGCCGATCAGCGAATCGTTGCCATCGCCACCGGCCAGAATGTCGTTTCCAGTCCCCCCGATCAGCGAATCGTTGCCATCGCCCCCCAGAAGCAGGTCGTTGCCCGCCCCTCCGTCCAGCGCATCGTTGCCGATACCGCCGTCCAGCGTGTCGTTTCCACCGTTGCCGTTGATCGTATCGTTGCCGCCCCCGCCGCTAAGCGAATCGTTCCCCGCCCCGCCCGCCATGGTATTGGCACCCGCCGGATCGAAGTTCGGCGCGACGAGTATGGTGTTATAGGCAAAGCCTGCGGAATCGACGCTGGAGCTGACGGTGTTTGCCCCACCGGGCAAAATATTGACGCTCGTGCCGTAGCCCACCACGGTCGAACCGACGATGATCTGGTAAAGCGTGCCGCTCGTCTGTCCGCTGAAATTGTAGGACATGCCAAGCCGGACAGTCCCCGAAGCGACAGTGGTGCCGCCGCTATTGGTGACCACGACCGTCTGGTTCGCATCCGTCTGGGAAACCGAGTTGCCACTGAACGTGGTGTCATCGTCGGTGATGGTAAAGGTCAGCGCATTCGCCGCAGACGAAAAATTCGGGTCCAGCATAAAGCTCGACCCGTTCGCCAGCGCACCGCCGCCACTTACTACGATGGATGAAGCGGCATAACCGCTCACCACATAAACCGGCATTCTACTCGCTCACATACGCGCCCCGTTGACGGGGTCTCACCTACATGGCCCAGACGAAAGTCTGGCCCTTGCCCCATAAAGACCAATCAAATGTGGCCAAAAGTGGGCAAAGGCGCGCCAAACCGAAACGATTCAAGTCGTTACGGGCAAACGCGTTTCCAAAACCGCAGGTTTAACCCCTTTCACACACCATCTAACGGCAGAAAGGTTAAAAAGATGAACCAGCGCCTGCCCCACGGGTCAAGGACCAGACGCGACCCGAACTCCTGCGCCGTTTCCTTCGACGCGCACCGCCCGCCCGGCCTTCCCGACGCCATCGCGCCCGAACCAGCTCGCCACCCGTCGCCGCTAAAACCGTCACCGATGGAACGCGCCAACCTTACGGCAAACGCAAAGATCGCCGCGCAGGAAAATCCATGCGCAGCGCCCGATACCGGATTTCGCGAAGGGGGTAATTTGGGGGGCTGAGGCTGCCCCCCGAAGCAAATGGTGCGGATGAAAGGACTCGAACCTTCACGGGTGTTACCCCACAGCGACCTCAACGCTGCGCGTCTACCAATTCCGCCACATCCGCATGATTTGGCTTGGTGGCGGGTATGTAGCGAAGCGTTTGCGGGAAGGAAAGAGGAAAAACGCACGGCCCCGACAAGCCCTTCGACCGACCCTGCGGAATGGCTTTCCGGCACTATTAATAAAGGTTAAGTCTGACCGCGATTTCCCTTTCACGGTCCGCTCCATTGTCCCGGTTTCTCCTTCCCCAAAACCGTCCCGCCTTGGTGTGGGTCGCCCTCGTGATCGCATATTTCGCGGTGCAATTCACACTCCGGCTGCACAGCGCGGCGGGCCTCGAATTCGACGAGGCCGAGGCGCTCTGGTATGCCCGTAGCCTGCAATTCGGCTATAACGCCCAGCCGCCTTTGTATTTCTGGCTGCAAAATCTGGTGTTCCATCTGCCACTCGCGCCCCTGACCGCGCTCGCCCTGCTCAAGACCATGATCTTCGCGGCTGCGGTTCTGGCCATCTTCGCGATCTTCCGGCAGATCGACACCAAAGCGGCACCGGCCGCCATGCTCAGCCTCGGCCTCTTGCCGGAAGTGGTCTGGGAAATGCAGCGTGACCGGACCCATACCGTGCTTTTGCTCCTGCTCGCGGCATTCGGCATGCTCCGCATCCTGCAAAGCCAGCAGAAACACCGCGAAACAGGCGGTGAAACAGGCGGGGCAAGCCTCGGCGCGATCCTCGGTCTTGGCCTTCTGTCCAAGCCGAACTTCGGGTTCTTCGCCCTTGGCCTCCTTGTCGCGTCACGCCGCGTCCTGCGGCGCCCGACCGCATCACAGATCCTGCTCGCCGCAGCCGTGGCCCTCGGCATCGCAGCACCTTGGTTGATCTGGGCGATGACCCACCCCGACCTTGCGGGCAGCAGCCTGCACAAACTTGCGCTCGCCGCCGAAAACCCGTTCCGGCGGCGGCTCACCGGCCTTGGCAACTTCGCCCTTGCCCTTCTTGCCATGCTCGGCCTTGCCGCACTGGTGCTCGGCCCGATCTGGGCACGCGTCCGGCCCGGCCCGATCACGCAAGACGGTGCACGCATCATCCTTCAGACGGCGTTTGCATCGGTCTTGCTTTTCCTGCTTGCGGTTCTCGTCTCGGGCGCCAGCCAGACCCAAAGCCGCTGGCTCTTGCCGATGGTCTTTTTGTTGCCGCCCGTGGTGACGCTGCACCTTCACCAGCGCATGTCACCCGCCTCCGCTAAACGCATGACCGCCTGCCTCGCGCTGCCTTGGCTCGTCGTGCTGATCGCTCTGCCACTGGCCAACCGCACCGCCACCCGCCAGATGGACTTTGCCGCCCTTGATGCCACCCTGCCGCAGGGCATGGCCACCGCCTCGACCCAGACGCTCCTGCTCGGAAACCTCGTCAACCTCGGCACGGACCGCCCGCTCTACCTGCTGGCAAAGGGCGCCGCCGCGCCCGCAAGCGGAACCGATGTCCTGCTCCTCGACACCGAGGCAGGCCTCGCCTTCGCACGGACTTTGGGCTATGGCCTGTCCAAAGACAGTCTCCGCAGCCTGACCGTCATCGATGGCACCCGCACACGGCCCCTCTGGACCGCGATCGCCACCGCCCCCTGACGTTCCCCCGGCTGCGACACCGCGAACCGACAGGCACTACCGTGACCGAATGGACAACCCTTACGGGCCTCAGCCCCTACCTACCGACCGTCGCCGCGATGGAAGCGCGGGTCGAGGCGATCCATAAAGGCCAGGCGTCCGAGGCGATCTGGCTTCTCGAACACCCGCCCGTCTACACCGCAGGCACCTCGGCCAAAGCCGCCGACCTCGTCGACCCCGCCCGCTTTCCCGTGTTTGAAACCGGACGCGGCGGCCAATACACCTATCACGGCCCCGGCCAGCGCGTGATCTACACCATGCTCGACGTCGGCAACCGCGGCCGCGACGTGCGCTGCTTCGTGCGGGCACTGGAAAACTGGGTCATCGCCACGCTGGCCGAATTCAACGTGCGGGGCGAAATCCGCCCCGGCCGCGTCGGTGTCTGGGTGGTCCGACCCGACCGCGCCCCGAACCCCGACGGCACCCCGTCCGAGGCGAAGATCGCCGCCATCGGCGTCAAACTGCGCCGCTGGGTCAGCTTTCACGGCATCTCGATCAACGTCGAACCCGACCTGTCCCATTTTTCCGGCATCGTCCCCTGCGGCATATCCGACCACGGCGTCACCAGCCTCGTCGACCTTGGCCTGCCCGTCACCATGGCCGACCTCGACGCAGCCCTGATGGCGACCTTTCCCCGCTTCTTCCCCGATGGCGGCGGCATCAATCCCAGCTGCGCCCTCTGAACCCCGATTTTTCTGCGAAAAATCCCGCCATCCCCGCACCGTCACACCGGCTGACACCGCCCAAGGCGGCCAATGCCCGTCACCACTTGCGCCCGTAACCAATTGCGCCCGCGCAAACGCCCGCCTGCAGGGAACCCTTGGCCCCGCCTGCGACTTCGGGACAGCTTGCCGTTTCGCCCTGCGCTTCCCACCTTGGGCGGTGACACCTCGCACAAAGGACCAGCCATGCGCCGAATTCTCACCGCCGCCACGCTTTCGCTCCTCGCCTCGCCTGCCCTCGCCGCAGGCGATCCCGCCAAGGGCGAGAATGAATTCAAGAAATGCCGTTCCTGCCACATGATCGAAAGCGACGATGGCACCGCGATCCAGAAGGGCGGCAAGACCGGCCCGAACCTTTATGGCGTGATCGGTCGCCCCGTCGCCGGAACCGATTTCGACTATGGCGAGTCGATCAAGGCCGTAGGCGCAACCGGCCTGATCTGGACCGAAGAGGAACTTGCCACCTATGTCGCAAACCCCGCCGAATGGCTGAAGACCAAACTCGACGATCCGGCCGCCAAATCGAAGATGTCCTTCAAACTCGCCAAGGGCGGCGAGGATGTCGCAGCCTATCTCGCCTCGGTCGGCCCGGCACCTGCCGCCGCGACCGATGCTTCCACCGAAGCCCCTGCCGCAACCGCTCCGGCAAACAACGTCGCACCCTGAACCGCTACCCCGTCATGCGAACCACGGCCCAAGCCCCCCGCCTCCACAGGCGGGCGGCGCGCCACCCGTCCCCACCTCGCCTCGCCCCACCTCGCCCCGCCCCGCCCCACCTCGCCCCGCCCTGACCCGCAGCGTGACCGCCCGCTCGCCCAAAGCCTGATTTTTCGCTGAAAAATCGCCCCGCCTTTCGCCCGCCGCTCCCCCGCGACGCTTGGTCGCCCCACAAATCGCCCCTGCGGCGGGCTTTTGTTGATCTGCGTCAAAGTCAGTCATTGCCCCATCGGTGCGCCCCGATTAAACACAGCCTCACATAAGGGAACCAGCCGGGCCTCGAATGCCCGGCATTTGCTGAACAGAATCGGGAGACGCCAATGGCGGACGCAGCCATTCATGGCCACGGCCATGACGAGCGGGGGTTCTTCACCCGCTGGTTCATGTCGACGAACCACAAGGATATCGGGATCCTCTATCTCTTCACCGGCGGCCTCGTCGGGCTTATCTCGGTGATCTTCACCGTCTATATGCGGATGGAGTTGATGCACCCCGGCGTGCAGTACATGTGTCAGGAAGGTCTGCGCTTCGTCGCCGATGCCTCTGCACAATGCACGCCAAACGGCCACATCTGGAACGTGACCATCACCGCCCACGGCATCCTGATGATGTTCTTCGTGGTGATCCCGGCCCTGTTCGGCGGCTTCGGCAACTACTTCATGCCGCTGCAGATCGGTGCGCCGGACATGGCCTTCCCGCGCTTGAACAACCTGTCCTACTGGCTCTACGTCGCGGGCACCTCGCTCGCCGTGGCTTCGCTCTTCGCCCCCGGCGGCGGCGGTGACCTCGGCACTGGTGCGGGCGTGGGCTGGGTGCTGTACCCGCCGCTCTCGACCACTGCCGAAGGCGGCTACGCGATGGACCTCGCCATCTTCGCCGTGCACCTGTCGGGTGCCTCGTCGATCCTCGGCGCGATCAACATCATCACCACCTTCCTGAACATGCGTGCCCCCGGCATGACCATGCACAAGGTGCCGCTGTTCGCCTGGTCGATCTTCATCACCGCATGGCTGATCCTTCTGGCCCTGCCGGTTCTGGCCGGCGCCATCACCATGCTGCTGACCGACCGCAACTTCGGGACGACCTTCTTCTCGCCCGAAGGCGGGGGCGACCCGATCCTTTATCAGCACATCCTGTGGTTCTTCGGCCATCCGGAAGTGTACATCATCGTCCTGCCCGCCTTCGGCATCATTTCGCAGGTCATCTCGACCTTCTCGAAAAAGCCGATCTTCGGGTACCTCCCGATGGTCTATGCGATGGTGGCAATCGGTGTTCTGGGCTTCGTCGTCTGGGCGCACCACATGTACACCGTCGGCATGTCGCTCACCCAGCAGTCCTACTTCATGCTGGCCACCATGGTCATCGCGGTGCCCACCGGCATCAAGGTGTTCTCGTGGATCGCCACCATGTGGGGCGGCTCGATCGAGTTCAAGACGCCGATGCTCTGGGCCTTCGGCTTCCTGTTCCTCTTCACCGTCGGTGGCGTCACCGGCATCGTGCTTTCACAGGCCGCCGTCGACCGTGCCTACCATGACACCTACTATGTCGTGGCGCACTTCCACTATGTGATGTCGCTCGGCGCCGTCTTCGGCATCTTCGCAGGCATCTACTTCTGGATGGGCAAGATGTCGGGCCGCCAATATCCCGAATGGGCCGGCAAACTGCACTTCTGGGCGATGTTCATCGGCTCGAACCTGACCTTCTTCCCCCAGCACTTCCTGGGACGTCAGGGCATGCCGCGCCGCTACATCGACTATCCGGAAGCCTTCGCCTACTGGAACTGGTTCTCGTCCATTGGCGCCTTCATCGCCTTCGGATCCTTCGTGTTCTTCATCGGCATCGTGTTCTACACCCTGTTCTTCGGCAAGCGCATCACCGAGAACAACTACTGGAACGAATACGCCGACACGCTGGAATGGACCCTGTCCTCGCCCCCGCCGGAACACACCTTCGAGCAACTGCCGAAGCAATCCGACTGGGACAAGGGTCACGCCCACTGATCCAGCCGTAAATTCGAAAGGCCCCGGAGCGATCCGGGGCCTTTTCGCATTGAGCCTCGCGCATCGCGCCCTACCTCATCCGACAGACACCGAAACCAGCCCAGACCCGCAGATACCCATGCCCTACGAATGGCTTCCGCCCAGCACCACGACGCCCGCCCGCCTGCACCTCTGGCCCTACCGGTCGCTGCCCCGCCGCGGATTCGTCGGCTTCATCGCCACGACCTGCGCGCTGATCGCCCTGCCGCTTCTTGCCGTGCTCGGCTCTCCGGTGCTCTGGGGTCTCCTCCCCTTCTTCCTGATTGCCGTCACAGGTGTCTGGCTCGCCCTGTCACGCTCCTACCGTGACGGCGAGATCGTCGAAGACCTGACCTTCGCCCCGGAAAGCCTGACCCTGACCCGCCACGGCCCCCGCGGCCGGCGTCACGACTGGCAAGCCAATCCACATTGGGTGCGCCTGACCCTGCACCCCAAAGGCGGCCCCGTGCCGAACTACCTGACGCTCAAGGGAAACGGGCGCGAGGTCGAACTCGGCGCCTTCCTGTCAGAAGACGAACGGTTAACCCTGCGCGACGAGGTGCAGGAAAAACTGGACGCGCTGCGCTGATGCCCACCCAAGGCGGGGGCTGTCTGCCCCCCACGCCCTTCGGGCTCCCCCCGAGGATATTTAAGGACAGAAAATGCAGACCACCCCCATTTTCTGTCCTTAAATATCCTCAGGGGGTGAGGCCGCAGGCCGAGGGGGCAGAATGCCCCCTACGCCGCTTGACCATGCTGGCGGGCATGAAAAAAGGGGGCCGAAGCCCCCCGTTCCGCCAGCCTTCGAAACTTCAGCCCAGCCGGTCTTTCAGCCGCAGTCCAACCGCCCCGAAATCCATCTGGCCGGTGTATTTGCCCTTCAAGACTGCCATGACGCGGCCCATGTCGCGGATGCTTGCGGCCCCCGTCTCGGCAATCGCCGCCACCAAGGCCGCCTCGACCTCGGCCGCATCAAGCTGGCGCGGCAGGAATTCCTCGATCACCCCGATTTCGGCCAGTTCCTTTTCGGCCAGTTCCAGCCGCCCACCCTCTTCATAGGCACGCGCGCTTTCCTGCCGCTGCTTCACCATCTTGCCCATGATCGCCAGAATGTCGCCGTCCGACACCACGCCATCCCCGCCATCGCCACGGTTCGCGATATCGCGATCCTTGATCGCGGCGTTGATCAGCCGCAGCGTCGACAGCCGGTCAACCGCCTTGGCCCGCATCGCATCCTTAAGCGCCTCTTGCAGCCGCTCCCGCATCGCCATGAACTGACCTTCCCCGACGGTTTCCTTGCCCGCGCACAATACAGCCAAGCGCCGTGGATAACAACCAAGTCGATTTATATCAAACCATTGAAATACAATGATATTCCTTTTCACCCCCTGCCCTTGACCGCAACCCCGCACACAACTAGTGTCCCCGAAATTCGCCGACAGGAGTCGCCCCATGCCCGCATCCGCGAAACCCACCGACAAACCGACCGCCTGCCTCGCACTGGCGGATGGAACGGTCTTTTACGGCAAAGGCTTCGGCGCCACGGGCGAGACGGTTGCAGAACTGGTGTTCAACACCGCGATGACCGGCTATCAGGAAATCATGACCGATCCGTCCTATGCAGGACAGGTCGTCACCTTCACCTTCCCCCATATCGGCAACGTCGGCGTCACGCCGGAAGACGACGAAACTGCCACCCCGGTCGCGGCGGGCATGGTGGTGAAATGGGACCCGACCGAGCCGTCGAACTGGCGCGCCACGGGCGAGCTGACCCAGTGGCTCACGTCCAAGGGTCGGATCGGCATCGGCGGCATCGACACCCGCCGCCTGACCCGCGCGATCCGCCAGCAGGGTGCGCCCCATGTCGCCCTCGCCCATGATCCGGAAGGCAATTTCGACCTTGCCGCGCTGGTGGCAAAGGCACGCGCATGGCGCGGCCTCGTCGGCCTCGACCTTGCGAAAGACGTTTCCTGCACCCAATCCTACCGCTGGAACGAAAAGACCTGGGCCTGGCCCGAAGGCTACACCGAACGCAGCGGTGACGGCTATCGCGTCGTCGCGATCGACTACGGCGCCAAGCGCAACATCCTGCGCTGCCTCGCCTCGGTCGGCTGCGATGTCACCGTGCTGCCCGCCACCGCCACCGCCGAAGACGTGATGGCGCTCAACCCCGAAGGCGTGTTCCTGTCCAACGGCCCCGGCGATCCGGCGGCCACGGGTGCCTATGCCGTCCCGATGATCCAGGGCGTCCTTGCCCGCGACGTGCCCTTGTTCGGGATCTGCCTCGGCCACCAGATGCTCGCCCTCGCCCTCGGCGCCAAGACCGTCAAGATGAACCACGGCCACCACGGCGCGAACCACCCCGTCAAGGCGCTTGGCACCGGCAAGGTCGAGATCACCTCGATGAACCACGGCTTCACCGTCGACAGCCAGACCCTGCCCAAGGGTGTGCGCGAAACCCACGTGTCACTCTTCGACGGCTCCAATTGCGGCATCGCGGTCGAAGGCAAGCCGGTTTTTTCGGTGCAATACCACCCCGAAGCCTCGCCCGGCCCGCAAGACAGCTTTTACCTCTTCGAACAGTTTGCCGAAGCGATCCGCGCCCGCCGCACTGTCTGAGCGGGCCGAAACCCGATCTTAACCATTTGTTAAGAACGATCCCGCAACCTGCGCGTGTCCCTTACCGGTCAGGCGCAGCGTCATGGAAGAACCCTACCTGTCAGACCCGCGGTCTCCTGCCCCCTTCGCAGGCGGCTTGGCCGATGTTGCGGCCCGGTTCGATCCCGCCCCCGCATCACGCATAGCACGGTCGCGCACCCCGCGCCGCCCGCCCCCCCGCGATCCGCTCGCCACGCCGCCCGATACCACCCTCGCCGCAGGCTTCGGCATCGACCGCTGCATCGACCTCGGCGTGCTGCCATGGGTGCGGGTCGGTCCCGAAACGGTCGTCCTCGTCGAAAGCCTCGCCCGCTTCACCGCTGCCCGCATCGCATTGACCGCAGCTTTCGGCCCGCTCCGCCCCGTCGCCGTCACACGGCAGACGCTCATGGCAGCCCTGCTCGCCCATTTCGGCCCCGCCCTGGCCCATCGCGCCGAAACCCGCGCTCCGGCGGGCGAAAGCTGCCGCAGCATCGACAGCACGCGCTTGCGCCGCATCGCCGCCTGCCTTGCCGTCCTTTGCCTGACCGGCGCAATCCTCTACCCCTTGGCCGCCCTCCTCGTGGCGTTCATCCTCGCTACCCTGTCCCTCGCCGTCACCACCTGCTTCAAATTCGCCACCGCCCTCGCCACCCTGCGCGCCGATGCCGCCCCCCCGCCGCCGCTTCTGGCCGACGCCGATCTTCCCGTCGTCTCCCTCCTCATCGCCCTCTACCGCGAGGCAGATATAGCCCCCCGCCTGATCCAGCGCCTCGAACGGCTCGACTATCCGCGCGACCGTCTCGAACTGCTTCTGGTGATCGAGGATGACGACACCGCCACCCGCAGCGCCCTTGCCGCAGCCGACCTGCCATCGTGGATGCGGACGATCGTCGCGCCCGCAGGCACGATCCGCACCAAGCCCCGCGCCCTGAACCTCGCGCTCGACTTTGCGCGCGGCGACATCGTCGGCGTCTACGATGCCGAAGACGCCCCCGCCCACGACCAGCTACGCAAGGTCGCCGCCGCCTTCGCCGCCGCTCCGTCCGATGTGGCCTGCGTGCAGGCGATGCTCGACTATTACAATCCGCGCAAGAACTGGCTGTCGCGCTGCTTCACGCTGGAATATGCGCTCTGGTTCCGCCTCGTGCTTCCGGGGATCGAACGGCTGGGCATGCCGCTGCCCCTCGGCGGTACATCCTTGTTCTTCAAGCGCGAAACCCTCTGCGCCTTGGGCGGATGGGATGCCCATAACGTCACCGAAGACGCCGATCTCGGCATCCGCCTCGCCCGTCACGGCTATCGGACCCAGATGGTCAACAGCGTCACCCAGGAAGAGGCGAACTGCCGCGCCCTGCCGTGGATCCGCCAGCGGTCGCGCTGGATCAAGGGCTACCTGATGACATGGCTCGTCCACATGCGCGCGCCCCGTACCCTGTGGCACCAACTCGGCCCGCGCGGCTTTCTCGGCTTCCAGATCGTGTTTCTGGGCGCCCTGTCACAGGTCCTCCTTGTCCCCATATTATGGAGCCTCTGGACAATCCCCATCGGTCTCGGCCATCCGATCGCAGCGGTCATTCCACCACAGGGCCTGACCACCCTCGCGCTTTTGTTCCTGCTGGTCGAGGTGGTGGGCTTCGTGCTGAACCTCATCGCCCTGCGCCGCAGTGGCCAGCGCCTCAGCGCGCTTTGGATCCCGACCCTGCACGCCTATTTCCCGCTCGGCACCCTCGCCGCGCTGAAGGCCGTGGCGGAAACGCTGACCATCCCGTTCTACTGGGACAAGACGCACCACGGCCATTTCCACGATTAACGGGTCCGCATTTCCCCCGCATCCACCCGCAACCGCGTCTCGAAGGCCTTGCTGATATGCTGGCGCAATGCCTGATAGGCCGCGTCGCCATCATGCGCCTCGATCGCGCGGATGATCTGGTCATGCTCGGCCAAGGCCACCTCGTCGCGCCCCTCGGCGGCGAAAGACGTGTTCGCCATCAGCGCCATGGACCGGTGCACAAGGTCAAGCTGCTGCACCAGAAAGCGGTTGTGGCTCGCCAGATGGATCTGCCGGTGGAACCGCTTGTTGGCACGGCTCAAAAGCTTCGGGTCGCCCCCCAGCAGCGCACGGTCATCCGTCACCATACCGCGCAAGACGCGGATCTCCTCATCCGTGGCGTGCCGCGCCGCGAGCCGCGCCGCCAAGCCCTCAAGCTCGGTCCGTACGGCGTAAAGTTCCGCCAACTGGTTATGGTCGAGCGAGGCGACGATCAGGCTCCGCCCGTCGCGCGTCAGCATCGCCTGCGTCTCCAGCCGCTGCAGCGCCTCGCGCACCGGCGTGCGCGATACGCCCAACCGTTCGGCAAGCTCGGATTCCACCAGCCGGTCGCCGGGCTTGTAAAGCCCCGCATCGATCGCCTCTAGGATCAGCGTATAGGCATCTTTCTGCACCGGCCGCGGCCTCCCGTCCCGTCACCGCCCCGATCTTGCGCCGGGATACGGATGTATACAAAAGCGCACCGCAGCTTTCAACCTGCGCAACACCCCACCCGCAGCGCCCCCCACCCTACCGCTTCCCATTGCGCACCCGCAGTCCCCGGTCTACCCTCTTGCGATGCCAAAGCACGATTTCAACCACGTCACCACATGGGTCTTCGACCTCGACAACACGCTTTACCCGCCGCACATGCGCCTGTTCGACCAGATCGAAACGCGCATGACCGGCTGGGTGTCGCGCAGCCTCGGCGTCAGCACCGAACAGGCCAACCACCTGCGCGCCACCTATTGGCAGCTTTACGGCACCACCCTCGCGGGGCTGATGGCCGAACATGGCATCGAACCGCATGATTTTCTGGCCCATGTCCATGATATCGACTTTTCGGTGCTTTCGCCCGACCCCGCACTTGCCGACCATATCGCAGCCCTGCCGGGCCGCCGCATCGTCTATACCAACGCCGACGCCCCCTATGCCCGGCGCGTCCTCGCGGCCCGTGGCCTCGACGGACTTTTCGACGCGGTCTACGGCGTGGAACACGCAGGTTTCCGCCCCAAACCCGAACGGCAGGCCTTCGAGACCGTCTTCGCGCTCGACGCGCTGAACCCCGCGACAGCCGCCATGTTCGAGGATGACGCCCGCAACCTGATCGCCCCCCATGCACTGGGCATGCGCACGATCCACATCGCGCCCGAAGCCGCCCCCGCCCCGCATATCCACCACCACAGTGACGACCTGACCGCTTTCCTCGCCCGCCTGGCCGAACCCGTCTGGCCGAACCCGCCTGACCGCAGCCTGATGCTCACCCCGCCGTGAACGCGACCCTGCGCCGCAGCGCCCCCGCTTTGCCTTTCCGCCACAAGGCCCCATCTACCAAGCGACCGTTGCACTGGAGCCGCCATGCCCCCCACCCTCGCCGCACCCGCCCGCCCCGTCACCATTCCCGTGCTCGGCCATCTGGCCCGCGACATCGGGCGCGATGTCAACGTGGTCTTCTACCTCCTCGCCATCTTCGTCACCGCTATGGTGCTTGCGGTCAAAACCTTCGGCCTCGCGGCCCTTGTGCTGACCGCCGTTGCCGCCGTGCCGGTCGTCTTCATTCTTCTGCTCTGGGTCACCTTGCCCTAGGAACGGTCCCGACCATGCGTGAAACCACCGATATCCTGATCTCGGGCGGCGGCGTCGCCGGCCTCACCGCAGCCGCCGCCTTCGGCTCGGCGGGGTTTTCGGTCGTGATCGTCGATCCCGAACCGCCCGTTACCAGCATGGAGGCGGAAGGCGCCGACCTGCGCTCGACCGCCTTCCTGCAACCCTCGATCCCGGTGCTGCAAGCCGCAGGCCTCTGGGACAGGCTCGCCCCCTTTGCCGCCCCCCTGCAAGTGATGCGGATCATCGACGCGGGCGGCGAAAACCCAGAACCCCGCATCGTCAAGGATTTCGACGCAGCAGACATCTCCGACCAACCCTTCGGCTGGAACCTCCCGAACTGGCTCTTGCGCCGCGAAATGTCGGCCCGGCTTGCAGACCTGCCGAACGTCAGCTTCCGCCCCGGCCTCGCCACCACTGCCCTCCTCACGCGTGAGTCCGAGGCGCTGGCCACCCTGTCCGACGGCACCCGCCTCCGCGCGCGCATGGTGATCGGTGCCGACGGCCGCAACTCCTTCGTGCGCGAGGCTTTGGGAATTGCCGTCAAAACCACACGCTACGGCCAAAAGGCGCTCGCTTTCGCCGTGACCCACCCGATCCCGCACAAGAATATCTCGACCGAAATCCACCGCTCCGGCGGCCCCTTCACCCTCGTCCCCCTGCCCGACCGCAACGGGATGCCCTGCTCTGCCGTGGTCTGGATGGAAACCGGCCCGAACGCGCAGCGCCTCGCCGCCCTGCCGGTCGCGGAATTCGAGGCGGAAATGAACACCCGCTCCTGTCACGTCCTTGGCCCGCTGACGCTGATCAGCCGTCGCAGCCTGTGGCCGATCATCACCCAATCCGCAGCCTGCATGTCAGGCGAACGCACCGCCCTGATGGCCGAAGCCGCGCACGTCCTGCCCCCCATCGGCGCGCAGGGCCTCAACATGTCCATCGCCGACCTGAACGCGCTGCTATCACTGGCCACGGCCAACCGCGACGACATCGGCAGCGCCCCGATGCTCGACGCCTACCACCGCGCCCGCCACCTCGACATCACCACCCGCATCACCGGCATCGACGCACTCAACCGCGCCTCGATGATGGGTGGGCAAGCCCTGCGCGACCTGCGCGCAACGGCGCTCGACGCGCTGTACTCGGTCGCCCCCCTGCGCAAAACACTCATGCGCGCAGGCCTCGGCGTCCGGTAAAGCAAGAATTTCCCTCGGAAATTCTTGCCCCTCCCCCGCCAAAACTTTCGCTCCGAAAGTTTTGGCCGCGTCCGGACAATCTTCGTCGAAGATTGTCCGGACGAAGACGGCGCTTAAAGCACCGCCTCCAGCGCGCCCTCCAGCCGCGCCACCGTCGCCGGCACATCCTTCAGCTTGTCCAACCCGAACAGCCCCAGACGAAAGGTCTTGAACTCCGCGCCTTCGCCTACCTGCAACGGCACCCCCGCCGCGATCTGCATGCCGATGGCGCGGAACTTCGACCCGTTTTGCACGTCGCTGTCGGCGGTATAGCTCACCACGACCCCCGGCGCCTGATACCCCTCCGCCGCGACCGAAGCCACGCCCTTGGCTGCCAGCAAACCGCGCACCGCACGGCCCAATTCCCATTGCGCGGCCTTGGCCTCGGCAAAGCCCATCGCCTTGGTCTCCAGCATCGCATCGCGGAATCCCACGATGGCATCAGTCGGCATGGTGGCATGATAGGCATGCCCGCCGCCTTCATAGGCCGCCATGATGGCCCGCCATTTCTTCAGATCGATGGCAAAGGAATTGCTCGTCGTCGCCGCCAGCCGCTCCTCGGCCCGCGCCGAAAGCACCACGACCCCCGCCGAAGGCGAAGCCGACCACCCCTTCTGAGGGGCCGAGATCAGCACATCCACCCCCGTCGCCTCCATATCGACCCAGACGCAGCCCGACGCGATACAGTCAAGCACCATCAGCGCCCCCACCTCATGCGCGGCAGCCGCCACCGTGGCAATATAGTCGTCCGGCAGGATCAACCCCGCGCTCGTCTCGACATGCGGCGCGAAAACCGCCTCGGGGCGCATCTCGCGGATCTTGGCCACGACTTCCTCGACAGGCGGCGGAGCGTAAGGCGCCTGCGCCCCGTTCCCCGTCTGCCGCGCCATCACCACCGTGGTCTCCTGCGCGAACCCGCCCGCCTCGAAAATCTGGCTCCAGCGGAACGAGAACCAGCCGTTCCGCACGATCAACACGTTGCCCTGCCCGAACTGCCGCGCCACGGCCTCCATCGCATAGGTTCCGCCCCCCGGCACCAACGCCACTGCCGATCCGCGATAGACCTCTTTCAGCAGGCCCGACACCTCCCGCATTACCCCCTGAAACTTCGCCGACATATGGTTGAGCGACCGATCGGTGAACACCACCGAGAATTCCTGCAACCCGTCCGGGTCCACATGTGCCAGCGGCAAGTTCGTCATCGCAATCCCTCCAAGATCTTTGCCCGAATATGGCGCAGCCCGCCCCCGAAACCAGCCTGTTTCCGACACACCCCCCCGCGCCTTTCCCATTTTCTGTCCAAAAATATCCTCGGGTGAGGTCCGGAGAGGGCAGACAGCCCTCTCCGGCGGCCAGCCAAGGGCGCAACGTCAGCCCAAAGGTCCCGGCCGCCGCTCCTCGGTCAAGAGCACATTGGCCTCGACATTCCCCACCCCCGGCAGCGTCATGATCCGCCGCCGCAGCACCCGCTCGAAATCGGCGATGTCGCGGGCCACCACCCGCAGGCGGTAATCGAACAGCCCCAACACGTGCTGGATCACCTGCACTTCCGGTATAGCCGCCACCGCCCGCTCGAAATCCTCAAGGCTCACCCGCCCCTTCGTGGCCAGCTTCACCCCCAGAAACACTGTGACCCCGAAGCCCAACGCCGCGCGGTCCACATCGACCTGCACCCCCGCCAGCACCCCCGCCTCCTCGAGCCGCTTCACCCGCCGCCACGCCGCCGGCTGGCTCAGCCCGAACCGGCGCCCCAATGCGCCAGCCGAAACCCCGGCTTCCAGCGCCAGCGCCCGCAGGATCGCCCGGTCCGTATCGTCCAGATCGATCACGCCAGCCTTCATAGGGGCAGCGCCTCGGCATCCTTGATCGTGGCGATCAGCATCAGCGCATCCACCTCGGCGATATGCGGCAAGCCCAGTATCCGCTGCCGGTACACCTCCTGATAATGCCCCATATCCCGCGCGATCACGTTCAGCCGCACATCGACGCGGCCCAGAAACGTCTCGATCGCCACCACCTCGGGCACCAACCGCGCCGCCGCGATGAAATCGTCGAACGCCCGCGGGTCGGTCTTGTCCAGCGTGAAGCGCAAACTCACCTCCACCTCGTAGCCCAGCCGCCGCCAATCCACCCGCGCCCGCTCGGCCTTGATCACACCGCCCTCGCGCAGCCGCTCCAGCCGCCGCCACAACGTCGCCGCCGTCACCCCCGCCCGCTCCGCCAATTCGGCGCGCGGCAAAGCCGGGTCGGCCAGATAATGCCGCAGCACCCTGCGGTCCGTATCGTCAAGCTGCATGAAATATCCAGACGCCCGCAGTTTCGCGCATGATTTTTCGCAGAAAAATCGCAATCCGTCAAACAACGCACATTCCCGCACGAAAACATGCGTATCTTGCCCGCATCATTCAAACCGGGAGCACGCCAAATGCGCGTCTATTACGATCGTGACTGCGACATCAACCTGATCAAGGACAAAAAGGTCGCCATCCTCGGCTACGGCAGCCAAGGCCACGCCCACGCGCTGAACCTGCGCGACTCGGGCGCGAAAAACCTCGTCGTCGCCCTGCGCGAAGGTTCCCCCTCGGCCAAGAAAGCCGAAGGCGAAGGCCTGAAAGTCATGGGCATCGCCGAAGCCGCCGCATGGGCCGACCTGATCATGTTCACCATGCCCGACGAACTGCAGGCCGAAACCTACCGCAAATACGTCCACGACAACATCCGCGAAGGCGCCGCCATCGCCTTCGCCCACGGCCTCAACATCCACTTCGGCCTGATCGAGCCCAAAAAAGGCGTCGACATCATCATGATGGCCCCCAAAGGCCCCGGCCACACCGTGCGCGGCGAATATGTCAAAGGCGGCGGCGTCCCCTGCCTCGTCGCGGTCCACAACGACGCGACCGGCAAGGCAATGGAAATCGGCCTCTCCTACTGCTCGGCCATCGGTGGCGGCCGCTCGGGGATCATCGAGACCAACTTCCGTCAGGAATGCGAAACCGACCTCTTCGGCGAACAGGCCGTGCTCTGCGGCGGCCTCGTCGAGCTGATCCGCATGGGCTTCGAAACCCTGGTCGAAGCCGGATACGAGCCGGAAATGGCCTATTTCGAATGCCTGCACGAGGTGAAGCTGATCGTGGACCTGATCTACGAAGGCGGCATCGCCAACATGAACTACTCGATCTCGAACACCGCCGAATACGGCGAATACGTCTCGGGCCCGCGCATCCTGCCCTACGCCGAAACCAAGGCCCGCATGAAAGAAGTGCTGACCGACATCCAGACCGGCAAATTCGTGCGCGACTTCATGCAGGAAAACGCCGTCGGCCAGCCCTTCTTCAAAGCGACCCGCCGCATCAACGACGAACACCAGATCGAAAAAGTCGGCGAGAAGCTGCGGGCGATGATGCCGTGGATCTCCAAAGGCAAGATGGTCGACCGCGCGCGGAACTGAGGTTTCGTCAGGGTTGAGATTGGGGGCGGTCCGGAAGGGCCGCCCTTTTCTTCTTGCGCCCGGTGCGTCTCTCTTGGAAGATGGTTCTGCTCAATATTGTTCGGATTGGTAGGCGTATGGCGAAAAAGGCCGTTCTAGATGCCCTTATAAAGCGTGCAGACTTCGCATTGCAGGACAGCCCATTAGCCATGAACATGGGCACAGAAATCAAGTTGGCTGAGTTTATAGGCAACGGACAACTTGGCAAGCTCTTAAGAAAGCCAGACTTTCAAAGAGAAACAAATCACTGGAGTCCAAGTCAAATTTCAGGCCTTGTGAAGAGTTTTGTCTCAAACGAATTGATTCCTGCACTGATTCTTTGGAAATCCAACTCGTTCATCTTTGTGATCGATGGCGCACATAGACTTAGCGCTCTAAAAGCTTGGGCTGACAATGACTATGGCGACGGCACCGCATCGGGTGCCTTTTTCTCACAGAATATCAACGCGTCTCAAAAGACAATCGCATTAGAAACACGAAAACTAGTTGAAGCTGAGGTTGGCAGGTATTCGGACTATGTTTCAATGACGGAAGAGCAACTTGCTGCCGACCATGTTAAGGCTGGAAAGTTCGCTACTATCTTTAACAGAGCCCTGCACGTTCAATGGATTCATGGCAATCAAGATGTTGCAGAATCTTCCTTTTTCAAGATCAACTCACAAGGGACAGTCTTGGATCAAACTGAGGAGACACTCCTCAAAAATAGAAATAGGTCCTACGCCATAGCAGCGCGGTCAATTGTTAGGGCAGGCACTGGTCACAATTATTGGTCGAAGTTCTCTCAAGAAAATCAAAAAAGAATCGAAGGCAACGCTAAAGAGCTTAACGATCTTTTGTTTCAACCTGATGTCACTGAACCCCTCAAAACTCTAGATTTGCCTCTAAACGGAACAGCTTCACCAGTAGATTCGTTGAAATCATTAATTGATATATTCGCGATAATCGACGGTGAAAGTGATGCAAAGAAATCCCTTGCGAAGCTCACAGATGACGCAGATGGTCAGCAAACTATTGAGCTACTTAAGCGGAGCCTAAAGGTAGCTCGCCGAATGACCGGAAACGATGCTGGAAGCCTTGGCTTACATCCAGCAGCATATTTTTACACTGAGAAGGGTAAGCCTAGTCGCTATCTGTTCCTTGGTGTGCTCTCGGCAATATCAGATGCCGTCCGAAATAACGATAAGTCATTCTTCAAAAGATTCACATCTCAAAGGGCGAAGATTGAGAACACACTTATCGCACGTAAGTCGTTAATAATTCAGGGCCTCGCCAACGTTAACAGTACGCAAAGGGTCGACAAAATCCGGGGTCTTTTAAAGAGCCTTGTCATACACTTCGAGAAGCAAGATCAAGTTCTTGATCGTGACATTCTACGTTTCCTCGGCCTTGAAGGAAGCGCCGGAGACCTTAAGCAAATTGAGGCCCCAGTGGGTTTTTCAACAGAGATAAAGTCCGCAATTTTTCTACAAACTGCAGTCAATTGTGCACCCCGTTGCAACATATGTGGTGGATTGCTTCACGTCGTCAAGTCAGCCTCCTATGACCACAAAACACCTGTAGCGGCAGGTGGACAGGGTCACGTCGCCAACGCTCAGATCGTTCACCCATTTTGCAATACTGGCATTAAGGGGAGCGACGTATCGCAGCCATAGCGAGCTTAGCATGCGCGTTCGACTGGAAATAATGTGCGCCCCGCTCGCAAATCCCAACACCAGCGCAAAGGTGAGCGCGAAGCGCACACCCACCCCCCCTATCTTTCCCCCCCGAAAAAGCGCATACCCGTCCCTCACCCCTGCCCAAGGGGGATTCCCCCGAACAACGGTGGCCGGCCCGCTCTGGCCTCCCGTCGTCGTCCGGCAAAGCCTCGAAAGGACGACCCATGGGTTTCTCGACCCCCAAGCCGCGCTTCAATCTTGTTGATTTCCTTGCCGAAAAGGCGACACCCGCCGCCCGCCGCAAGCCCACATGGAAGCGCCAGACCCTGCCCGAAGTGACCGAGTCGCCCGAGGTCGAAGCCGAGCCCGAAGCAGAAGCAGAAGCAGAACCCGAAGCGACCACCAAAGAATGAACGCCGGGGTGCGCCGCCACGGCGCACCTTCCCACCCGTCCGGAATTTTCGCAGAAAATTCGCCCGCCCGATTTTTCGCAGAAAAATCGCGCTAGACCGCCGCCTCGACCGCCGCGACGATCCCGTCCACCACGTGGCCCAGCAGCGCCTCGTCCTCGCATTCCGCCATCACCCGCACCAAAGGCTCGGTCCCCGATTTGCGGATCAGCAAGCGCCCCTTGCCTGCCAGCAGCGCCTCGCCCTCGGCAATCACCCGCTTGACCGCCTCGGCCTCAAGCGGAGCCGCCCCAGCGCCATAGCGCACGTTCTTCAGCATCTGCGGCACCGTCTCGAACTGCCGGATCAGCCGGTCAGCCGCCTGCCCCGTCCGCGCCATCTCGGCCAGAAACTGCAAGCCCGCGATCAGCCCGTCGCCGGTCGTCGCGTAATCGGTCATCACGATATGCCCCGACTGTTCGCCGCCAAGGTTGAACCCGCCCGCCCGCATCCGTTCCACCACATACCGGTCCCCGACCGCCGTCCGCTCCAGCCGCAGCCCGCGCCCCGCCAGATGCCGCTCGAGCCCGAGGTTCGACATGACCGTCGCCACCAGCGCCCCGCCGCGCAAACGCCCGTCCTCGGCCCAGCGCCCCGCCAAGAGCGCCATGATCTGGTCGCCATCCGCCACAGCGCCCGACTGGTCCAGAATCATCACGCGGTCCGCATCGCCATCGAGGCAGATGCCCACATCCGCCCCATGCGCCACCACGGCCTCGGCCGCCGTCTGCGTATGGGTCGACCCGCAGCGGTCGTTTATGTTGGTCCCGTTCGGGGCGACCCCCACCGGAATCACCTCGGCCCCCAACTCCCACAACACCTCGGGCGCGGCCTTATAGGCCGCACCATTGGCGCAATCGATCACCACCTTCAGCCCGTCCAGCCGCACACCGGCCGGAAAGGTCGTCTTGACGAATTCCTGATACCGACCGCGCCCGTCCTCGATGCGCTTGGCCCGCCCGATGTTCTCGGGCCGCGCAGGCACCACCGCCCCCCGAGTATCGCCTCGATCTCGGCTTCCGCCTCGTCGCTCAGCTTGAACCCGTCAGGCCCGAAGAACTTGATCCCGTTGTCCTGATGCGGGTTATGGGATGCCGAAATCATCACGCCCAGATCCGCCCGCATCGACCGCGTGAGGAACCCCACCGCAGGCGTCGGCACCGGCCCCAGCAGCAGAACGTTCATCCCGGTGCTGGTCAGGCCAGCCGTAAGCGCGTTCTCCAGCATATAGCCCGACAGCCGCGTGTCCTTGCCGATCACCACACGGTGCGCCGAACTCCCGTCGCGCCGGAAATACCGCCCCGCCGCAGCCCCCAGCGCCAAGGCCATCTCGGCGGTCATCGGATAGGTATTGGCCCGCCCGCGCACGCCATCGGTTCCAAACAGCTTCCGGCTCATGCCACGCCCTCCTCTACCGCCATCCACAAGCGCACGGCCTGCCGCGTCTCGGCCACGTCATGCACCCGCAACATCTGTGCGCCCTGCGCCACACCGGCCAAAGCCACCGCCAGCGATCCCGCGACACGGCGGTCCGCGACAGGCTCGCCCCCGATGGTCCCGATGAACTTCTTGCGCGAAACACCCAGCAGCACCGGCACGCCCAGATCATGGAACAGCGACAGCCCCCTGACCAGCGTCAGGTTATGCGCCACCGTCTTGCCAAAGCCGATACCGGGATCGACCATGATCCTGGCGCGCGGTATCCCCGCCGCCTCGGCCATCCGCACCCGTTCCGCCAGAAAATCGAACACATCCAGCAGCACATCGTCATAGACCGGATCGATCTGCATCGTCGCAGGGGTCTTGATCGAATGCATCAGGATGACAGGCACCCCCGCCCCCGCCACGACACCCGCCATGCCGGCATCAAAGCCCATCGCCGCCACGTCGTTGACGATCCCCGCCCCCGCCGCCAGCGCCGCCGCAGCCACCGCAGCCTTGCGCGTATCAATGCTGATCGGCACGCCAAGCGATGCCATCTCGGCAATCATTGGTGCCGTCCGCGCGATCTCCTCGGCAATCTCCACCTCGGCCGCACCCGGCCGCGTCGACTCGCCGCCGATATCCAGCACATCGGCACCCGCAGCCATGGCCCGTGCCTGCGCCAGCGCCGCCTCGGCCCCGACGAACCGCCCGCCATCCGAAAAGCTGTCCGGCGTGACGTTCAATATCCCCATCACCGAAGGGCGATCCATCGCCACCCCGCCAAAGGCCGGACGAGTCCCCGACAAGCGGTCCCGCACCTCGGCAGGCAAATCCCGCACTGCCACGCGGCGCGGCGCGGCCCCCCGCGCAAGCACCTCGACATGCGAAAACCACAGCCAGCCGCCCGCCAGCGGCAAGGCACCCTCGGGCCGGTCAGCAGCCCTCACAGCAATCGGTCGATGATATTCCATGCCGCTTGCCTAGGCCGCTCCGCCCCGCCGCGCAAGCCCGCCCGCTTAGGCCCGCTCCACCGGCACGCGGCTTCCCGCCGGCAATGCAACATCGCCGTGAACCACCATGCCGCTTGCCGCCATCATTTCGGCCAACCACAGCGCCAACGCCACCGCCTCGCGCCCCTGCGGCCCGTCCACGGCATCGAGCACCAGCTTTGACGGCGCCCAGACGATCATCTGCCCGCGCTTGACCGCCCAGTCGATTTCGGTCCGCGTCGCCACCACCACGCAGCGGTCGTCCTTGGCCGCCAGCCGCCACGCGTTCTGTTCTATGGCCAGCAGATCCACCCGCCGCTGCGTCGGCTTGTGCCCAGTCAACGGGCGCGGACCGTCCGGCAGTCCGACCGCCAGAATCACCGGCACACCCCGCGCCTGCAACCCGTCCAGACGCGCGCCCAGCCCCGCATCGTCGATCGCCGCATTGTCGAGGTAGACGACCAGAGGATGCACCGCCTCTTCGTTGCCGTCGCTGCCCACCGCCCGCACCGGCGCCTCGGCGCGGCTCCGCACGATCTCGACCCCCAGCTTGCCCGGCCCGCGATCCAGCTTTTCAACCCGCACGAACACCCGCATCGCCTGCGGTTCCGCAAGAATCCGCTCGGCAATACGGGCCGCCAGCGTTTCCAGCAGGTTCAGCCGCTCGGCCGACAGCTCGGCGGCAATGGCCTCGGTGATCCGGTCATAGCTCAGGATCTTGTCGACATCGTCGTCCAAAGGCTGCGGCTGCGGCCGCACCTCGACCACCACGTTGAACTGCACCCGTTGCCGCGTGCCACGTTCCTGCTGGAACGCCCCGATCTCGACCTCTACGATATGGTCGCGCAGCGAAATCCGGTCGCGCGGGTCAGCCGAGGCCGAAGCCACCGCCCGTTCCTCGGGATGGGCAAAGGCAAGCCGGATATCGGTGGTCATGGTCTCGCTCTCCCCGCGCCGGCGTCACACCGGTCTCCCAAGGACAGCTTACCCCCGCCCCTGCGCCCTGCCTTGCCAAAAGGCGGCACTCGGCGCAAGCCCGCCGACCATCCTGCGGCGGGTCAAAGCGTCTCAGTCCTGCCGATAGAACAGATGCGAACCGATCGTGGCGGTGCGGTCAAAGCGGTGCGACCAGTCCGGAGAAACGCCGCGCGTGTGAAAGAACATCGCCCCCATGGTCAGCGTGCGCGGCGCGCCGTCCAGCATCACCCGCGCAATGCGTCCGGCAAGATCGATAGCCTCGCCATCCCGCATCGCATCGGCCCGTCCGTCACAGACATAGGAAAACTGGCACCCGCCATTGCCCCGCTGCCCGACGACACCGCAGACCGACCCGGGATAACGCCCGCTCTCCTTGCGGTTCAAGATCACCTCGGCCACGGCAAACTGGCCCTTCAGCGTCTCGCCCCGCGCCTCGAAATAGATCGCCTTTCGCAGGCACTCCCACTCGGCGTCACCCGAGGGCGCAGGCTGTGACGCCAGCCATGCAGTGTCATACGAGATCACGACCGGCTCGGCAGGCTTTTGCCGTGCCGACGTCGTCTTCGTGGCGACCTTGGGCCCCACGGCCAATTCCTTCAATTTCTGCTCCGGCAAGGCATCCAGCGCCTGCCGCTCAGCCCCAAGAAGCAGGGCCATCTGCCCGCCCATTGCGGCGGTTGGGTCATTCGAATGGCTCACCGTAACATCGGCGAAGGCCGCTCCATTCAGGATGACGGCAGCAATCGCCCCCAACATCCAGCCTGTATGCAAGCGCATGTATCGTGTTTCCCGGTCTGTTTCCCTCACCGGCAAGCCTTACCATCGAAAGTATGGCACACTCGGCGAAGGCACGGGGTAGTCGACGCTCCGCGGGCCTGTCCACCTATGTGGCAAAATTACAACGTAAATACGGCGAGCTTCGGCGGATTACCGCCGAAAAATATCAGGTTAATGCGTGAAGAGTGCCTTACAACCGCATGATATTGTGTCAGTCTTTCGCTGACACCGCCAGATCGCCCAGCGCCAGATGCGCCGCCGCCAACCGTGCAAGCGGCACCCGATAGGGCGAACAGGACACATAATCGAACCCCGCCTTGCGGCAGAAATCGATTGATTCGGGGTTGCCGCCATGCTCGCCGCAGATCGACAGGACCAGATCGCCACGCGCCTTGCGCCCGCGTTCCGCCCCGATATGCAACAGCTCGCCTACCCCGTCCACGTCCAGCACATGGAACGGATCCTCGGGGAAAACCCCTTGCTGCACATAGGTGTTCATGAACCGCCCCGCATCGTCGCGGCTCAGCCCGTAGGTCATCTGCGTCAGGTCGTTGGTCCCGAATGACAGGAACGCCGCATGCTGCGCGATCTCGCCCGCCCGCAAGGCGGCGCGCGGGGTTTCGACCATCACCCCCAGCTTATAGGCAAACTCCACCCCGCTTTTCGCCCGCACCTTGGCCGCCACCGCATCGACCCGCGCCTTGACCAACTCGACCTCGCGCTTGGCCGAAACCAAGGGAATCATGATCTCGGGCACCACCGCAGCCCCGCCCCGCGCGATCTCGACCGTCGCCTCGAAAATCGCCTGCGCCTGCATGTCGTAAATCTCGGGCAGCACGACCCCCAGCCGCACCCCCCGCATCCCCAGCATCGGGTTGAACTCGGAAAGCGCCTCGGCCCGCCGCACCACCTCACTCAGCGGGCGGTCCAGCGCCTCGGCCAACTCGCGCAACCCCTCGCGGCTTTGCGGCAAGAACTCGTGCAACGGCGGATCGAACAGCCTGATGCACACCGGCAACCCCTGCATGATGCTGAACAACTGCACGAAATCGTCGCGCTGCATCGGCAACAGCCGCGCCAGTGCCGCCGCCCGATCCTTCGACGTATCCGCGAAAATCATCTCGCGCATCACGACCAGCCGGTCATCCTCGAAAAACATATGCTCGGTCCGGCACAGCCCGATCCCCTGCGCCTCGAAGCGCCGCGCGGTCGCGGCATCGGCTGGAGTGTCCGCATTCGCCCTGATCCCGATATCGCGCACCGCATCGGCCCATCCCAGCAACGTGCGGAAATCCTCGTCCAGCGCGGGGGCGAGCATTTCCGTCGCGCCCATCAGCGCCTCGCCGGTGCTGCCATCCAGCGTGATCACATCCCCCTCGCGCAGCACCCGCCCGTCCTGCGCGGTCAGGGTCTTTTCCTTGCCGTCCAGCTTCATCTCGGACGCGCCCACGATACAGGGCAGGCCCAGCCCCCGCGCAATCACCGCCGCGTGGCTGGTCATGCCCCCCCGCTCGGTCAGAACGCCAATCGCGGAATGCATCCCGCGAATGTCCTCGGGCGCCGTCTCGCGCCGCACCAGAACGCAAGGCTCGCCCCGCGCCGCACTCGCCTGCGCCGCCGCAGAACTGAACACGATCCGCCCCGTCGCAGCCCCCGGACTGGCGGCGATCCCCTTTATGAACACATCCCGCGGCCCGCGCGGATCAACCTGGAAATGCAGCATCTCGGTCAAGGACCGCGGCGCAACCCGCAACACCGCCTCGTTTTCGGTGATGATCCCGTCCCGCGCCAGCGCCACGGCGATCTTCAGCCCCGCCCGCGCCGACCGCGCCACTTTCACCGCATCCAGCACCGAAAGCCGCCCGTCCTCGATGGTGAACTCGATCTGCATCTCCTCGCGCAGCTTGGTCCGGCACCGCGCGCCATGCGCCACCAGCTCGGCAAAGACCTCGGGCGCGATATCCTCGAGCGACGGCCCCCGCACATCGCGCGTCAGGTAGATCGCATCCGTCTTCTTCAGCGCGTCCCGGCCCTGCGATTGCCCCAGATACCGCCCCGTCACCTGCGCCAACCCCGTGACCGGATCGACGAACTGCATCACCCCCGACCCCGACACCCCCTTGCCGATGCCCTGCGCCATCTCCTGCACGACCAGCCCCAGCCCCGCCTCGGGCGCGGCCCCCTTGGCCTGCCGCAAAAGCCGCGCCGTCGTCCCTTCCCATGCCCGCGCCATCGACCGCAGCACTTCCGCCAACTGCCGCCCCGCATCCTGTGGAAACGGCTCCTCCATCTCCAACTCGTAAACCCGCAGCGCATCGCGCAGCGCCTCGGCACTGGGGGCTGCATCGAACATGTCGGGATCGAGCCGCGCCACATGGGTCGCATAAGACTGCACGAAGCGCAGATACAGCGCATCCGCCGCCGCTTGCCCGTGCTTTTCCACCAGCGCCGCGTGGCGGCCCGCGTTCATCCCCACGTTCAAAATCGTCCCCGGCCCGCCCCAATCGGGGTTCTCGGGGCTGGGTCGCACCGAAATCAGCGCCCCCTCCCCGAAATGCGCCAGAATGGCCGCCACATCCACCTGTTGCCCCGCAGCAATTCCCCGCACCGTCTGCGCGGGCAAGGCGACCGTCTCTGGCACCGGCAATTCCAGCCGGACAAGGCGCTGCAGGCACTTCGCCCGCCAGCCATGCGCAGGCGTCATGATCCGCGCCGTCGGCGTGATCTCGGCAAAGTCGGCGATCTTGTCCATTTTCTGCACTGCGGCGTCCCTTATTCGCGCCCGCAGGATACGCGCAAAACACCGTCAGACAAGCAAAGTTTACAGCAAGAAGGGGGGCCTCGGCCCCCCTCACCCCCCGAGGATATTTCCGCCAGCATGAAAGCGGCAAAGACCCCTTCCCGCTTTCACGCTTGGCCAAATATCCTCGGGTGAGGTCCGGAGAGGGCAGACAGCCCTCTCCGGGATCAGCCCGAAGCGCGCGCTATCCCTCGACGCGGCCCAGATCGGCCACACCGCCGCACACCGCACGGATGCGGTGCAACAGGTTCAGCCGGTTGCGCCGCACGATCTGGTTGTCGCTGTTCACCTGCACGGCGGTGAAAAACGCATCGATAGGTGCGCGCAACTGCGCCATCGCCGCCATCGCACCGGCAAAATCCTCGGCCTTCACCGCAGGGCCAATCGCCTGCTCCGCCACATCAAGCGCATTGAAAAGCGCCTTTTCCTCGTCGCCTTCAGCAAACTTGGGATCGGCCCCGAACGAGTATTCCACCCCGTCCTTCGCCTCGGCCTGCGCCAGAATGTTGTTGGCACGCTTGAAGCCTTGCAGCAAATCCGGCCCGTCCGCCGAGGCCATGAACCCCTGCAACGCCTGCGCCCGCTTCACGAGCAACGTCAGATCATCATTGCCGGGCATCGCCAGACACGCATCGATCACATCATGCCGGATGCCTTGGTCTTTCAGGAAAACCTTCAGGCGGTCGTGGAAGAAGGCGAGGAGGTCGGATGGCATCCGCTCAATCAAGCGCACGCGCTGAATGAGGTCATCTTCATTACTAGCCACAACAGACGCGACCAATCCTTCCAAATATTTCTCACCGGCCTTTTTTCCAACGCGGGAAATGTTCCACCAAGCTTCGAGCGACTCCGCTCGATCCGCAAAAAGGCTGGCGCGGAGCTTCTCGTTGCCTAGAATATGTCCGGTGAAGGTTGCTTTCAACCCACCCCGCACCCCGTTCACCAAAACCAGCCGGATCACTCCCAGCGCCGCACGCCGCAGCGCGAACGGGTCTTTGCTCCCCGTGGGCTTCTCGTCAATCGCCCAGAACCCCGTCAGCGTGTCGATCTTGTCGGCCAGCGCCACGGCCACCGAAACCGGCTCTACCGGCACCGCATCGGTCGGCCCCAGCGGCGCGTAATGGTCGCGCGCGGCATTCGCCACCGCCTCGTCCATCCCCGCCGCGCGGGCGTAATACATGCCCATCAGACCCTGCAATTCGGGGAATTCCCCGACCATCGCCGACCGCAAATCAGCCTTGGCCACCCGCGCCGCCGCTTCCGCCACATCCGGCGCAGCCCCGACCAGCGGCGCAATCTCGCGCGCCAGCGCCGCGATCCGCGCAATCCGTTCGGCCTGCGAGCCCAGCTTGTTGTGGAACGTCACCGCCCCCAGACCGTCAAGCCACTCACCCATACCGGCCTTGGCCACCCGCAGGTCGTTCTCCCAGAAGAACCGCGCATCCGACAGCCGCGCCGACAGCACCTTCTGGTTCCCCTTCAGGATCGTCGCCCCGTCATCCGCCGTCTCCACGTTTGCGACCGTCACGAACCCTTCGATCCGCCCCGTCTTGGGGTTGCGGACCGAAAAGAACTTCTGGTGCTCCTTCATCGACGTCTGCAAAACCTCGGCGGGCAGCGACAGGAAATCTTCCCCGATCCGCCCCATCAGCGGCACCGGCCATTCGACCAGCCCCGCCACTTCCGCCAGCAAGCCGCGATCCTCGACCACTTCCATCCCCGCCGCAAAGGCGAGGTTCGTGGCCCCCTGCCAGATATGCGCCTCGCGCTCGGCGGCATCGAGCATCACCCGCGCCTTCCACAGCTCGGCGCGGTAATCGTCGAACGAGGTCACCGCAAAGCGCCCGTTCCCCATGAAACGGTGCCCCTCGGTCGTATCCGCAGCCCTGATCCCGTCGATATCCAGATCGACCACCGCAGCCCCGCCCTCATCGACCAGCAGGCAAATGATCGACTGCAAAGGCCGCACCCAGCGCAAAGACCCCGTCCCCCAGCGCATCGACTTGGGCCAGGGGAAGTTCCGCACCGCGCCCTCCAGCACCCCGGCCACGATCTCCGCCGCCGCCCGACCGGGCTTTTCGATCACCGCAAAATAGACCTGCGCCTTCTTGTCGTCGCGCAACTCCAACTGCTCGCGCGTCAACCCCGTAGACCGCAGAAACCCCTCCAGCGCCGCCGCAGGCGCATCCGCCCGCGGACCCTTGCGCTCTTCGCGCACGGGGCGGCTTTCCGCCGTCAGCCCCTCGACCGACAAGACCAGCCGCCGCGGCGTCGAAAACGCGCCTGCGGCTTCATAGGTCAACCCCGCCTCGACCAACCCGTCGGTCACGATGCGCTTCAGGTCAGACGCGGCCTTGGCCTGCATCCGTGCCGGGATCTCTTCGGAAAACAACTCGATCAGCAGGTCGGGCATGGTCTCACTCGTTTCCTTCGTCGCCGTTCAGTTGTTGCCACGCAAAGGCGCGGCCATCGGCAAAGACCGCAACCACGCGGTCCACACCGGGGTGGATATTCGCTTGCCCCAGAAAGGCAATCGCCTCGCCGCTCTCCAAGGCCGCACCAATCGCTTCGGCATCGAAGCAATCGAACCAGCCCGGCGCCAAAAGCGGCGTCGGCGCAGGGTAGATCCTGTAGGTCTCGGTCAGCATCGCCTGCGTCATCGGCGTCTTGAAACAGGCGCGGAACCGGATCGGAGAGCTGTCGCTGTCGATCCCCGTCACGCCTTCGGCCAATATCGCCTCGGGCTGCCCGCTCTCGACCGAGGTCAGCATGATCTCGGCCCCCGGCGTGAACTTCGCCTCGTCGTAAAAGGCATAGACCTGCAGCCAATACATGGCGATGCCCGCCACCAATCCCGTCAGCACCAGAAACCCCGCGATGATCTTGCCATTCACTCTGCGTTCCTCAAGGCCAATACAGGTTGACATACCGCTGCGGCAAACCCGCCGCCTCGCGCCGCAGCCGGTCGATCAGCGCGGTCTTTTCAGGCGCAAGCCGCTCGTGCGTCTCGACGAACATCGCGTCAAAGCCATAATCCCATGGCGCGGCAAAGACCTGTTCGAGAATGTCGAACTCGGCCCCCTCGATATCCATCTTGACCAGCGCAACCCGCTGGCCGCACCGCGCCAGAGCGTCGTAGAAAGACACCACCTCTACGTCGATGCCGTCGCCACCGCCATTGTCGAAGACGATCGAACTCGCCACCGTCTGGTGCCCGCCCGCCGCCAGCTTCTTGCGGCTCAACCGCAGGCTTCCCGCCTTGGCCGCCACGGCTGCGTTGTAAAGCCGCACATTGGCCAGACCGGCAACCGCCTGCGACAAGCGCACAAAGGCCTCGGGGTCCGGCTCATAGGCATGCACCATCGCCCCGGTTGCGGCAAGTTTCTTGGTGAACACCCCCGCATTGGCCCCAAGGTCGAGCACCGCATCCCCCGGCCCGATCCGGCCCAGAAACCCGTCGAACGCCTGTATCGACACGCGCCCGTAACGGCGTAGCAACTTGCGCCGCGCACTCCGCCCGAAATAGCCGGGCCATGCCTGCGCCGCAGCCAGCAGCCGCAAAAGCGGCGTCTCGGCGCGAAAGACGAAGGGGGCGGTTCGGGTCAAGCCGCCACCCCGCCTGCTTCCGCCCCGCCTGCTTCGGTCGTCACGAAGGCGTCGGCGCATTTCTTGGCCAAGGCCCGCACCCGCCCGATATAGGCCTGCCGTTCCGTCACCGAAATCACTCCCCGCGCATCGAGCAGGTTGAACAGATGGCTGGCCTTGATGCACTGGTCATAGGCCGGATGCGCCATCACGATGCGCCGCCCCGCCTTGTCGGTCACATCCGCCGCCAGAATACGCTCGCACTCGGCCTCGGCATCCTTGAAATGCGAAAGCAGCATGTCCGTGTCGGCCTGATCGAAATTCCAGCGGCTGTATTCCTGCTCGGTCTGGCGGAAGATATCGCCGTATTTCAACGGGATAGGCGACGCAGGATCGTTAAAGGGCATCTCCATCACATGGTCGATCCCCAGCACATACATGGCCAGCCGTTCCAACCCATAGGTCAACTCGCCCGAAACCGGGCGGCAATCATGCCCGCCGACCTGCTGGAAATAGGTGAACTGGCTCACCTCCATCCCGTCGCACCAGACCTCCCAGCCCAGCCCCCACGCGCCCAGCGTCGGGCTTTCCCAGTCATCCTCGACGAAACGGATGTCATGCAGCGCCATGTCGATCCCGATCGCGCGCAGCGACCCCAGATACAGCTCCTGCATATCGGCGGGAGACGGCTTTATCAGCACCTGATACTGGTAGTAATGCTGCAAGCGGTTCGGGTTCTCGCCGTATCGCCCGTCCGTAGGCCGGCGCGACGGCTGCACGTAGGCCGCAGCCCAAGGGCGCGACCCCAGCGCCCGCAGCGTAGTCGCAGGGTGAAAGGTGCCCGCCCCCACTTCCATGTCATAGGGCTGCAACACGGCGCAGCCCTTGGCACCCCAATAGGACTGCAAGCGCAGGATGATCTCCTGAAAACTGCGCGGGGGAACAACGCTCTCGGCCATCGGCAAGCCCTCTTGAAAACCGCCCCCTCCATAGGCAACCCCGCCTTCGCGGTCAATGCCACCCCCCCCGCCTTCGCCCCCCGTCTGCGCCCCCCGTCTGCGCCAGTCTGGCCGATACCGCCCCGCACTGCGCGCACGACTTTGGCCCCGCAACAAAAGCCCGCAACGAATGCCCGTGACGAAAGCACGTGCAACTCCGCGCGCCCCTCTGCTAGGGTCTCAGCGACAAATGACCCAAAAGATACCGAACGGACCCACCCGAATGATGCGACAGGCGTTTTCCCTTCTTGTGCTCCTTGTAACCCTTGCGACCGCCTTTGCCGCACCCGTGCAAGCCCAGACCGCCCCCCCCCCGACCGCTCCCCCGACCGCTTCCCAAACCGCTCCCCAAACCGCTCGGGGCAGTTTCTGGCTCCAGATCGAAGCCCAGCCCAACCTTGCCGGGGCCGAAGAACGGGCTAGCGCATGGCAGGGGCTGTTCAGCGATGTCGCGGGCTTTTCCACCGGCTCGGGCTGGTATGTCATCACACTCGGCCCCTATTCCGAACAACAGGCCGCCGACCGCATCGCCGAACTCCGCTCCGAAAACCTGATCCCGCGTGACAGCTTCGTGTCCGACGGCGCGACCTACGGCGCGATGTTCTGGCCCGCCGGAGCCACGGCTCCCCTCCCGCTGGCCCCCGATCTTCAGGCGACAGACCCGCTCGCACCCGCAGCCGACACAACCGAAGCCCTCACTTCCGAAGCCCTCACTTCAGAAGCCCTCACTTCAGAAGCCGGCCAACCGGCCCCCGACATGCTCACCGACACCCTCCCCGACACCCTCACCGAAATCCTCCCCGACGAAACCCCCGAAGAAGCCCGCGCCTCCGAATCCCTCCTCACCCAGACCGAACGCGAAGACCTGCAACGCGCCCTGATGTGGTTCGGCTTTTACGATGCCAAACTCGACGGCTCTTTCGGTCGCGGCACCCGCGCATCCATGGCCGCATGGCAAGGCGCGGGCGGGTTCGAGCCGACCGGCATCCTCACCACCGCCCAGCGCGCCGCCCTCCTGACCACCTACCGCGCCGAGGAACAGGGTTTCGGCTTCCAGACTGTCACCGAATCCGAAGCCGGGATCGAGGCGACCTTGCCCCTCGCCCTCGTCGCCTTCGACCATTACGAACCCCCCTTCGTGCATTTCACCGCGCGCGACGGCAGCGAAACGCGCATCCTCCTGCTCAGCCAACCGGGCGACGAAGCGGCCCTCGCAGGCCTCTACGACACGCTGCAAACCTTGCAGATCATGCCCGCCACCGGCCCCCGCAGCCTGCAGGGCGACAGCTTCACCCTGCGCGGCGAAAGCGCAGGCCTCGTCACCGAAGCCTTCGCCACCACCTCGCGCGGCATGGTCAAAGGCTGGCTCATCAGCTGGAACCCCGACACCACCCCGAACATGGACCGCGCCGTTTCCACCCTCAGGGCCAGCTTCCGCCCCATCGGCGACCGCGCGCTCGACCCCGGCCTCGTCCCTCTCACGCCTGCCGTCAAAAGCGGGCTGCTCGCAGGTCTCGAGATCAAGAAACCGCGCCTCTCGCGTTCAGGCTTCTACGTCGATGCCACAGGCAGCGTCCTGACCACGGCCGAGGCCGTCGCCCAATGTGGCCGCATCACGCTCGATGGCCGGACCGAGGCGACCGTAGCCGCGACCGATGCCGCAAACGGCCTTGCCCTGCTGAAACCCGCAAGCCCCCTCGCCCCGCCCGCCTTTGCCGCCTTCGCGCCGGGCACGCCCAACACCGAAATCGCGGTTGCAGGCTACAGCTACGGCGACATGCTGCCCGCCCCGGTGCTGACCTACGGCCGCTTCGCCGCCGCCGAAGGGCTGGACGGTGGAACCGCCCTGAACCGCCTCGACCTCGCAGCACGCGAGGGCGACACCGGCGGTCCGGTCCTCACGGCCTCGGGCGCGGTGGCGGGCATCCTCGTGCCGCAACCCGACAAAACCCGCGCCCTGCCCAAAGGCACCGCCTTCGCGGCCCCCCCGGCAGTCCTCGCCGCGCTCTTGCAATCGGGCGGCGTGACGCCGGCTACGGCCCCCGAAGCCGCCCCCCTCACCCCGCAAGACCAGATCGCCCTAGGCACCGCCATGACGGTCCTCGTCTCCTGCTGGGACTGACCGGTCACGAATGTCACCACCCCGATCCCGCAGGCCGCCCCGCAACGGCCGGCCTGCGCCCACGCCGACCAGCCCGGACCAGCCCGGACCGGCCCGTATCCCGCCAAAACCCGCCCCACCGCCACAAGCCCAAAGACCGTTCGCCTCCAGTCCACGACCGAAATCCCCCGCTTCGCCCCCAAATCAAACAACCTTCTCCCCGACGCCCCCGCCCACAGTCGCCCCGCAAAGACTGTCCGCCACCCCGACAGCCCAACCCCCTCGCCTCCGCCCAACCACCGCAGCGCCCACCCTGCGCCCTGCCACCAACGTCGCCCCCCACCCGCAGCCACACTGCCCGACGCCCCCGCGTCGCGTTCTTGCCACCACCCGACACCCCTCACGGCAAGAAAGCCCCCGTCAGCCCCCCCTTGCCCGCCACGCCACCGACCGCGCAGTCCGCAGCGTCAATGGCCAAGCCTCCCATCCGCACCAGCCCCCTCCCCCGTAACCTTGCGACCACAGGCACCCCCCGATCAGGAACCACCCCGCCGCCGCAGCGTTTCCCCTCGCAACAAGCGGACAGCGCCATGCCCCTTTCCTCCGACCCATGCCAAGCCGCCCATATCGGCGAACGTCCCTTCACGGGCGATCCCGCCTCGCCCCTCGATGTCGCCGCTTGGCGCCATGACGAACGCCAGCGCCTCCGCGCCGAACGCAAGGCGCTCACCCCCGCGATGGCCGTCTCCGTCACCGACCGCATCGCCGCCTGCCTGACCGAACTCCTCGCCCCGCTCGACGCCTCGCGCCTCATCATCGGCGCATCATGGCCCATCGGCGGAGAGCCGGACCTGATCCCCTTCCTCACCACCCTGCGCCAGCGCGGCGCGATCCTGTCGCTCTCGGCCTGCGTCAAACCGCCCGCCGCCATGCGCTTTCGCCGCTGGACGCCGAACGCCCCGCTCGAACGCGGGCTCTGGAACCTGCCCGTCCCCCCCGCCTCGGCGGGCGAGGTGACGCCGAACCTCCTGATCGCCCCGCTTCTCGGCTGGGACGACGCCTGCAACCGCCTCGGCTTCGGCACCGGCTACTTCGACCGCACACTCGACCACATGGCACCGCACCCCTTCGCGATCGGAGTCGGCCTCCATTCCGCGCGGCTCTCGACGATCCACCCCCTGCCGCATGACAGGCGGCTCGACCTGATCGTCACCGAATGCGGCGTCGAAGCCGGAAGCCCGCCTTTGCCTTCGCGCAGGGGCATGGTCTAGGGTGTCGCCACCACCGGCCACCCGAACTTTGGCAGAGACCATGCCCGCAGACGCACCCGACAACCTGCCCCATCCGCCGCCGCTCCTCGTCGCGTCGTGGAACATCCACAAGGGCGTCGGCGCCGACCGTCGCCGCGACCTGTTCCGCACCGCCGAGGTGATGCAGGAACTCTGCCCCGACATCCTCGCCCTGCAAGAGGCCGACCGCCGCTTCGGTGACCGCGCGGGCCTTCTCGACCTCGAACATGTCCGCACCCAATGCGGTCTTGTCCCCGTGCTGCCCGATACACCCGGCCCCTCGCATGGCTGGCACGGCAACCTGATCTTCGTACGTCATGCGGAAATCGAGGATATCCACCCCCTCGCCCTGCCGGGGTTCGAACCGCGCGGCGCGCTGATCGCCGACCTGAACCTCTCGGGTCAGCTGCTCAGGGTGGTGGGTCTCCACATGGGGCTTCTGGCAACCTCGCGCCGTGCCCAAAGCCACGCCCTGCTCGACCGGCTGTCCCGCCTGCCCCCCCGCCCCACGCTGGTGATGGGCGACATGAACGAATGGCGCAGCGGCCCCAACGCCTCGACCGCCGCCCTGCACCGCCAATTCCACGCGCCCCCCGCCCCGCGCAGCTTTCCCGCCCGCCTGCCCGTCGCCGCCCTCGACCGCATCATGGCCAGCCGCGACATCGCGCTGACGGGCCTGACGACCCACGACACGCCGCTTGCACGCCACGCCTCCGATCACCTCCCGCTCAAGGCGCGCCTCACCTTCCCCGCGACGGCAGCGCCATGATCACCACCCTCGCGATCTGGCTCGTCCTCCTCGGCTTGGGCATCTTCGCGGCCTCGGTCCTCGCCCTGCGCTCCTACACCCGCTTCGCCCGCAAGGCGCGCGGCCCCCGCTCGCAGGCGCTGCCCACAGACGGCCCGCCCACAGAACCCGACCGCCTGCTCGCCCCGCTTCTCGCCGCCCATCCGGGCCAGAACGGGCTTGCCAACATCCTCGACCACAAAGCCGCCTTCGCCGCCCGCGCCCATGCCGCCCGCATCGCCGGACGCAGCCTCGATCTGATCTATTACATCTGGACCACCGACACCTCGGGCTGGCTTTTGCTTGCCGAACTGCTCGACGCCGCCGACCGCGGCGTGCGCGTGCGCCTGCTTCTCGACGATGTGAACGTGCAGGGCTTCGACCTTGCCTTCCTCGGCCTCAACCAGCACCCCAATGTCGAGGTGCGGCTGTTCAATCCGGTGATGAACCGCGGCCACTGGATCCGGCGCGGCACCGAATTCGCCCTTGGCCTGTCGCGCTTCAACCGCCGCATGCATGGCAAGGTCTGGATCACCGACGGCCGCCTCGCCATCCTCGGCGGGCGCAACATCGGCGACACCTATTTCGGTGCGCCGGGATCGGGCGCGCGCCTCTCGCACGATGCCGACATGGTGCTCGCAGGCCCCTTGGTGCAATCGGTCGAACAGGTGTTCGACACCTATTGGAACCTCGGCCTGTCGCTGCCGATCCTGACCTTGTGGAAAGCCTTCCGCATCAGCATGGCCCGCTACCGCCGCCGCGTCGCCCGCCACGCCAACGCCCCCCTTTCGGTGCACTACAAGGCCGAGGCGATGGCCAACCACAGCGCCGAAAGCCTTCTCGTGGACCCGCTGCGCTTCACCCCCGATGTGACACTGCTCGCCGATCCGCCCGAGAAAGCCTTTGGCCACCGCAAGGAACCATGGCTGCTGGACCGCATCGAAACCCTGCTGACCGGCGCCAAATCCGAAGTGCTGCTGACCACCCCCTACTTCGTCCCCGGTGCCTCGGGCCTGAAAATCCTGACCGACCTCGCCACCAACGGCGTCAAAGTGAAAGTCCTGACCAACTCCCTCGCCGCGACCGACCTCTTCGCCGTCCACGCCGCCTACCGCAGCTACCGCCAACCGCTCGTCGCCTCGGGTGCGGCCCTCTACGAATACGCCCCGCCCCGCGGCACGGGCCGCAAACGCGCTCTCCTGCACTCGAAGATATTCGTCATCGACGGCGAACAGGCCCTCGTCGGATCGCACAACTTCGACCTGCGCTCGGCCTATATCAACATCGAACTCGGCCTGCTCTTCCGCGAACCCGTACTCGTCGCCGAACTGCGCGACCTTTTTGCCCGCCAGACCCGCCCCGAGAATGCCTTCGCCGTCACCGCCCGCAACGGCGCGCTCTACTGGAACGTGATCGAAGATGGCCGCAAGGGCCGCGAAACCGCCGAACCCGAAGCAAGCCTGTCACGCCGCCTCGCCTCGAGCCTCATCGCCCGCCTGCCGCACGACTGGTTCTGACTTCTGGCCCGACCCGATTCCATAACATTCCCCTCACCCCGCCCCGATATCCACCTGCGCCACCGCGACCGATTTCAGGATGGCGTGTACCTCCACCCCTGCCTCCAGCCCCAGCGCCGTGGCCGACCGGCGGGTGACACGGGCCAGCAGGAACTCGCCCCCCAGCGCGATCTGCACCAGCGCCCCCGGCCCCTCGCCCGTCCGCACCGCCGATACGACGCCGGGCAGGATGTTCAGCGCCGACAGCCCCTCGGGCCGCCCGCGTGACAAGATCACATCCTGCGCCGCAATCCGCACCCGCAGCGCAGCCCCGACCTCGCCCGCGATCCGTGGCAGCCAGATCGGCCCCGCCACCGTCTCCAGCCGCGTCAGCCCGTCTGCCTCATGTCCCGCGATGCGCGCGCCGATCACCGCCCCCGCCTCGCGCAGGCCCAGCGCGGGCACCGCCGCCGGATCGGCCAGCACCTCGGCCGCAGCCCCCGCCCGCACCACGCGGCCCGCCTCCAGCACGACGATTGTCGTCGCCAGCCGCGCCACCTCGGCCAGCGAATGGCTCACATACAGGATCGGCACCGCCGCATCGCGCAACCGCTCGACATAGGGCAGGATTTCGGCCTTCCGCGCCTCGTCCAGCGCGGCCAGCGGTTCGTCCATCAGCAAAACCGCAGGCTCGGCCAACAGCGCCCGCCCGATCGCCACCCGCTGCGCCTCGCCGCCCGAAAGCGCGCCGGGCCGCCGCGCCAGCAGCGCCCCAAGCCCCAGCATCGCAACCACCGGCGCCATATCGACCCGCCGCCCCGTCACCCGCCCGGCATAGGCCAGATTCTCCGCCACCGTCAGATGCGGAAACAGCCGCGCATCCTGAAACACATAGCCCACCACGCGCCGATGCACCGGCACATCGACCCCGCTTGCGCTGTCGTAAAGCACCCGCCCGCCGGAAACGATCCGCCCCGCATCGGGCCGCAAAAGCCCCGCCACGGCCTCGACCACGCTCGTCTTGCCCGACCCCGACCGCCCGAACAGCGCCGTGACCCCCGCAGGCGCGGTAAACGCCACATCGAGGCTAAAGCCGCCGAAGCGATGGGTCACCCGCACCTCAAGCATCGCGCCCTGCCACCCGCGCATGCACCCGCCGCGCCAGAACTTCCGAGGCCACCAGCGCCCCCATCGCCACCGCGACCGAAATCACCACCAGCCGGAACGCCGCCCCGTCCCCCCCCGGCACCTGCAAGAACGCGTAAATCGCCGAAGGCAGCGTCTGCGTCTGCCCCGGAATATTGGCGACAAAGGTGATCGTCGCGCCAAATTCACCCATCGCCTTGGCAAAGGCCAGAACCGCCCCGGCAATGATCCCCGGCGCGATCAGCGGCAGCGTGACCGTGGCAAACACCTGCCAGCGCGAAGCGCCAAGCGTCGCAGCCGCTGCTTCCAGCTTCGGGTCCACCGCCTCGATCGCCAGCCGTATCGCCCGCACCATCAAGGGAAAGGCCATCACCGCCGCCGCCAGCACCGCCCCGGTCCAGCGGAAGGCCAGCACGATCCCGAACCATTCGTCCAGCACCCGCCCCACCGGCCCCTGCCGCCCAAAGGCCAGCAAGAGCAGATAGCCCGTCACCACCGGCGGCAATATCAGCGGCAGATGCACCAGCCCGTTCAGCACCTGCCGCCCGAAAAACCGCCCCCGCGCCAAAAGATGCGCGACCCAGATGCCAACGGGCAGGCTCAGCACCGTCGCCCAGAACGACACCTGCACCGAAAGCCAGACCGCCTGCCACGCCGCATCCGTCACGGAACCCTGAACCCCTGCGCCCTGAACCGCGCCTGCGCTGCGGGCGACGACAGATAATCGACGAACGCCCGCCCAGCCGCCTTGCCCTGCACCGTCACCGCCGCCGGATAGACGATCCGCGCATGGCTCCCCTCGGGAAACGCGCCCACCACCGAAATCTCCGCCTCGCCCACCGCATCCGAGGCAAAGACAATCCCCAGCGCCGCCTCGCCCAAGCCCACCAGCTTCACCGCCGCCCGCACATTCTCGGTCTCGACCACGCTTCCCGCCACGCTGTCCCACAGCCCCAGCGACACCAGCGCCTCATGCCCGTATTGCCCCGCCGGAACCGAAGCGATCATCCCCATCGCCAGCTTCCCCCCGCCTAGCATCGCCGCAAGGTCCAACTCCGGCCCCACCTCGGCAGGCTCCGCCGCCCCATGCGCGACCAGCACCAGCCCATTGCCCAGCACATCCCGCCGCGTGCCCCCGGCCAGCAGCCCGCCCGCCTCCAGCACATCCATCCAGTCCGCCGCCGCCGAGATGAACACATCCACAGGCGCACCCTGCTCGATCTGCTTGGCCAGCTTGGCCGACCCGTCATAGGACAGGACCGCCACGTTCCCCGTCTCGGCCTGCCAATCCGCCGCCACCAGATCAAGCGCGGTCTTCAGCGACGAGGCCGCGAAAACCGTGATCTCCTCGGCCCGAAGCGGCGTGGCCAATCCCAGAACCAGCAGCCCCGCCAGCCAAACCCTCACAGCAAACCCCCAAAGCGTTATATCCGGCCAAACATAACACCGCCGAAACCCGACGCTGCAAGCGATATTTTCAGTCAGACATATCGGCCAGCATCCCCCGCAGCGCCGCCAGTTCCCCGGCACCCGCCTCCAGCGCCGCCGCCTCGAACCCGCGATAGGCCGCGATCACCGCCAGCCCCGCCCCGGTCACCGCAGCCCCGCCTCCGCCCGCCCCGCCCCGCGCAGGCAAAACCACCGGTAGACGAAAGGCCGCGTTCATCTCCTCGACCAGCGACCATGCCCGCTTGTAGCTCATGCCCATCGCCCGCCCCGCGGCCGAAATCGACCCGAGGTCGCGGATATTCTCCAACAGCAGCACCTTGCCCGGCCCGACCATCGCGCGGTCCCCGAACAAAAGGCGCAGCTTCACCTGCGGAAAAAAGGGATCATGACTCATAACCGCCATGATGCGCGCCCGAAGTGGCCCCCCGCAAGCCCCCCGCGCACCACCGGCACGGCAAAGCGGACCAAAACCCTAACGCCGCCAGAACCTCGGCAAGACCAGCACGAAAATCGCCAACAGCCCCAGCCGCCCCAGCAGCATCGCCAGCGTCATGATCCACTTTCCTGCATCCGGCAGGTCGACGAACGTCCCCGTCCGCGCCACGATCGGCCCGAAGCCGTAGCCGATGTTGCCAAGCGCGGTCCAGACCGCGAACAGCGCCGAAACCGTGTCCAGCCCGACAAGCGTCATCGCCACCGTCAGCACACCCAGCGTCAGCACATAACCCGTCACATACAGGATAAGCGCGTCCATCACGTCCTTCTCGACCACCCGCCCCTCGTATTTCACCGGCACCACCCGCCCGGGCGAAACGATCTGCCGGATCTGGCTGACCAACGCCGCCGCCACCAGTTGCGACCGGAACACCGTCAACCCCGCCGCCGAAGACCCCGAACACGCCCCGATCACCCCGATCACGAACGCCACGACCAGCATGTATCCGCCCCATGCCGGAAACGACCCGCTGAAAAACCCGGTGGACGAGATGATCGAGACCAGATTGAACAGGCTCTCGCGGAACGCGGGCTCGAACGGCATGTCCGATGTAAGCCAACGCCACAGCGTCACCGTCAGCACGGAAAACGCGATGATCTTCAGATAGGCCCGCACCTGACTGTCCCGCCACAAGGGCGTGGCCGATCCGTTCACCAGTTGCACATAGCGCACATAAGGCAGGCTCCCCAGCACCATGAACAGCGCCCCGAAATACTCGCCCGCCCCCGCATAGACGCTGAACGACGTATCCCGCGGCGAAAAGCCCCCCGTCGCGATCGAGGCCATGGCATGCACTGCCGCATCCAGCGGCGTCATCCCGATTGCCGAATAGGTCAGCCCCGCAATCACGATCAGCCCGAGGTAAACCCCCAGCAACTGCTTGGCCAGATCGGTCGCCCGCGGCAGCACCTTGCCGAAGGTATCAAACCCCTCGGTGCGAAAGAACTGCATCCCCCCCACCCGCATCACGGGCAAAAAGATCATCGCAACGAACGCGATCCCGAGGCCCCCCGCCGCATTCAACAAACCCCGCCACAGGTTCATCCCCGCAGGCAATTCCTCCAGCCCGTAGATCACCGTGGCCCCCGTGGTGGTGATCCCCGACACCGCCTCGAAATAGGCTTCGGTGAATTGCAGCCGTGGCGCGCCCAGCATGAAAGGCAAGGCCCCGAATGCGGGCACCACGAACCAGATTGCCGCCGTCAGCAGATAGGCCGACCGCACGTCGAACGCGCCCCGCGTTGCATTGGCCGACGAAAGCGCCAGCAACACGCCAACCCCCGCCGTAACCAGCGCCGCCTGCAAGATATCGTCGGCATTGCCGTTGCCCGCGTTCCAATCGACGAAAGCGGGCAAAAGCATCAGCCCCGCCAGAACCATCAGGATCCAGCCGAGCACATAGGCAATGGGGCGCACATCGACCATCAGACGGGGCTACACTGCGGCCCCGCCACGGGTCAACCGTCAGCCGACGTGGAAAAGCGTCGTGAACAGTCGCGGATCGAGGCTTTCCTGTGCGAAAGTCTCGCCTTCGGTCAGCACCGAAACCGCGTCATGGCTGTGCAGGCTTTCCTGATGGCTGGCGATGATGCGGAAGTCGCCGACCCGCGCATCTTCCTTAAGCGCCTGACAGAACGACCGCGCCGCATCTTCGACAAAGATCGGATTGGCCGCATTCAACTCGGCGAATGCCTGCTCGTCCTCGCGCTTGACCATCACTTGCGTCTCGGTCGGCACGGCCGCCCGCGCCAGTTCCACCAGATCCTCGAACCACAGCCGCTCGCCTGCGTTCACCACCACCGAAATCCGCGCCACGCTGCGCTGGGAATGCGGCGTGGCAAGCTGCCCCCGCGTGCGACGGGCATGTTCGGAAAGCTCCAGACTGCAGGGGCAGGTCGACGAGTAAACGAAGTCGAGGTGCATGATCTTCTTACGCACGCCCGCCACGTCGACCAGTTCCAGCGCGATGTCATAATACTGCCAACCCGACAGCCCCGACCGCAGCGACTGCACCTTCACGGGAAAGGAAAACCGCATCTGGATCCGCGCATCGAAGCTTTCCAGATCGCGCTTGTAATCCTCCAGCGCGTGCTCGATCACGCCAAAGCTGAAATCGCGCTCGGCATGGGCATAGAACGACCGCATGATGCGGCTCATGTTGATGCCCTTCTTCTCGGCCTCCAGCGATACCGTCCCCGTCACGCTGGTCTCCAGCGTCAGGTCGCCATTGTCGCGCGTGCGATAGCGGATCGGCAGGCGGAAATTCGAAATCCCCACATGCTGGATCAACTGCTTCTCGCCCTTGATCAGGCTCGACGGCCCGTTCTGCAAATCGGGCAGCGATGCCTTGTAGCCTTCCGTCACCACGAAATCGGCCGGATAGTCGCGGCTCAACGCCGGATACCCCTCGCCCGGCACCAGATAGGCGACCGCCGCATCCAGACGCGAGATTTCGCTGTCCGAAGCCTTCCCCGCCCAGCGCCGCAGCACTGCCAGCGCCGCCTCGGCCTCTTCGCGGCTCGGTTGACGGTCGATTTCGGGGGTAAAGATGTTCATCGCAGCAGCCTTTCGGTTCCGGCCAAACCACAGGGTCGGCCTTCAATGTCAGCAGGTTATACGCGCGGCCCATCCGAGCGGATCACAGCGGGCGCGAAATCCTTTCCGCGCCCGTTCACCAATATAATGCCGGATTCGTAAAAATCATAGGACAGGCCTACAGACCGTTTTCCTCACGAATCCGACATGATCTCACATCGCGTCCAGCGCCTGCATGATATCGGCCACCAGATCACCCGCATCCTCCAGACCGACCGAAAACCGGATCAGACCGGGCGTGATCCCCAGCGTTTCCTTCATCTCGGGCGAAAGCCGCTGGTGCGTCGTCGTCGCCGGATGCGTGGCGATGCTCTTGGCATCCCCCAGATTGTTGGAAATCTTTGCAATCTGCAAAGCGTTCATGAAGCGGAACGCCGCCTCTTTCCCCGCCTTGATGTCAAAGGTCACCAAAGTCCCGCCCGACCCCATCTGCTCCATCGCAAGCGCGTGCTGCGGATGGCTTTCCAGGCCTGGAAAGATCACCCGCCCCAGCCGCGCATCGCCTTCGAGCGCCCGCGCAATGGTCAGGGCGCTCTCGGCCATCGCACGGCAGCGCAGATCCAGCGTCGCCATGCCGTTCAGCATGATCCAAGACGTAAACGGGCTCATCGACCCGCCGGTATGCTTCATGTATGGCTCAAGCACCTTGCGGATATACTCCTTGGTCCCGCAAACCACGCCGCCAAGCGCGCGCCCCTGCCCGTCGATGTGCTTGGTGGTGGAATAGACCACCACATCCGCACCCTGCTCGACCGCACGGCTAAAGATCGGCGTCGCAAACACGTTGTCCACGATCACCAAGGCGCCGACCGCATGCGCGATCTCGGCCACGCCGCGAATATCGACCAGTTCCAGCGTCGGGTTCGACATCGATTCGAAGAACACCGCCTTGGTCGCGGGCTTTACCGCCGCCCGCCACGCCCCCAGATCGGCCCCGTCGACGAAGGTAACGTTCACCCCGTAGCGCGTCAAAACCTCTTCGAGGATATAAAGACACGACCCGAACAGCGCACGGGAAGACACCACATGGTCCCCCGCCCGCAACATCGAGGTCAGCGCCCCGTTCACCGCCGCCATGCCGGAAGCGGTGGCAAATGCATCCTCGGTCCCCTCCAGCCCCGCGATCCGCTCTTCGAACATCCGCGTGGTGGGGTTGCCGTAACGGGCATAGATGAACTCGTCATCCCCCGCCTTGACGAAGCGCGCCTCGGCGCTTTCGGCACTGTCGTAAGCGAATCCCTGCGTCAGAAAGATCGCCTCGGCCATCTCGCCATACTGGCTGCGGCGGCTGCCCTCGTGCACCAGTCGCGTGCGCGTTTTCCATTCGGTCATCGTGGCGGCCTCCGGCCAAGAAAAAGCCCCGGAACACCCAAAGGCTCCGAGGCGCTTGCCCGCGAACCCTCTTTAGCGGCTTGTTTAACGTGGCCCGCAATCCGGTAACAAAGCGCCACGGCAGGCGAATACCCCCGCACAAACCAAAGGTCAACTGCCCGAAACCCGCGCGCCGCTGCTCGCCACGGCGCTTTGCCTTGTGCATCTGCGCAGGGAAATCGCCCTTGCCGCCACGCCGCGATGCCGCATCATTCCTTTCAGACCGATCAAAGGATATCCCGCCATGACCGCCCCCATCGACCTGTTCTACTGGCCCACCCCCAACGGCAAGAAAATCACCGTAGCACTCGAGGAAATGGGCCTGCCCTACACCGTGCATCCCGTCAACATCGGCGCAGGCGACCAGTTCAAACCCGAATTCCTCGCCATAGCCCCCAACAACCGCATGCCCGCGATCACCGATCCCGACGGCCCCGATGGCCAGCCCGTCTCCATCTTCGAATCCGGCGCGATCCTGCAATACCTCGCCCGCAAGACCGGCCAGTTCTGCGGCCCGACCGAACGCGACCGCATCGCGGTGGACCAATGGCTGATGTGGCAGATGGGCGGTGTCGGCCCCATGGCAGGCCAGGCCCACCACTTCCTGACCTACGCCCCCGCGATGGACCCGCCCCACGACCTGCCCTACGCCAAAGAGCGTTACAAGCGCGAGGTCGCACGGCTTTACGGCGTGCTCGACCGCCAGCTTGCCAAACACGCCTATGTCGCGGGCGATTTCCTCTCCATCGCCGATTTCGCGATCTGGCCTTGGGCGATGGGCTGGCAGGGCCAGCAGCAGACGCTGGACGACAAACCCCACATGAAACGCTGGCTCGACGAACTGGCCGCCCGTCCGGCATTCGTGGCAGGCGCTGCCGTCGGCGCCGAACACCGCAACACCAACACCACCGACCGCAAGGCGCAGGAAATCCTGTTCAAACGCTGACCAAAGCGGCGGCAACAGGCACAAGCCCGTCCATTTGCTCCCGTTTCGCACCACCCGACCGATTTGCCTTGCCATGCACCCGATAAAGGTGCATGGTCGTTCTTGCTTATTCGATCTTTCGACCTTCTGTCTCCCCTCGGGCTTCAGACGCGACCTTGATGACCCTGAGCCGAGCCATCGCATGCTGCGGGTGGCATACTAGACAGGAGATCTCACGATGGCCAACGGCACCGTGAAATGGTTCAACGCCACCAAAGGCTTCGGCTTTATCGCACCGGAAGGCGGCCAGAAGGACGTTTTCGTCCACATCAGCGCTCTCGAGCGTGCAGGCCTGCGCGGCCTGAATGATGGCCAGGCTGTGACCTATGACCTCGAGCGTGACCGCAACGGTCGCGAATCGGCGACGAACCTCGCTCTGGCATAATCTGCCAAGGCACTGAATGCGAAAAGGGCGGCCTTCGGGCCGCCCTTTTTCATTCGACCGGCAAAATTTCTGCGAAATTTTCGGCGCCCCCGGGTCAGGCCCCGAAGAATTTTCCAGAAAATTCTTCGTCCGCACCCTGCACCCAACGGCACCACCAAAGATTTTTCGCCGAAAAATCTTCTACTGCCCCGAGATTTTTCGTCGAAAAATCTCGTCCGGTCAGTCCGCCTTGTCCTGTTCGCCGTCCTTTTCGCCGTCCGTCTCGCCGTCCTCTTCGATCCCGTAGCGGTTCAGCACGCCCCCTTGCGTCATGAAGAACCCGAACAGCGCCGCCGTCAGCCCGAAGGTCTTGAAATTCACCCAGACCTCGGTCGAAAAGCTGCGCCAGATCACCTCGTTGGCCACCGCCAGCGCAAAGAAGAACGCACACAGACGCCGCGTCAGGATCATCCAGCCCTCGGGCTGCATCGGCAGCGCCTCTTCCATCACCAGCTTCAGGTAGCTTTGCCCCCGCAGCAGCCCGAACCCCAGCAAGCCGCCGAACAGCAGGTAGATCATCGTCGGCTTCATCTTGAAGAACCGCTCGTCCTTGAACCAGACCGACAGCCCGCCGAACACCACGACCAGCACCACGGTCGCGATCTGCATCTTCGACAACTTGCCCGTCAGCCACCACAGGATGCCCGTCGTCACCAGCATCAGCGGAATGAACGCCGCCGTCATCAGGATAAACCCGCTGTAAGGACTGCCGAACACCTCGAACGTCTGCTCGCGCAGCTTCATGTATCCGGCAAAGAACAGCACCACCGGCCCCAGTTCCAGTGCCAGCTTCACCCCCGGATGCACCTTGCGTTCACCGCTCATCCCGCCATCTCCATGATCACCGCGCCAAGCGCTATCAGCCCCATCAGCAGGGTCCGCATCCTGCCCACCTTCTCGCCCAGAACCAGCCACCCGATCAAGGCCGCAAACACCGTCGATGTCTCGCGCAGCACCGCCGCCTCGCCCACCTTGTCAAGACGCGTCGCCAACATGATCGACCCGAAGGACAGATAGGCGATCACCGCCCCGAACACCCCCAGCCGCAGCATGGGCCAGACCTCGGCCCCCCGCACCGCCAGCAAGCGCCGCGCAAAGACCAGCGGAAACAGCACCCCGTCGATCAGGAAAAACCACGCAAGAAACGTGAACGGGTCCGCCGTCGCCCGTATCCCGTAAGCGTCATAGGTGGTGTAGATCGCAACGGTCGCCCCCGTCGCCACCGCGAGCCAAAGCGCGGGCACCAGCGTCTCGCGGTCCACCGAAACATGGCGCAGGTTATAGGCCGCCAGCCCGAAGATTCCCGCCATCAGCACCGCCAGCCCCGCCCATTGCCCGGGCGCGAAATGCTCGCCAAAGACAATCCCCGCCCCGATCACCGCAAAGAACGGCCCCGTCCCGCGCACCACGGGGTAAACCACGGTATAGGCCCCCCGCGCATAGGTCATCGCCTGCAACCATTTGTAACCGGCATGGATGACGAAGGCCCCCGCAAAGATCGGCCACATATGCGGCTCTGGCCATGGCACCACGAAGATCACGAAAGGCAGCGCCAGCACGAAATAGAACACGTCGATCACCGCACGGCTGATCCACGGATCGTAGCGCCCCTTCTGCAAAGCCCCGAACAGCGCATGCAGCACAGCCGCCGCCAGCGCGAGGGCAAGCGCCAGATCATGCCCCGCAGGCGTGCCCTCCAGCGACTGCACCCAGCCGCTCACTCCTGCCCGACCAGCGCCTTGGCGAAATCCTCGGGGTCGAACGGCGCCAGATCGTCGATCTGCTCGCCCACCCCGATTGCATGGATCGGCAACCCGAACTTGTCGGCCAGTGACACCAGCACGCCCCCCTTCGCCGTCCCGTCGAGCTTGGTCATCACCAGCCCCGTCACATCGGCGATCTTGCGGAATATCTCCACCTGGGAAACCGCATTCTGCCCCGTCGTCGCATCCAGCACCAAAAGCGTGTTATGCGGCGCGCTCGGATCTTTCTTGCGAAGCACCCGCACGATCTTGGCCAGCTCTTCCATCAGATCGGCACGGTTCTGCAATCGCCCCGCCGTATCGATCAGCAGCAAATCCGCCCCGTCCGCCTGCGCCTTTGTCAGCGCATCGAAGGCCAGACTGGCAGGATCAGACCCTTCCGGCGCCGTCAGCACCGGAACCCCTGCCCGCTCGCCCCAGACCTGCAACTGCTCGACCGCCGCCGCGCGGAACGTGTCACCGGCCGCAATCACCACCGACTTTCCCGCCGCCTTGAACTGGCTCGCGAGCTTGCCGATCGTCGTGGTCTTGCCCGACCCGTTCACCCCCACCACCAGCACCACCTGCGGGCGCTGCGCGTAAATCGGCAAGGGCCGCGCCACGGGCTGCATGATCCGCGTGATCTCGTCGGCCAGCGCCGCGCGCAACTCGCGCGTCGACACCCGCTTGCCGAACCGGCCTTCCGCGATGTTGGCCGTCACCCGCGTCGCGGTCTCGACCCCCATATCCGCGCCGATCAGCACATCCTCAAGGCTTTCGAGCATGGCATCATCGACCAGCCGCCGCGGCTCGTCCGCACCAAAGATGCGCCCCAGAAGCCCCGGCTTGACCGCAGACTCCCCTGCAGCAGCTTCTGGCGCCGCATCGGCGGCCACCAAAGCCTCCAGCCCTTCGCCGATCTTGTCAGAAGACCGGAACATCCGGTCGCGCAATTTCTTCAGAAATGACATGCCGTCGCTTTCCTTGCCGCTCCCCTTCCACCTAGTCCTTTCCCGCCGCAAACAAAAGGCCCCCTAGGCACCGCCTGCCGCCCGCACCGCCCTGATCCACCCCCGATCCACCCCCGATCCACCCTTGCACCTATCCCCCGCCCCGCATAAGAAGCGCCCCAATTCTGGCCTTGGCGGGGGGGACGCATGCCGCTTCTCGTGATGAAATTCGGCGGCACTTCGGTGGCCGACCTCGCGCGCATCAAAAACGCCGCGGCCAAGGTCAAACGCGAGGTGGAACGCGGCTATGACGTCATCGTCATCGTCTCGGCCATGTCGGGCAAGACCAACGAACTCGTCGGCTGGGTCGAAGCCACCTCGCCGCTCTATGACGCCCGCGAATATGACGCCGTGGTCTCCTCCGGCGAGAACGTCACCGCAGGCCTCATGGCGCTGACGCTTCAGGAAATGGATGTCCCCGCACGGTCATGGCAGGGCTGGCAAGTCCCGATCCAGACCACCTCTGCCCATGCCTCGGCCCGCTTCATCGACATTCCCCGCGCCAATATCGACGCAAAGTTTGCCGAAGGCTTCAAGGTCGCAGTGGTCGCGGGCTTTCAGGGCGTCTCGCCCGAAGGCCGCATCACCACCCTTGGCCGTGGCGGCAGTGACACCACCGCCGTCGCCTTCGCCGCCGCCTTCTCGGCGGAACGCTGCGACATCTACACCGATGTCGACGGCGTCTACACCACCGACCCGCGCATCACCGACAAGGCGCGCAAACTCCCGAAGATCGCCTTCGAGGAAATGCTGGAACTCGCCTCGCTCGGCGCCAAGGTCCTGCAAACCCGCTCGGTCGAACTGGCCATGCGCTACAACGTCCGCCTGCGCGTGCTCTCCTCCTTCGAGGATACCGACGAAAACTCTGGAACCCTGGTCTGCGACGAGGATGAAATCATGGAATCGAAAGTCGTCTCCGGCGTGGCCTATTCCCGCGACGAAGCAAAAATGACCCTCGTCACGGTCGAGGACCGCCCCGGCGTCGCCTCGGCCATCTTCGGCCCCCTCGCCGAAGCAGGGGTGAACGTGGACATGATCGTCCAGAACATTTCCGAAAAGAACTACGCAGGCCACGCGGGCGCCGTGACCGACATGACCTTCTCGGTCCCGACCAATCAGGTCGCACGCGCCAAAAAGGCGATGGAAGACGCCCAGGCCGCAGGCCACATCAAATACGATGATCTCAACGTCGACACCGATGTCGCCAAGGTCTCGGTCGTCGGTATCGGCATGCGGTCGCATGCAGGCGTCGCCGCCAAGATGTTCGCGGCACTCGCTGCCGAAAACGTCAACATCAAGGTCATCGCCACCTCGGAAATCAAGATCTCCGTCCTGATCGACCGCAAATACATGGAACTCGCCGTGCAAGCCCTGCACGACGCCTTCGAACTCGACAAGGCCGGCGCCTGATCCTGCCGTAGGGTGGGTGGTTCCCTGCGGCACGCAGGGGTTCACCCACCACCGACAAGCAAAACCGCGCCTCCGTTGCCGCGTATCTGCAAAAGGCCATCGCCTTTGCCGTGTGACGCGGCGTCCGCCATCCAGCCGGTGGCCCAAAGCAACCGGCCAGCGCCCGACCCGCCCATGGCGGGCGCTCCCCGCTCCGGTCCCCACACCGGTCCCCGCATTCCCGCGACCAAGCCCGTTCACCTTCCCGCCCTGATGTGCTTTAACCATCAGGCACCCCCCAGCAATCGGGCCAAAGATCATGCCGGAACGGACCGAAAGCGACAGCCGCAAACTCCTCCGCCGCCTGCGCGACACGCTGGCAACCCCCGGCAAGGGGCAGGACCGGCTCGACAGCATCACCCATCTGATCGCCGACAGCATGGGCACCGAGGTGTGCTCGATCTACCTGTTCCGCGATGCCGACACGCTGGAACTCTGCGCCACCGAAGGGCTCAAACCCGAATCCGTCCACCAGACCCGCATGAAACTGGGCGAAGGCCTGGTGGGCCGCGTCGCCCGCACCGGCCTACCCGTCAACACCGCCAATGCCCCGCAGGAAAAGGGCTTCCGGTACATGCCCGAAACCGGCGAAGAGATTTACTCCTCCTTCCTCGGCGTCCCGATCCAGCGCGTCGGCGAAAAGCTCGGCGTCCTCGTCGTGCAATCCAGAACCGCCCGCGAATTTTCCGAAGATGAAATCTACGCCCTCGAAGTCGTGGCCATGGTGCTGGCCGAAATGACCGAACTCGGCCTCTTTGCGGGCGATGTCGACGGCATGCGCGCGTTGCACAAACAGCCTGTGATGATAAGGGGCGGCACGGGTCAGGAAGGCGCCGCCGAAGGCCGCGTCTGGCTCCACGAAGCCCGCGTGGTGGTGACAAACCCCGTCGCCGACGACCCGCTCACCGAAATCGACCGCATCCGCGCCGCGGTGGGCCAGTTGCGCGTCTCGGTCGATGACCTTCTGGCCGCCGAAAGCCTCGACAAAGACCAGAAACAGGTGCTCGAAGCCTACCGCATGTTCGCCCATTCGCGCGGCTGGCTCAAGCGGATGGAGGATGACATCGCGCGCGGTCTCTCCGCCGAAGCCGCTGTGGAAAAGGAACAATCCGCCACCCGCGCGCGGCTGGAACAGGTGCCCGACGCCTACCTGCGCGAACGCCTGCACGACCTCGACGACCTGTCGAACCGCCTGCTCCGCATCCTCACCGGCCAAGGCCACGACACCGGCGCCGAGATGCCTGAAAACCCGGTGCTGGTCGCCCGCAACATCGGCCCCGCCGAACTGCTGGAATATGGCCGCAAGCTGAAAGGTGTGGTGCTGGAAGAAGGCTCCGTCGGCTCCCACGCCGCCATCGTCGCCCGCGCCCTTGCCATCCCGCTTGTGATCCACGCCGGCCGCATCGTGACCGAGGCGCTCAACGGCGACCCGATCCTCGTCGATGGCGACCAAGGCATCGTCCACCTCCGCCCCGAAGAAACCGTCGCCCGCGCCTTCCGCGACAAGATCGCCATGCAGGCCGCCGCCCAGCAGCGTTTCGCCAGCCTGCGCGGCCTGCCCGCGCTGTCGAAATGCGGCACCGTGACGAACCTGTTGATGAACGCAGGCCTGATGGCCGACCTGCCCAGCCTCGAAGGCTCGGGCGCCGAAGGCGTCGGCCTCTTCCGGACCGAGCTGCAATTCCTCGTCCGCAACAAGATGCCGCAACGCGCCGAACTCGCCGCCCTCTATGCCCGCGTCATGGACGCCGCCAAGGGCAAACGCGTCGCCTTCCGCACCCTCGACATCGGGTCCGACAAGGTGCTGCCCTACATGAAGCCGCAAGACGAACCCAACCCCGCCATGGGCTGGCGCGCGATCCGCGTCGGCCTCGACAAGCCGGGCGTGCTGCGGATGCAGATACAGGCGCTGATCCGCGCCTCGAACGGGCGGCCGCTGACGGTCATGTTCCCCTTCATCTCGGAACACGGCGAATTCACCGCAGCGCGTGACGTGGTCATGGCCGAACTCGACCGCGAAGCCGCCATGGGCCACCCCGTGCCCGCCAGCATCGAAGTCGGCGCGATGCTGGAAACCCCCAGCCTCGCCTACGCGCCCCGCGCCTTTTTCGACCTCACCGATTTCGTCTCGATCGGCGGCAACGACCTCAAGCAATTCTTCTTCGCCGCCGACCGCGAGAACGAACGCGTGCGCCGCCGCTACGACACGCTGAACGTGTCCTTCCTGCGCTTTCTCGACCACATCATCGCCCGCTGCGCCGAAACCGGAACGCCGCTATCCTTCTGCGGCGAGGATGCGGGCCGCCCCGTCGAGGCAATGGCTTTCGCCGCCCGCGGCCTCCGCACCCTGTCGATGCGCCCCGCATCCATCGGCCCGATCAAATCGCTCTTGCGCCGCGTCGACCTGACCCAAGCGAACGAAGTGATCGACAAGGCCATGGCAACCGGCGCCGAATCCGTCCGCCCCGCCCTGATGGACTGGCTTGCCACCCAACCCGAGTAAAACCGCCACCCCGAATTTTCTGCGAAAATTCGCGCCCTTCCGTCCGGCGCGGCACTCGACGGCAAGCGATGCAGGGGGCTTTCCGCCCCCAAGGGCCGCGTGCCGCGCCCCTTCCCCCGAGAATATTTGGAACAAGGGGACGGGGAGGGCACCGACAATGCCGCCCCGGGGTGTTGTAATCCGTCCAAGGAGTTCCACGTTCAATGCGGGGCGGGCAAGACCCTGAAAATTCGGTCTTCAATGAGCTAAACAGTGTTCTATAATCGGATGTATAAGAGGCTCAAGAAAGCATTGCCCTTCCACGGGTACGTCGACTCGGTTGAAGTTGGGCTTTTCGTGGGCATCATTCCCATCCTCGCCGGGGCCGGTCTTGGCTTAATCCTCGGCTTGGGTGACGAGGCGGCGTTGCTCCTCATCGTTGGTCTGGTCGGGTTGGCGTATATCTACATCCATGTCTGCGTCAGCCGCGACAAAGACCCCTGAGCGGTGCAAACCCTGCCCCTTACCGCAGCCGACGCTCCTTGGCCCCTGTCGCCTCGGCAAAGGCGACCAATATCTCCTCCGCCCCATGCTGTTCGGCCAGCCGCAGCAGCGCGAAGCGGATCTCGGCCATCTCTCGGTAATAACTCAGAAAGGCCGCGTTCAGCCCCGCCCCTGCCACCGCCCCGAGCACCGGCACCGCTTGGGCCACCAGTTTCTGCCCCAGCGCGGTCGCCAGTTTCGGCGCCACGCTCGCGACCAGCCGCTGGATCGCCGGTCCCGTCACCGTCAACCGCGCCGAAAGGAACGACGTGTTCACCCCGTCATCCGAAGCGAGGGGCGATCCGGCGGTAAACACCCGCAAACATTCTGCCCGTATCGCAGGTTCGTCGGGGTCGAAGCCCTGCTCCGCTGCCGCCTTCCTGATCGCATGCAGGATTACCGTCACCGTCACCGGCAATTCGGCAACCGAAGTGGCAAGCCCCCCCGCACCACCCACAGCCCCCGACAACATCGCCGCCGCCATCGGCCCCTTGCGCCCGAAATCCGGACCCCTTGCCCCGACCCCCGCCAGCCCGTGCGCCGCCAGAAGCGCCCGCTCGGTCACCGCCTCGATCTGGCGCCGTACCCCATCGGGCAAGGCCGCCATCCGGGTCTCGAGCGCCCCGCCCAGCCGGTTGACCAGTGCCATGACAGGCCCGTTGGCCCGCCTGTAACGCCGCGCCAGCGCCGCAATCTCGGCGCTGCGGTCAGGGGCGGCAATGGCGGGCAGGTTCTTGACAGGGTCCATAGACCCAATGTGGGGCGCGCGAGGCCCCCGCGCAAGTCGCCACAGCGCCCGCCGGCCGCTTCCCCTTGTCCGGAATATCCCGCGGGGGTCCGGGGGTTGCGACCCCCGGCGCTTTGCCCCGTCGCAACCCTCAGGTCGCGCGCGTCACATCGCCTGCCACACCATCCCAGGCGCCGCGCTTCAAGGCAAAGCCCAGCACGCGGTCGGGGTTGGTCGGAGGCGGCATCACCACCCCCTCAAGCTTGTGGAACCCGAAGCGCGCGTAATAGGGCGCGTCCCCCACCAGCATCACACGCTCCCAGCCCAGACGCCGCGCCTCGGCCAGGCTTTCGTTGATCAGCAAACCGCCCAGCCCTTCGCCCTGCCGCGTCGGATGCACCGCCACGGGGCCCAGCAGCAGCGCATCCTGCCCGCCCACCTCGACCGGCCAATAGCGGATCGCGGCCGCCAGCGTGCCATCGGCATCGCGCAAGATCAGGCACAGCGCCGCCACCGTCGGCACCCCGTCGCGCAAACGATAGGACGACAGCGCAGTCCGCCCCGGCGAAAAGCAAAGGTCGTAAAGCGCCTCTACCTCCCACCAGTCGTCCTCGGTCTCTTCCTCAAGCCTGTACACGTGCGCCCAATCCCGAACCCGAATCCTATGGAAACGCGCCTAACATGCGAATACGACAGGTTCAAACCAGCGAAAGCCCTGCCGATGTTTTACCGCCCGTCCGATGGCCACGGTCTGCCCCACAACCCGTTCAACGCAATTGTCAGCCCGCGCCCCATCGGCTGGATCGCAACCCGCGGCCCCTTGGGCGACAACCTCGCGCCCTACTCCTTCTTCAACGCCGTGGCCTATGTGCCGCCGCAGGTCATCTTCTCATCGACCGGCGTGAAAGACAGCCTCACGAACCTGCGCGAAACCCGCGTCTTTTCGGCAAATATCGTCGAGGAAGCGATGCTCGACGCCATGTCGGAAACCTCGGCCGGCTTTCCCCCCGGCACCGACGAATTCGCCGCCTGCAACGTGCCAAAGGCCGAATGCACCACCATCCGATGCCCCCGCGTCGCAGGCGCGCCGGCCACGCTCGAATGTCAGGTCACCGAAATCGTCGAACTGCGCGGCACCGGCAATTTCCTCGTGGTGGCCGAGGTGACAGGCGTCCACCTGCGCGACGATTGCCTGACCGACGGCCGCTTCGACATCACCGCATTCCACCCCGTCGCCCGCTTGGGCTACCGCGATTACACCATCGTGCGCGACACATTCGAAAAAAGGCGCCCCGACGACTCCTGACCTCATTGGCACGCCCGGACACACCCCTTCACCTTTGCCCAAATACTCCGCGGGGGGTGCGGGGGGCGCGAAGCCCCCCGCTCCGACACCGCCCCGCCTCACCCCAGAATCACCCCAGAATCACCGACTTCGCCGCCAGATCGCCGCCGCGCCATAGATAAAGCGCGAGCATCGGCTCCGCCCCCGTCCGCATCGCATGCGGCACCCATGGCGCGTGATGGATCGCCTGACCTACCGGCACGGGCGCAAAGGCGGCATCGCCCTTCTGCCACCACGCCACGCCCGACAGCGGCAGATAGATCTCGGCCGCCTCATGTGCGTGGGCAGGATAGGTCACATCCGGCCCCAGAAGCAGGAACCCCGCCGCCACACGCTCCGACGGCACCGGCCCGCGCAAACCCACGATCTCGGTCCAGCCGTAACGCTCCAGAAACGCCGCGCCGAAATCGCCCGCGCCATAGGTCTGCCGCCACTCCAGCGCCACCGCCCCCCGCGCCACCTCGCCGCCCAACCCGCCCGCCATGCCCTCCAGCCAGCGGCACACCGGCAGCACGCCCGGCACCTGCGCCCGGCGCGCGCCACCCTCCGGCCAATCCGCCAGAAAATCCGCAGCCCCGGGCAGGCCTGCCACCGCCGCCCTGATCCCCGCTGCCAATCGCCCCGCCAGATCCATGTCACACTCCAAGCCAGTCCTGCGCGCCCGGCCAGCCCTGCGCTTGCACGCCGCCCGCCGACCGCTACACTCAGCCACGTTCGGTAATGTGGCAAGGCGGTGGAACCATGGATAGCATGATCGGCGTGATCGGCGGATCGGGCCTTTACGACATCGACGGTCTCGAAGGCGCCACATGGGTCAAAGTCACCACACCCTGGGGCAAACCCTCCGACGAAATCCTCGTCGGCCGCCTGTCCGGCACGCCGATGGCCTTTCTGCCCCGCCACGGGCGCGGCCATGTCCACGCCCCCTCGGACATCAACTATCGCGCCAATATCGACGCGCTCAAACGCCTCGGCTGCACCGACATCGTCGCCGTCTCGGCCGTCGGCAGCTTGCGCGAAGATTACCGCCCCGGCGATTTCGTATCGGTAGACCAGTATATCGACCGCACCTTCGCCCGCACCAAATCCTTCTTCGGCGCGGGCTGCGTCGCCCATGTCGGCTTTTCCGACCCGACCTGCCCGCGCCTGTCCGACGCCGTGGCACGCGCCGTCCCCGCAGGAATCACCCTGCACCGCAACGCCACCTATATCGCGATGGAGGGTCCGCAATTCTCGACCCGCGCCGAATCGAACCTGTATCGCAGCTGGGGCGCCGATGTGATCGGCATGACCGCCATGCCCGAAGCCAAACTCGCGCGTGAGGCCGAACTTTGCTACGCCTCGCTCGCCATGGTCACCGATTACGACTGCTGGCATCAGGGCCATGCTGCCGTCGATGTGGCGCAAGTCATCCGCACCCTGACCGCCAACGCAGCCCAGGCCCGCGACACGGTCGCCCGCCTGCCCGCCATACTGGCAGGCGATGGCCCCGGGGGCCACACGCGCCCGTCCTGCCCGCATGGCTGCGATCACGTCCTCGGCACCGCGCTGATGACCGCCCCCGCCAAGCGCGATCCCGACCTCCTCGCAAAACTCGACGCGGTCGCAGGCCGCGTGCTGAAAGGCTGACCCATGAAATCCGACTCCGCAAAAACCGTCAGGGATTACATCCGCACCATCGTAGACTTCCCGCACGAAGGGATCTTGTTCCGCGATGTCACAACCCTCTTCGCCGACCCGCGCGGGTTTCGCATGTGCATAGACCAGCTGCTCGCCCCCTACGCGGGCCTCCGCATCGACAAGGTCGCAGGTCTCGAAGCCCGCGGTTTCATCCTCGGCGGCGCGGTCGCACACCAGCTTTCCACCGGCTTCGTCCCGATCCGCAAAAAGGGCAAACTTCCCGGCACCACGATCAGCCAGTCCTACACCCTCGAATACGGCGAGGCGGTCGTCGAAATCCATGACGACGCCTTGCAACCGGGCGAAAAGGTGCTGCTCGTCGATGACCTGCTCGCCACCGGCGGCACGGCCGAGGCTGGCATCCGCCTCATCGAACGCCTCGGCGGCCAGATCGCCGGCTGCGCCTTCGTGGTCGACCTGCCCGACCTCGGCGGACGCGACCGCCTGCGCGCCATGGGTATGGATGTCCACACCCTCTGCGCCTTCGAAGGCCACTAGGCCCCACCTGCACCCCTCATCCGCCGCATGCCCCCCCCTCTGGCCTGCGGCGGATCGCCGCCCCGTCCGCCGCCCCGTCCGCCGGGCCGTCCGCCGGGCCGTCCGCCGGGCCGTCCGCCGCGCCCCTTCAGACTTTCTTAACCGGAACGGTCTAGAACCCCTCTGTGTCGGGGAAACCCGGCCTGCTTGCACACCACACCCACCCCACCCCGCCGGTTCACCCCGGCGGGGTTCTTCTTTGCCCCGATGCGGCAAATGCACCCCGCTGCCATTCCAGCCGCTTCCCCCTTCCCTTCACGCCCGAATCCGCCCTAAATGGACCGGCAAGGAAAGGACGACCCATGGCCCGCTCCATCGATTACGGAAACCTGATGCACCGGGCGATGCGCAGCCTGATCCAGTCCGTCCTACAGGATGTGGCCGAAAACGGCCTGCCGGGGGCGCACCATTTCTTCATCACCTTCGACACCAACCACCCCGATGTCGCCATCGCCGACTGGCTCAAGTCGCGCTACCCGTCGGAAATGACCGTGGTGATCCAGCACTGGTTCGAAAACCTCACCGTCACCGACAAGGGGTTTTCCGTCACGCTCAACTTCGGCAACCAGCCCGAACCGCTCGTGATTCCCTTCGACGCGGTCCGCACCTTCGTCGACCCCTCGGTCGAATTCGGCCTGCGATTCGAAACCCATAACGACGATCAGGATGACGACGACGACGAAGAAGACGATGACGGCGACGACGACCCGACCCCGCCGCATGACGCGCAGGTCGTCAGCCTCGACAAATTCCGCAAACACTGAAACGCCCGCCTGCACCGGCGCTGGTCAACCTCGGCGCTGGCCAATCGGCGTGCAGGCTCAGGCCGGTTTCTGGAACCAGGCCCCGATGCCGTCGATATTCGCAAGCGTGATGTCGCCAGACCCGATCTTTCCCAGATAATCGTGCACTGCCTTGCGGCAGGCCTCGAACGCCCCGTAATCGTCCACGATCACATAGCCGCCCGGCGAAACCTTGGGATAAAGCGCCTCCAGAGCCTCGATGGTGGATTGATACAAATCCCCGTCCAGCCGCAGCACGGCGATCCGCTCGATCGGCGCCACATGCAGCGTGTCCTTGAACCAGCCCTTCACGAATTCGACCTGACCGTCGAGCAGACCGAAAGAGCGGAAATTGTCCTGCACCGCCTCGAGCGAGATCGAAAGCCCGTCGTATTCGTTCAGGTTCAACCCTTCATCGGCAGGGAATTCGCCCGCATCGGGTGGCGGCAGCCCCTCGAAACTGTCGCAGACCCAGACCTTGCGGTCCGTGCAGCCATGCGCCTCCAGAATGGCCCGCATAAAGATGCAGGCCCCCCCGCGCCAGACCCCGGTCTCGACGAAATCACCGCCAACCCCGTCCGCGATAGCGGCGATACAAATCCCTCGCAGATTGTCCATCCGCTTCGTGCCGATCATCGAAAACGCTGTCATCGGCCAATCAAGCCCGTTGTCCCGCGTCGCTTCGTCATAGGCCACAGGCTGGATCACGAAATCTGGGCCAGATGCCTCGATCTGCGGTCGCGTGATATAGGGCTGCGCCGGATCGCGCGTCAGCCGCCCGATCATCACATCGCGCATCAGGTCCAGATACCGGTCCACCACGGCAGATTTCGCCGCATCGACCTGCACGACCTTCGCCAAAAGCCCGGCCTCGTAAGATTTACGCCCGACCTTGAGATCGCGAAGATTACGGGTGATTCGCTTGATAGGGTTCGGCATCGGGGACTCGCAATCTTTACCCCAGCCAATTTAACCACACGGCCGACAAGCACAACCGTTACGTCAGTATGCGACGGTATGCAGATTGATTTTCTACCGAGGGATGGCTAAGGCGACCCAAGCGACAAGAACGAGGCTCACCATGACCGCCACCCGCACCGAAACCGACAGCTTCGGCCCGCTCGAAGTTCCCGCCGACAAATACTGGGGCGCCCAGACCCAGCGGTCGATCATCAACTTCCCCATCGGCTGGGAACGCCAGCCCGTGGCAATCATCCGCGCGCTCGGCGTCATCAAGAAAGCCTGCGCGCTGGTCAACATCGACCAGGGCGACATCACCCCCGACCTCGGCCAAGCCATCGCTGCCGCCGCGCAAGAGGTGATCGAGGGCCGCTTCGACGACAACTTCCCCCTCGTCGTCTGGCAAACCGGTTCCGGCACCCAGTCGAACATGAACGCGAACGAGGTGATCTCGAACCGCGCCATCGAAATGCTCGGCGGGGTCATGGGTTCGAAAAAACCGGTCCACCCCAACGACCACGTCAACATGGGCCAAAGCTCGAACGACACCTTCCCCACCGCCATGCACGTCGCCATCGGCATGATGGCGCGTGACGTGCTGATCCCCGGCCTTGAAAAACTCCACCACGCCCTCGACGCCAAAGCGGTCGAGTTCAAGGACATCATCAAGATCGGCCGCACCCACACGCAGGACGCCACCCCCCTGACCTTGGGTCAGGAATTCTCGGGCTATGCCAAACAGGTCGAAAAAGGCATCGCCCGCGTCAAATCCTGCCTGCCCGACATCTACGAACTCGCGCAAGGCGGCACCGCCGTCGGCACCGGCCTGAACACCCGTGTGGGCTGGGACACCCGCGTCGCCGCCCGCATCGCCGAAATCACGTCGCTCCCCTTCGTCACCGCGCCCAACAAATTCGAGGCGCTGGCCGCCCATGACGCCATGGTCATGTTTTCGGGCGCGCTGAAAACCGTCGCCGCCTCGCTGTTCAAGATCGCCAACGACCTGCGCCTCCTTGGCTCCGGCCCCCGCTCCGGCCTTGGCGAATTGATCCTGCCCGAAAACGAACCCGGATCGTCGATCATGCCGGGCAAGGTAAACCCCACCCAGGCCGAAGCCCTGACCATGGTCTGCGCCCATGTCATGGGCAACGACGCCGCCGTGGGTTTCGCAGGATCGCAAGGCCATTTCGAACTGAACGTCTACAACCCGATGATGTCCTATAACGTGTTGCAATCCATGCAGCTTCTGGGCGACGCGTCGGCCAGCTTCACCGACAACATGGTGGTCGGCACCCAAGCCAACGTGGCCCGAATCGACAAGCTGATGAAGGAATCGCTGATGCTGGTCACAGCACTCGCCCCCACCATCGGCTACGACAACGCAACCAAGGTCGCCAAGACCGCCCACAAGAACGGCACGACCCTGAAGGAAGAGGCCATCGCCTTGGGCTTCGTCGACGCCGAAACCTTCGACCGCGTCGTCCGCCCCGAAGACATGATCGGCCCCAAGGGCTGAGATGGCCGAGATCGTCAACCTGCGCGCCAAACGCAAAGAGGCAGCCCGCAAGGAGGCCCGCAAAAAGGCTGACGAAAACGCCGCTAAGCACGGGTTGACCAAGGCCGAACGCAACCTGCAAAAGGCCCGCGCCGATCAGGCGCGGGCAAACCTCGACGGGAAAAAGCGCGAATGACCGCCCGCCCCGTCAAACATTCCCTCACCCTGCGCGGCCACCGCACCAGCGTGTCGCTCGAGGAAGCCTTCTGGCAAGCCTTCCGCGAGATCGCCGCCAAGCGTGGCGTCACCCTGAACCAGCTCGCCGTCGAAATCGACGAAGGCCGCGAAACCGACATCGGCCTCGCCTCGGCCATCCGCGTCTTCGTGCTGGGCGAGCTGCGCGGTTAACGGGGCGTTTACCGGTTCCGGTCAAACTACGGGAATGAAACGCAATCTCTTGCCCCTCACCCCCGAAGGCTGGATCGCCCACCTGTTCGATGCCCAGGCGGCGCGCGACGGCGGCGTGATCCGCCGCCAGATCCGCGACGTCGAACGCTACGTCGGGCGCGAGGTATTTCTGGCCGAGATGCGAAGACGTGGCTATCCCGTGGTCGAAAACGCCGGCCAATACGTCATCTTTTGCAACCGCGAACCCATCCGCCGCCTCACATAGCGATTTCTGACGCAGAAATCGCGCCGGAATTTGACGCAAATTCCGCTGACAACCCGCACGCCATCGGCCAGCGATTTCTGCGTCAGAAATCGCCGCGAAATTTGCGTCAAATTTCGCTGCCCCGCCGTGATCCCATCGCTACCGGCGCACCACCCGCAGCCATATCCCGTCCTTGGCGCGCACAGTCAGATGCGCCACCGGCACCGGCACCCGGCCTTCGACCACCTCGAAGCGGAACGCCCGCACCAGTTGCGCCAGCAGCACCACCCCCTCCAGCATCGCAAAGCCCGCACCAGTGCACACCCTCGGTCCGCTGGAAAACGGCAACCACCCGTCGCGTGCCGCCTGCTTGGTCTCCTCGCGCACCCAGCGGTCAGGATCGAACCCGTCCGGATCGTCCCAGATCCGCTCGTGCCGCCCCAGATGCCATGACGACAGCACGACCTGTGCCCCCCGCTTCACCGCCCGCCCGCGAAACACCTCGGGCTTCACCGTCTCGCGGACCATCATCGGCACGGGCGGGTAAAGCCGCAGCGCCTCGCGGAACACATCGCGGGTCAGCCGCAACCGCGACAGCGCGGCAAATTCCGGCGTCATTCCCGCCGTTTCCAAAGCCACCCGCTCTTGCACCTCGGGATGCGATGCCAGCAGATACAGCGCCCAGCCCAGCGCACTGGCACTCGTCTCGTGCCCCGCCAGAAAGAAGATCGCAACCTGATCGACCATTTCCTCCGTGTCGAACCGCTCGCCGGTCACCGGATCGACCGTCACCATGATCTTCGTCGCCAGATCGTCCGGCGCGGTCCCTGCCGCAATCTCCCTTGCCCGCCCCTCGGTCAGCCCGGTGATCAACCCGCGGATCACCGCCGCCGACCGCCGCACCCCCGCCCGATGAAACCTCGGCATCCAAGCCGGCAGCGGCACGAAAGCCGCAAGGTTCAGGATCGGCTGCGCCCGCTGATAGGCGCGGAATTCGGCGAACACCTTGCCGGCCACTTCATGGCCGATGGGAATCGAAAACAGCGTGCGAAAGATCACGTCGGCGGCGGCGAAACTCGCCTCCTCCTCGACCTCGACCACGCCTTCGGGCATCCGTGCCACCGCCGCCTCGCCCGCCGCCCAGATGCCTGCAAAGGCATCGCGCAAACGCCCCCCCTCAAAGGCCGGATCGATGATCCGCCTCTGCCGCTTCCACTCTTCGCCATTGGTCACAAAGACCGACCGCCCGAGCAGCGGGCGCAACCCCTCGGCCACCCGCAGGCTTTTCGGAAAATCCTCGGGCCGACCGTTCAGGGCCAGCGCCACCAGCGCCGGATCGTTGCACAGATAGCTGCGAAAGAACGGCGTCCTGAATTCGGCCATCCACGCCCGATACAGCCGCGCGGGCTGCGCCGACAGGATATCGGCCCGGAACAGCCGCATATACCGCCAAAGCGAAACGCGATCCGGCCGCGCCACAGGTTTCGGTGCAGCAGGTTTCGGTGCAACAGGTTTCGGCGGCACCGGTTTGGAGGGCCCCTTCACGCCACACTCCTGTAGCCCGACGCCGCCCGCTCGATCCGGCTCTTCGACGCCGCCCGCCCCGCATAGCGCGCGGCCAGCGTCAGCGGCCCGGCCGTGATCTTGAAGTAATCGTAATCCCCCGGCCGGTCGAAACAGCACATGTACTGGAAATGCAGCCGGAACCAGCTGTAGCGCATCTTCTTCCAGCGCTCGGGGCTGAAGGTCTGGGTAAAGGCGCAGGAAACGACCAAAGGCCAGCGCTTGCCCGCAGGCGCCACCCCCGTCACGCTGACCGGATCGCACAGCGCAAAGGCGCAGCCATCCCCCGGCGCGGTCACATCGACCCAGGTCACCTCGTCCCGCGCCGAAAGATAGGCCAGATCGCCGCGCAACCGCAGCGCCTCGGGCAGAAAACTCACCATCGGAATGACCTGCCCGAGTGACAGGAACGACAGCGCAGGCCCGCCCTCCGCCAGAACCTCGGGCACCCCCTCGCGGATCAGGTCCGACAGGATCGACACCCCCAGTATCGCCCCCGACGAATGCCCGACCACCAGCACCTCGTCATACCCGCCCGCCAAAGCCTCGCGGATCACCGCGCGAAATCGCGCCATCCGCGCCTCGAGCTCCGGCGGATAAGCCCCGTGGAACTGCGCCGACCACGCGTAATCGTGCATCAGGTAATAGGCCAGTATCTTGCGGTCGATCCGCTTGAAGAACCGCAGCAAGGCGACAAACACCACCCCCCCAGCGCCAGCCCCAAGGCCCAGCCCCAGCCCGGCACCAGCCAGCGCCACAGCACGACCTGCCCCCAGCCCGCCCCAGCGCCAACAGGAACTGCACCACCAGATTGATGATCGGATACAGCGCCGCCACCGTCGGCCCCTTCCTCAACCCCACCAGCCGGAACAAGGCACCGCTCGCCACATAGATCCACGCCGTCCGCAGCATCTGCCGGTAGGTCGCAGCCACCCCCTGATCCATCGAACCCTGCACGATATCCGACCAGACCAGCACCTCGACATCGGCTTCCACCGCCTCGCCGCCGATCTCGGCCCGCACATGCCAGCCATAAGGCCCCGCCACCCGCTTTGGCCGCAGCGCCAGCGCATAGCCCGAGACATCCGCCTGCCAAAGCCCCTCTTTGCGGTAAAGCTCGCGGTAGCGCCGTGGCGAGACCGGGTCATAACCGGGAATGTAAAAGACCCGGCGCCGCCGCACCTGCCCTGTTCCCGCCTCGCCCACACCCGCACCCCGCACCAAAACACCCCGCCATGATGGCGGCCCATTCCGGCAAAATCATAGGCAAATTGCGGCGCTAGCCCAAGAGCGGAATGCCGAAGCGGTCGAATGTCTCCAAAAGCCACCAGCTCACATCGGTAAAGGCCCCCGTCACCAGCGCCAGACCCACCGCCAGAAGCAGCACACCCATTGCCCGCTCGATCGCCTTCATATGCCGCTTCAGCCGCGCCATCACCCCCACCGCCCGCTCGATGAACAGCGCGGCCAGCAGGAACGGCAAGCCCAGCCCCGCAGCATAAACCGCCAGCAGCACCGTCCCCCGCGACAAAGACCCCTCCTGCGCGGCCAAGGACAAGATCGCCCCCAGCTGCGGCCCGATGCAGGGCGTCCAGCCAAAGGCGAATGCCAGCCCCAGCACATAGGCGCCAAAGGCCGACCCGCCCCTGTCCCCCGCATCCAGACGCGCCTCGCGGTCCAAAATCGCAATCCGGAACAGCCCCAGAAAATGCAGGCCGAACACGATCACAACCACACCCGACAGGCGCGAAAACCAAAGCTGGTTCTGCAAGAAGAAAGACCCGAAGGCCGAAGCCGCAAACCCGAGCAGCAGGAAAACCGTCGACAACCCCATGACGAAGAACAGCGCAGGCAAGATCACCCGCCGCCGCGCCGCCCCTTTGATATCGCCCATGCTGATCCCGCCCATATAGGCCAGATACGGCGGCACGATGGGCAGCACGCAAGGCGACAGGAACGACAGGACCCCCGCCAAAAGGGCGATCAGCATGGCGGGCGCAAGCCCTGCGTCAAAGATTTCAATTCCGAACATGGCTTCCATCTAGCCGCAACCGGCCGCGCCGTCACCTCCCCTTTCGTCACATTGCCGTGGCGCAAGCGCCCTGCCCGCGTTACCAAGACGCATGTCCGAAGAAACCCTCGACTGCATCGGCCTTCTCTGCCCGCTTCCGGTGCTGCGCGCCCGCAAGCGCCTGCTTGCGCTGCCCGCAGGCACCATCCTCGCCGTGCAGGCCAGCGACCCCATGGCCGCAATCGACCTGCCGCATTTCTGCGCCGAAGCAGGCCATGATTTCCTCGGCGAGCTCCAAGGCGCAGGCTTCACCACCTACCGCATCCGCCGCAACGCCACCTGACGCCACAGGGTCCGTCGCCGTCTTCGCGCCTCTCGGGTCCGGCGATTGCCTATTGTCGCGCACAGGAACCCGCCGCAAGCGCCCCCAGCCAGACAGCAACCGCCGCCGCCATCTCGGCCCGAATACCTGCGGGGGTGCGGGGGGCCGTGCCCCCCGCCCGAATGCAAAAGCAAAGGGCGGCAGGTTTCCCCGCCGCCCCTTTCACACGATCACCAAAGCCTCAGCGGCCCAGCGACCACCAACCCTTCTTGCGCGGCTTGCCGCTGTCTTCCTCGGGAGCACTCTCGGGAGCACTCTCGGGCGCACTGGCCTCGGCAGGCGCAGGCTGCATCACCTCCGCCCGAACCGGCTCCGCCCGAACTTGCTCCGCCGGACGTGCCTCGGCCACAGGTGCCGCAACCTCGACAGGCGCCGCATCCCCGGCCTCGACCACTGGTGCAGCCTCGACCGCAGCAACTTCCTTCGCCTTGCCACGCGCCCGGCCCGACGGCTTCTTCACCGGCGCTTCACCTGCATCGCCAGCCTCGGGCTCGACCTTTGCAGCCTTCGACCGGCTCGACGGCTTCTTCGCTGGCTTCGCCACCTCGGCAACAGTTTCGACAGCCGCCTCGCCGACAGGCTCTGCGACGGTTTCGGCTTCCACCTCGGCAACAGGCTCGGCAGCCTTTTTGGCCTTGGCCCCGCCACGGGTCCGCGTCAGCTTCTTCGGCGCTTCGGCGACAGGCTCGGCAACCACGGCAGCTTCGACAGCAACAGCTTCGCCGTCCTGATCCTCGTCGCCCTCGTCATCGCCTTCGTCGTCGCCGTCAGAACCGTCCTCGGCTCCCGCAGCATCCGTGCCCGTGCCATTGCCCGGACCCTTCCGCCGACGCCGACGCCGGCGCTTCTTCTTGCCGTTGCCATTGGCGGCACCCTCGGCCGCCGCCGCCGCACGCGGCTCGGATTTGGCCTCGGCTTCCGTCTCCTCGACCTCGGCCTCCTCGACCTCGTCGAGGTCTTCCAGCGGCAGGTCCTCGTCCTCGTATTCGTCGACAGCCGCGCCCATCAGACCGGCATGGCCCGAAATCACGCTCGATTGCTCGGGCACAACCCGAGTCGCGGTCTTGAACTTCTCGATCACGTAATCGGGGCTGACCATCGCCGGATCACACTCGATCCGGACCGCCATGCCATAGCGCGCCTCGATCAGCGCGATATGCTCGCGCTTGCCGTTGATCAGGAAGTTGACGATCCCGATCGGCGCTTTCAGCAGCACCTCTTTGGACCGCTTGCGCGTGCCCTCTTCTTCCAGCGCCCGCAGAACCTGCAAACCAAGCGAATCGTCCGACCGGATCAGCCCCGTGCCATGGCAATGGCTGCACGGCTGGGTGGTGCTTTCCAGCATCCCCGGACGCAGCCGCTGGCGGCTCATCTCCATCAGGCCGAAACCGGAAATCCGGCCCACCTGAATCCGCGCACGGTCGGTTTTCAGCTTGTCCTTCAGCTTCTTCTCGACCGCGGCATTGTTACGCCGCTCTTCCATGTCGATGAAGTCGATGACGATCAGACCGGCAAGGTCGCGCAGCCGCAACTGCCGCGCCACTTCTTCCGCCGCTTCGAGGTTGGTCTTCAAGGCGGTGTCCTCGATGGACCCCTCCTTCGTCGCCCGACCCGAGTTGACATCGATGGCAACCAGCGCCTCGGTGATCCCGATGACGATGTAACCGCCCGATTTCAACTGCACGACAGGGTTGAACATGCCGCCCAGATAGCTTTCGACCTGAAAGCGCGCGAACAAAGGCATCGCCTCGTCATAGCGTTTCACCAGCCGCGCATGGCTCGGCATGATCATCCGCATGAAATCCTTGGCGGTGCGATAACCCGCTTCGCCCTCGACCAGGATCTCGTCGATCTCGCGGCTGTAAAGGTCACGGATCGACCGCTTGATCAGGTTGCCCTCTTCGTAAATCGCCGCCGGAGCGATCGATTTCAGCGTCAACTCGCGGATCTGCTCCCACAGGCGCATCAGATATTCGTAATCGCGCTTGATCTCGGGCTTGGTGCGCTTGGCCCCCGCCGTGCGGATGATCAGACCGGCACCTTCCGGCACCTCGATCTCCTGCGCGATCTCTTTCAGCTTCTTGCGGTCGGTCGCTTGGGTGATCTTGCGGCTGATGCCGCCGCCCCGCGCCGTGTTCGGCATCAGCACGCAATAACGACCGGCCAGCGACAGATAGGTCGTCAGCGCAGCGCCCTTGTTGCCGCGCTCCTCCTTGACCACCTGCACCAGCATGATCTGCCGGACCTTGACCACTTCCTGTATCTTGTAACGCCGCGCACGGGGCTTTCTTGGCGCGCTGATCTCCTCGGCCACGTCCTCTTCGGCGATCGACTCGATCTCGTCGTCGGTATCGCTGGCATGGTCCATCGCCCGATAAGGCGCGGGCGTGGTATCGCCATTGCCGTTCTCGTCGCCCTGCGAATGGTCGTGGTCATGCCCATGATCGTTGGCGTGGTCGTGATCATGCGAGTGATCCTGCGCCTCATGCGTCTCGACCACCGCAGCTTCGGCCTCGACCGGCGTGACCAGCGCATCCGCGCCCGTCTCGTCGCCCAGATCGACGACATCCATCCCGCCGATCTCCGACGATCTCACCGCATCGCGGCGCTGCCCTTCAGGGCGGGGCCGCGAATTGCCGTTGCCGTTGCCGTTGCTGCGCGGCCGGCTGCGACGATTGTCCTCCTCGTCCTCGGCCCGGTTCAGCGCCCGCTCTTCCTCAAGCAGCGCTTTGCGGTCGGCGACGGGGATCTGGTAATAATCCGGATGGATCTCGGCAAAGGCCAGAAACCCGTGCCGGTTTCCGCCGTAATCCACGAAAGCCGCCTGCAACGACGGCTCGACGCGCGTCACCTTGGCGAGATAGATGTTTCCGGCGAGCTGCCGCTTGTTGACCGTCTCAAAGTCGAATTCTTCGACCTTGTTTCCGTCCACCACCACAACGCGGGTCTCTTCCGCATGGGTGGCATCGATAAGCATTTTCTTGGTCATGGTGTTCCAATGCACCCCGCGCCAGCGGTGGCGGCCCCGCTACGGGTCCGTCATCGGCAGGGAAAGGGCGGCTTGTTCGGGCAAGACGGCGCGCGGCGAAGGGAGGGGTCCTGCCCTGTGGGCAGCCCTCTCCCGTCGTCATTGCATTCGCACGCGTCATCGCGGTTCTCTCTAGAACCCCTCACAGGGCTCTGCTGATAAAAGCCCGCTTGCGTCAAAGACTTGGCCGGGCAAACTGACGACCTTTCGGCCGATCCGACTGTCCCCTCGCGGCGCGACATGCGCGACCTGCAAGGGCACAGAGAATTCTACTGCGGGCTGTAGACCCGTGTCCTTCGACCCTAGCGGGAAACACCCGGCAAACACAATGGGAGATTTAACTCCAGTGACCGCCGCCCGCCGCCCAAGCGTTTTCTGACGCAGAAAACGGAGCGGAATTTGACGCAAATTCCGCCCCCCGCCCTTCCCGCGCCAGCCACCGTTTTTTGCGTCAAAAATCGACGCGAAATCTGCGTCAGATTTCGCCCGGCTCAGACGTAATCCCCCCGGCTCAACCCGTATTTCGCCATCTTCTCGTTCAGCGTCCGCCGCGGCAGGCACAGCTCGTCCATCACCGCCACGATAGACCCCTTGTGCCGCCGCATCGTGTTGTCGATCAGCATCCGCTCGAAAGCTTCCACATATTCCTTCAGGGGCTTGCCCTCGGTCGTCATCGCAGGCCCCGTCGCCTCGTTGTCGGCCATCAGCAGGCTGGCAATCGACCCCGACCCGCGCCGGTTCTGCAACACCGCCCGTTCGGCAATGTTCACCAACTGGCGCACATTCCCCGGCCAGGGCGCCTGCAACAGTTGCGCCGCCTCTTGCGCCGTCACCTGCGGCGCGTCGCAGCCGTATTCTTCCGCGAACTGCTCGGACATCCGCGTGAACAGCGTCAGGATATCCTCGCCCCGCACCCGCAAGGGCGGGCACAGGATCGTCATCGCCCCCAGCCGGTAATAAAGGTCCGACCGCAGCACATCCTCCAGCGTCTTGTCCGGCGCATGTTCGTTGCAGATCGCGATGATCCGCGTCTCGGGCGGCATCCCCTGCTCGTTGATCAGCGTCAAAAGCCGCGCCTGCAAGGGCTGGCTCATCGCCTCGATATCTTCCAGACACAGCGTCCCGCCCCGCGCCTCCTCGACCAGCGGGATCGTCCCCTCTTCCGAAGGCCCGAACAGCTTGGCCACCAACTGGTCCTCGCTCCACGCCGCACAGGAAATCGTCACGAACTTCTTCGACGCCCGCGGCCCCACCGCATGCAGCGCATGGGCCACCAGCGTCTTGCCCGTCCCCGTCTCGCCATCGATCAGCACATGGCTGTCGGCTTGACCAAGATCGAGGATATCCTCGCGCAGCCGCTCCATCGCGGGCGATCCGCCGATCAGCTTCTTCATCAGGATAGAGCCGTCCGAAAGCTCCTTCCTCAGCGCGCGGTTGTCCAGCGTCAGCCGCCGCGTCTGCGTCGCCTTCTTGGCAAGCTCGGTCATCCGGTCCGGGTTGAACGGCTTTTCCAGAAAATCGAACGCCCCCACCCGCATGGCTTCCACCGCCATGGGCACATCGCCATGCCCGGTGATCAGAATGACCGGCAGCCCCGAATCCATGCTCATCAGCCGCTTGAGAAACGCCATCCCGTCCATCCCCGGCATCTTGATGTCGCTGACCACGACACCCGGAAATTCCGGCCCGATCCCCTTGAGCGCATCTTCGGCGCTGGCATAGGTCTCGGTATCAAAGCCCGACAGGGCCAGCCACTGGCTGATCGACTGGCGCATATCCGCCTCGTCATCGACAATCGCAACCTTCATCGCACGGGCCATTTCAGCTCCTATTTCTTTTCATTCCGCTGCCTCGATCTCTTTGCCGATCAAGGGCAACTGCATCTCGAACACAGCCCCGCCCTTTTCGGCATTGCGTGCCGTCAACCGACCCCCAAGATCGGTGACGATCCCCGAACTGATCGCAAGGCCAAGCCCCACGCCTTCGCCCGGCTTCTTTGTCGTGTAGAAAGGCTCGAACAGGTTATCGAGATCCGTGATCCCGTGCCCGTTGTCGCGCACCGCCAGCATCGCCACCTCGCCCGATGACAGCAAAAGGTCGATCTGCGGATCGACCGTATCCCGCGTTGCATCCAGTGCGTTCCGCAAAAGGTTGATGATCACCTGTTCCAGACGGATCCTGTCGGCCATCACCATCACGGGTTGGCGCGGCAGGGTCCGCGTGATCTTCACAACCCGCAACTTCAGCTGCGGCTCCATCATCGACAGCGCCCCCGACAGCGCCTGTCGCAAATCGACCGGCTCGAAGGCCTCGCCGCCCTTCCTCGCATAGCTCTTGAGCTGCCGCGTGATCGCCCCCATCCGCTCGATCAGATCATCGATCCGCTGGAACGACGACAGCGCCTCCTCGGGGCGCTTCCTCTGCAACAAAAGCCGCGCTCCGGCCAGATAGGTCTTCATCGCGGCAAGCGGCTGGTTCAGCTCATGGCTCACCGCCGCCGACATTTCGCCCAGCGCCGCCAGTTTGGATGATTGCGCCAGCGTCAGCTCCGCCACGGCCAAGTCCTTCTGCACCTTCTCGCGTTCCGCGATTTCCCGCTGCAAGCGCGCATTCAGCAGGCGCAGTTCCGCCGATTCCCGCTGGAAACTGATGGTTTGTGACCATGCCTTGCGCGAGAGCGCATAAAAAGCCCCCGCCATCAGGATCGCAAAGCCCATGATCTCGAGCGCGAGGATGCCGTTCACCCGCTCGCGCACGGAATCGTAGGCGGTGAATGTCATCATGCGCCAGCCGCGGAACGGAACCCGAGCTTCCGTCTTCATCACCGCCTCGCCACGCACATAAGCGTCGGGCGGATTCTGCGCCCAGTCGGCGGTGGCCTGCAAGGCACGGCCGAGCGCGCCGCTCACATCCCGTGCGGCCAACGCCTCGGCCATCGGCAGGCCCCGCCAGCGCGGTTCGGTGGCCAGAATGACCGTCCCCTCGCTGTCGGTCACCAGCACGGCATCCTGCAACCCCGACCAGGCGCGCTCGTATTTCATCAGATCGACCGCGACGACAATCACCCCTGCAGGCTTGCCGTCAACCTCGACCGACCGCGAATAGGTGAACTCGAACCCGCCACCCTCGCGCTTTTGCGCGGTAAACACCGTGTCCTTGGTCCGCTTGGCATCGACGAAATAGGCCGATCCGCGGTGGTTCGTGCCCAGAAGGTTCCGGTTCGTCGCCCCCACCGTGCGCCCGTCGGCATCCAGAAGCACGATCGACGCGACCCCGATCTCGGATTGCACCCGGATCAGCTTTTGCGACGTGCCGGAAAAATTGCCTCCCTGCAACGCATCCGCCAGCGCCGGATCACCCGACAGCAACAAGGGCACCACGCTCGTGCGCTGCAATTCCGAAACCATATTGCCCGAATAAAGCGCAAGCCGCAGCTCGGCCCGGTTGCGCGTCGTCTCGGTGAACCGTTCCGACAGCCAGCGGTTGGTGACCAGCACCACCCCCGAAGCCATAAGCACCAAAAGCACCACCACCAGCTTGACGCGCCATGAAATGGCACGCCCCGCTTCGGCCTCATCCTGAAGATCGTTGTCCTGCATGGGGCCTATCTAGGCGCAGCGCCCCGCCCGCTTCAAGCCGCCCCGCCGTAACCGGCCTCAGGCAAGCGCCATACCGCCCAGAAGCGAAGCGAACAGCGCAGCCCCGTCCGTTCCGCCATGCATCCGGTCCACCACCCGCTCGGGATGCGGCATCATCCCCAGAACGCGCCGGTTTTCCGAAAGGATCCCCGCAATATCGGCCATCGACCCGTTCGGGTTCGACGCATAGGTGAACGCGACCCGGTCCTGATCGTGCAAAGCCCGCAGCCCCTCGGCATCGATGGTAAAATTCCCGTCATGATGCGCCACCGGCACCTGAATGGCCGCCCCCTTGCCGTAACCGGCAGTAAAGGCGCTGTCCGCCGTCGCCACGTTCAGGGTCAGCATCTTGCAGATGAACTTCAGCCCCGCGTTCCGCATCAAGGCACCGGGCAGCAGCCCCATCTCGGTCAGCACCTGAAAGCCGTTGCACACCCCCAGCACATAACCGCCGCGCCCCGCATGGGCCTTGACCGCCGCCCCGATGGGCGATTGCGCCGCAATCGCCCCGCAGCGCAGATAGTCACCGAACGAAAACCCGCCCGGCACGCCCACGACATCCACCCCCGCAGGCAGGGCGGTGTCCTTGTGCCAGACCCGCACCACCTCGAACCCCGCCCGCTCGAAGCCAAGCGCAAGATCACGGTCGCAATTCGACCCCGGAAAGGTGACGACGGCGGCTTTCATGGGCGCTCCTGCATGACAAGGAATTTCCCGCCCCCTTACCCCAACTCGCCCGCCGCTTCCAGCCTCAAACAGGCAAGCGCGATCCCCGCTTGCAACAAGGCTCCGGGGGGGGCCGCGCCCAAAGGCGCGGCAAGGGGGGGCCATTACGGCCCCCCCACCCCCCCCGGTTCTCACGCCCCCGCCTTGCGCCGCGTCACCACCGGCGCGTGTCCGTAGCGCAGCCGGAACGCCTTGGAAAACGTGTTCACCGTCTGGAACCCGCAGGCATAGGCCACCGCCGAAACGCTCATATCCGTCTCCGACAACAGCCCCCGCGCCCGCTCCAGTCGCAACCCGTTCAGGTATTGCTTCGGGCTCACCCCAACGTGCTTTTCGAACAACCGCTCCACCTGCCGCCGCGAAACCCCCAACTCGGCAGATAGCGCAACCAGATCGACCTCGCCCGTCACATTCGCCTCGAAGGCCTCGATCACCGCCACCAGCACCGGATTCCTGATCCCGATGGTCGACGATACACTCATCCGCTGCCGCAGATGCGCGGGCCGTTGCTGGCCATGCAGACACATCCGCAAGACGGCATCGCCCAGCTTTCCGCCAAAACTCCGCGCGATGATCTCGATGAACAGATCGGTCGCCGCAGCCCCGCCGGCACAGGTGAAAATCCGGTCGTCGATGCAATAAAGCTGCTCGACCGGCTTCAGCTTGGGATACGTCTCCACGAACGGCGGCAGGTTCTCCCAGTGCAGCGTGAACTGCCGCCCTTCAAGTATCCCCGCCCGCGCCAGCGCATAGGCCCCCGTGCACAGGCCCCCGACCACCGCCCCCTTGCGCCATTCCGCCCGCAGAAAATCGGCCACCCGCTTTGACGCGCTTTTCTCCGGCTCCACCCCCGCGCAAACGAACACCATCGACCGCGCCTTCGGCTCGCCAAGCGCGCGGTCCACATTCACCTCCAACCCGTTGGAACAGCGCACAGGCAGCCCGCTTTCCGACATCACCTCCCATTCGAACAGCGCCTGCCCCGAAAGCTGGTTCGCGATCCGCAAGGGTTCGATGGCCGATGAAAAGGCGATCAGGCTGAAATCGGGCAGCAGCACGAAAGCAAGCCGCAAGGGTTCCGCAACCCGCGCGACAGGCACATGCGCTACGCCCTTCGGGACGAAATTGCCTGCAACCTTCTCCACCGGACCCCCGCGAACAGATGAACCGATCTTAACGCTTCTTCGCGTTTCATATGCATCGGTCGTGCATCGGTTGTGCATCGCACGATCTTTGGTCACAACCCCCGAATAACCGCCCGCGCCGCCTCGGCCAGCGGGGTCACCGTCTCGGAAAGAATCTCGATACGATCATATCGCCCCGCATCCCGCGCCACCGCCTCGCGCAAGGCAGACCCCCAGACCTGCCGCAGCTCGGTCCCGATGTTGAACTTCCGCACCACCGTCTCGGCCACGATCCGCGCCCGCATGGCAGGCGCGATTCCCGACCCGCCATGCAGCACCAAAGGCAGGCCCGGCACCGCCTTCCCGATGGCCTGCAAGGCGGGAATGTCGATTGCCGCCACCCGATCCGTCATCAGATGCACATTCCCGACCGATACCGCCAGCGCGTCGATCCCCGTCGCCGCCATCGCCACCGCCTCGGCCGGATCGGTCACCACCGACCGCTTGCCCCCCGCATAGCCCACAACCCCCAACTCCGCCTCGACCGATACGCCCGCCGCATGGGCCATCTCGACAACCCGTTGCGTAATATCAATATTTTCGGCCAAGGGCAGCGCCGACCCGTCATACATCACCGATGAAAACCCCGCCTCGACCGCTTGACGGCAAACCTCGAACCCCTCGCCATGGTCCAGATGGCACACGACCGGAACACTCGCCCCCTCGGCCAGAACCCGAAACATGGCGCCAAGCACCCGGAGCGGCGTATAGGCCCGCGCCCCCGGCCCCGCCTGCAAGATCACCGGCCGCCCTTCGGCCTCGGCGGCCAAGACATAGGCCCGCGCATCCTCCCAGCCCAGCACGACCAGACCCGCCACAGCGCGCGGCCCGTCCAGCACATCCGCAAGCGTCGCAACCGTCATTTGAACTTCGCGATCATATCCTTGATCCCCGGAATCGTCTCGATCTGGTCGGCATGCGACGGCTGGAAATACTGCACCAGTGGCCGCTGCGTCAGCCCGCCCAGAATGGTGAAATAATACATCTCATACCCCGGCAACACCGCGCAAGGGTGGTATCCCTTGTCCACGCAAACCGTTGATCCGTCTACGATATGATAGGCATCGCCCGGTTTTCCCTCCTCGCGCTGCATCATCTGCAACCCCGATCCGTGGGGTGGATTGAAGCGGAAGTTGTAAACCTCGTCATGTCGCGTCTCGACCGGCAGGCGTTCGGTGTCATGCTTGTGCGAAGGAAAGCCCGACCAGCCCCCCGCGCCCACCGTGTAAAGCTCCGACACCAGCAACCGCCCGACTCGCCCGTGGTATTTCTGCCCCAAGATGTGCTTGATCTTGCGATGCGTCTTGGTCTCGTCCGACCCGTATTGCACGGGGTCGATATCCGCTTCGCGCACCGCAAAGGGCGCAAAGACCTCGTCGCACTTCGCACCGGCGATGAAACATTCGGTTTCGGCGTCAGCGACGATTCGCGCCACTGCGCCCACCGGCACGTAAACCCCCTCGGGTTCCGCGTCCCAGACATTCGCCCGCCGCTTGCCGATGCCGGAAAATACCTCTTCCCCCACCGTCACGCTGACCGTTCCGGTTGCCGCAACGATGCAGGTCTCATAGCCCGGAACGTCCGAGACAAAGGCCTCACCTGCTCTCAATCTGACAATGTTAAAGTAGCAAAGCGGCACCAAAGGGTGATCCACCCCCACGATCGGCATATTCCCGTTGTCACGGGGCGCGATGTGCATCTTCCAACTCCTTGATAAAATTCAATAAACTGCCCAACATCGGCATCGCCGGTGCACACCCGACACCCGAGACCACCAAAGCCGCCACCGCCGACCCTTGCCGCACCGCGACCTCGACCCCCTCGCCCCGCGCCAGCGCCGCCAGCATTCCGGCCATGAACCCGTCCCCGGAACCCAATGGTTTCAACGCCTTGACCGCGAATATTCCACAGCGGAACGAGGCCCCTCCGCAAAAAGTTTCCGACCCCGCAGCCCCCATCTTGTAGACCGCCCAAGGCAACCCCGCCGCAAAATCCCGGCCCCGCTCGACCTCTCCCGCAAGCAACCCGAACTCCTCGTCATTGCCCACCGTCAGATCACACAAAGCCACCGCCTCGCCGCAAACTGCGCGTGCCTCAGCCTCGCTTTGCCAGCTGTAGGCGCGCCAATCCACGTCCAGCACACATACCGTTCCCGCCATTCGCGCCCGCTCCAAGGCGGCGAACACCGCGTCGCGCGACGGGCTGGCGGCAAGCGCGGTTCCCGTCACGATCAAAGCGCCAACCCCTTGGAAATCAACCGCTTCCGCCTCTGCAACCGACAGCGCGAAGTCGGCCGCATGGTTGCGGTAAAGCACCCCCTGCAGGCCTTCGACCCGGCTTTCGGTGACGGCAAGCGACGTTCGCCGCCCGTCCCGCACCACCGAAACGTGCTTCGCGCCAATCCCGTAATCGGCAAGCTGCGCCATCACGAAGCGCCCGATGGCATCGTCTGACACAGCGCCCAGCAGATCTACCCCGGCCCCCAGACGGGCCAGCCCTGCCGCGATATTCCCCGCCGAACCGCCCAAGGCCGCCACGAACCGCTCTGCCCGCTCGACCGCCTCACCCGGCGGGTCGGCATAGAGGTCCATCCCGGCCCGCCCCAGAACGACAAACCGGTTCCGCTTCAGCCGCTTGGCAATTCGCTCGTCCAGCATCGCTACCCCGTTGCCTTCCATGGCGCGGAGGATTAACCAGATTGCAACCGGTTGCAATCATTCTCGGGGCACCCCATGCGCAGCATCGGAATCGGCATTATCGGCGGTGGCTACATGGGCAAGGCCCATTCGGTCGCCATGGCCTCGGTCGGAGCGGTTTTCAACACCGCGCTCCGCCCGCGTCTCGAAATGATCGCGGCGACCACGCCGGAAAGCGCCGAGCGGTACCGCGCCGCCTACGGCTTCGCCCGCGCCACCGCGGAATGGCGAGAACTGGTTAACGACACGTTAATCGAGGCCATCGTGATCGCCTCGCCGCAGGAATTGCACCGGGAAATCGCGCTTGCCGCCTTTGCCGCAGGCAAGCCGGTGCTCTGCGAAAAGCCCCTCGGAGCCAGCCTTTCAGACGCCATCGCCATGACCGAAGCCGCTGAAAAAGCACGTCTTCCCAACATGGTAGGCTTCAACTACATCCGCACCCCCGCCAGCCAATACGCCCGCCATCTGATCTCCAGCGGTGCCATCGGACAGGTCGTCTGGTTCCGCGGCGAACATACCGAAGACTTCGACGCCGATGCCACCAAACCCGCCGCATGGCGCAACCAAGGCATGGCCAACGGCACCATGGGCGACCTCGCCCCTCACATGATCAACGCGGCCCTCGCCCTGATCGGCCCGATCGCGACCCTCGTTTCCGACATCGACACCGTCCATAAAACGCGGCCATCGGTCGACGGCCCCGTGACCGTCACCAACGACGATCAGGCGCAATTCCTGTGCCGTTTTGCCAATGGCGCGATGGGGCACCTGTCGTTCAGCCGTATCGCGACAGGCCGCAAGATGGGCTATGCCTATGAAATCACGGGAACAACCGGCGCGATACGCTTCGACCAGGAAGACCAGAACGCGCTCTGGCTCTACAAATCCGAAGGCCCCGCGGCCGAACGGGGTTTTCGCAAGATCCTGACCGGACCTGACCACCCCGATTACCTGCCCTTCTGCCAAGGCCCCGGCCATGGCACCGGCTACCAGGACCAGATCATCATCGAGGCCCGCGATTTCCTGACCGCCATCGAAACCGGCAAACCCGTCTGGCCGACATTCCGCGACGGTCTCGCCGTGATGCAGGTGATCGATGCCGCCCACCGTTCACATGCTTCAAAACAATGGGTAACCCTATGATCCAGATCGGAAACGCCCCCTGCTCATGGGGTGTCGAATTCGCCGACGACCCGCGCAATCCCTCGTGGCAGCAAGTCCTCTCGGATTGCGCCGCCGCGGGCTACAAGGGCATCGAACTCGGCCCCATCGGCTTCATGCCCGAAGACCCCGCCACCCTTGCCGACGGGCTTGCCCGACACGACCTTACCCTGATCGGCGGCGTCGTCTTCCGCCCTTTCCACGACCCCGCCAAATGGCCCGAGGTGCAAGACGCCGCCCGCCGCACCTGCGCCTCGCTCACCGCGCACGGGGCCAAACACCTCGTGCTGATCGATAGCATCGCCCCCGCCCGCGCCCCGACCGCAGGGCGCGCCGCCGAGGCCGTGCAGATGGACAAGGCCGAACGGACCGCCTTTGCCGACCGCTTCCGCGAGATCGCCAAGATGGGCACCGACCACGGGCTGACCGTCGGCATCCATGCCCATGCCGCGGGCTTCATGGATTTCGAACCCGAACTCGAACGCCTGCTTGACGAGATTGACGAAGCCTTGCTGAAAATCTGCTTCGACACCGGCCACCATTCCTATGCCGGTTTCGACCCCGTGGCCTTCATGCGCCGCCACATCGGGCGCATTTCCTACATGCACTTCAAAGACATAGACCCAGCGGTCAAAGCCAGCGCCATCGCAAACCGCACCGGCTTTTACGACGCCTGCGGTCAGGGCATCTTTTGCAACCTGGGCCAGGGCGACGTCGATTTCCCCGCCGTGCGCCAAACCCTGCTTGACGCAGGGTATCAGGGATGGTGCACCGTCGAACAAGATTGCGATCCCGCTGGCACCACATCGCCCGTCGATGACGCCCGCGCAAACCGCGAATACCTCGCCTCCATCGGCTTCTGAAAGGACAAGAACATGCGCCTCAACTGGGGAATGATCGGCGGGGGTGAGGGCAGCCAGATCGGCCCGGCCCACCGCATCGCAGCCGGAATGGACGGGCTTTTTACCTTTGCCGCAGGTGCGCTTGACGCCGATCCCGCGCGCGGGAAAGACTTCGCCCAACGCCTCGGCGTCAGCGCCGACCGCGCCTATGGCAATTGGCAGGACATGCTCGAGGGCGAAAGAAACCGCCCCGACCGCATCGAACTCGTCACCGTCGCAACCCCGAACGCCACACACTACCCCATCGCCAAGGCGTTCCTGCAGGCCGGTTTCCACGTCCTCGTCGAAAAGCCGATGACCGTCACGGTCGAAGACGCCGAAGACCTCGTCCGCACCGCCAAAGCGGCCAACCGTATCTGCGCGGTGAACTACGGCTACACCGGCTATGCCCTTGTGCGGCATATGAAAGCCATGGTCGCACGTGGCGATATCGGCAAGGTCCGCCTTGTCGTAGCAGAATTCGCCCACGGCCACCACGCCGACGCCGCCGATGCCGACAACCCGCGTGTGCGCTGGCGTTATGACCCGGCGCAAGCCGGCGTTTCCGCGCAATTCGCCGATTGCGGGATCCACGCCCTGCACATGGCCAGCTTCGTCATCGGACAAGAAGCCGACAAACTCCAGGCAGACTTCGCATCCTGCCTGCCGGTCCGCACGCTGGAAGACGACGCCATGGTCAACTTGCGTTTCTCGGGCGGCACCGTGGGGCGGCTTTGGACCTCGTCGGTCGCCATCGGTCGCCAGCACGGGCTGACGCTTCAGGTCTTTGGCGAAACCGGCGGCCTCCGCTGGGCGCAGGAACAACCCAACCAGCTCCACTACATGCCGCTCGGCAAACGCCTGCAGATCATCGAACGCGGCGAAGGCAATCTCTCACCCGAAGCCGACCGCGCCTCCCGCGTCACTGTGGGCCACGCCGAAGGGATGCCCGAAGCTTTTGCCAACATCTACCGTGACTTGGCCGACACCATCACCGCGCAGAACGCAGGCAAGACCCCCGATCCGGCCGCCAACCTGTTCCCGAAAGCCGAAGACGGCCTGCGCTCCATTGCAGCAATCCACGCCGCCGTCACATCGGCAGCGGCGGGCGGCGCATGGACCGACGCCCGCCCCCCGATGTTCCGCTAAGGGCGCAGCGTGCCGCGCTCGACCAGAGCGCAGGGATAAACCCGCACCTCCGGCGCCTTGTCGGGGGTGCGCAACACCTGACCAAGCATCTCCAAAGCTCCGGCCACGATCTCGGCAAAAGGCTGGCGGATCGTGGTCAGCCCAAAGCAATCCCACCCCGCCATTGTCATGTCGTTCAACCCGATCAAGCCCACATCATCAGGCACCCGCAGCCCCGCCCCTGCACCGCAGTCAGCGCACCGATCGACAGCACATCGTCACCGCAGAAATAGGCGTCCGCCAGATCGCCCAACTCGGCCCGCATCGCATCGCGCCCGGCCTCGAAGCTGTAGGCGGCGGCAAAGCGATGTCGCACATCGCCCGCCACGTCACGAAACCCGGCAAAACGGTCCACCGTAGTCGTCGCCCCCTCGGGTCCGCCCAGAAATCCCAACCGCCGATAGCCCCGCGCCAAAAGCGTGCTGGCGGCAAGCCGCCCTGCCGCCACGTTGTCTATGGCGGCAACGTCCACTCCCGACTCTCCCGCCACACGCCCGAAGGCCAGCACCGTTGGCAAACCCGCCTCGCGGAACGCACGGGAGAATGCGGTCGGCAGGGTCGACGACGCTACGATCACCCCATCTACCGAATACTGCCGCAGCAACCCGACCGACCGCGCCGGATCGACCTCATCCGTCAGGTTCACCAAAAGGGGCCGCATCCCCCGTTCTTGCAGCCCGCGCGTGAACAGATCGAAGATTTCAAGGAATGCCGGGTTGCGAAAGTTGTTCGAAACCAGCCCGATCAACCCTGTCGTCCGCGTCGTCAGGCTGCGCGCCAAAAGGTTCGGCCGGTAGCCCAACGCCTCGGCCGCCAGCATTACCTTTGCCCGCGTCGCAGGAGCAACCGACGCGCCTTCGGTAAAGGCCCGAGACACCGCCGAGCGCGACACGCCCGCTTGTTCGGCCACGTCTTTCAGCGATACCATAACCCTGTCCTTGCAACCGCTTGCAAATTCATGCAGCGGGTTTACTGTTATTTCCAGTGCTTGATGATTCAGCCCTTGTTTCGCAAGGAAATTTTATTCCCGCACGAAGCGAAACGCAGGGAACCGATGCCCACGGTCAGCGTTTTCCTGACATCCTCAGCCCAAAGGAGCGCATCTTGCCGCCTGCCCGCATACTGATCGTCGAAGATGAATTCCTGATCGCTCTGACGACCGAAGCCGAGCTTGTCGATGCAGGATTCATCGTCGTAGGCAAGGCAGCAAATTACGAAAAAGCCTTGGAGATCGCGCGCACTACCCGTCCGGATCTGGCGCTGATGGATGTCCGTCTCGGGGCGGGGCGCGACGGGATCGAGGCTGCCATAGCCCTCAGGGCGGAACTGGATTTACCGGCCATAATCGCAACTGGAAGCATGGATGATGAAAACCGCCGCCGGGCAATACCTGCGGCCCCTCTCGCCTGGCTGCCCAAACCTTATACCGGCGAAGAACTGGTGGTCACAGTGACCCAAGCTTTGGACGCGCTTCACCCCGTCGTCCTCGATCCTTTGTGACCGGGGCCAACTAAGCAGGCAGGAACCTCTCTGCTGCGCCAGCGTTGCCCCTTACCCAAAAGGAGGCCGCTATGGAAATGATCGTTGCACTTATCGTGTTCGGAGCGCTGCTGGCGATTGCGCTTTTCGGACTCGCCATCTCGAACCGTCAGGCACGGCTGAACAACGCTTCGCGCAATGCAGGCGGAAACACGGTTCATCCACACGACCAGCGACTGGCACACGACCAGCGACTGGCCCACGACCAGCGACTGGCGCACGACCAGCGGCCGGGTCAAGTGGCCCCCGCAGCGCGCATCCGCGAAACCCTCTGAAGCCAGATATCGATCACGATCATACGGCACCGCGCCTCAGGCGCGGTCGACCGTAACCTTACCCGTCGCGAAATCCACAAGGACCCCGAGACGCGACAACTCCTCGTTCATTGCCAGCGTCGCAGCACGCGCGGCCAACAGGCGGGCATGTCCGCAAAGCACGCTCTGCTCGAAATAATGTCCGATATCGCGCGAACGGTCCCGCTCGCGTGCGTCAGGCTTTTCACCCGTCGTCACCGTGAAAAGATCGCGCGATTCAAACGACATGCCGTCTCCGGAAGCAAACAGCGGCCCCTGCCGCACGCGATGCCATGCGCCCAACCCTGTGTGGGGTCAACAATATCCGCTCCCCACCTTTGGACCTGCATTCCCCAAGTGGCGTGTCGTTTGAGGTGAAGATCGCCTGTATCCGAGCGCTAGACAAGGATTTTCTGCCGCAAGCGGCACCTGCGGTCGCGCAGACTGCTGGATCTGGACGGATCAGACCGCGAAGCCGCTGTTTCCTTGCCCAGGGGCGGCGTTTTTCAGCGCAGCGGACAGATCTGTCCAGCCGCTTTCGTTCAGTTTGAGCGTGGATCGCGATCATGCGCATAGCGGTGGCGCTCGCAATCGGCGGATAGCGGCGAGGATGGCGCGTACCATCGTGCCGGTGACAGCGACCTCGGCCAGCTGGAAGGTGATGGTGCGGGCGTGACGGACCACACGTGCCCCGATCTTGATCAGCTTCAGTTGCAGGCTGGTCAACGACCAGTCGGCCATGGCCTCGGGCAGCTCGATGCAGTGCAAGAAGGTGGCCAGGTTGTACGCCAGGGCGTGCAGTTGCAGCCGCACCTCATTGTCGCGGAACTTCCGGCACGACAGCCGCGTCCAGCGAAAGGCGTATTTGCCCTCTTTGATGTGCTGCTCGGCGGTGCCGCGCTGGTTGTAGAACCGCACCACCCAGTCCGGCTCCATCGGCAGGTTGGTGACGATGAAGCCGACACGCGGGAACAGTTCGCCCGGATGCCATTCGATCTTGGCGATCACCCGGCGTTCCTTGTCCCAGGACGCCGCCTGATACTCGAATTCCTCGAAGAACCGCTTGACCTTGGTCAGTGACGGCCGCCCGACAGGGCGCGTTAGCCGATGCGCGATCTTGTCCTTGAGGACCGCGTTTGCGGGCAGCCGGATGGCGTAGAAGAACCGCGCTTCTTCCAATCGCTCATAGATCGCCGGGATCGCGTAGGCAGCATCGGCCCGGAAGAACCTGCCACCAAGGTCGCGCTCCGCGTAGCGCGCAATGACGGGGTCGAGAACATCACGCCAGCCATCGGCGCTGTGGACGTTGCCATGGCGCAGGGCGCAGCGTTCCAGCATCCCGAACTGGTTGAACAGAAAGTTGGGGTGATAGCAGCTACAGTCGAAATGGCCATTCCAGGCGGACCCTTCCTGGTCGCCATGGGTCGGGCTGACCGAGCTGTCCATGTCCAGAACGATGTACTTCAGCCCGTTACGGTCATGGAACCGGTCGATCCATTGCCCGTTCAGGTCGGCCAGCGCGGCACGGTTCCCGGCCAGAGCCAGCGTCTCGGTCTCGAACCGTCCCATCTGCGATGCCGAGGCCGCTTGTGCATCGACCGCTCTGCCGCCGACAACTTGGCGCATGACCGGATCGCAGGCGAGACGGTTGGCGTCGTTGACATCCTCGTATCCGGCCAGCCGCCCAAAGACTGATTGCCGGAACAGGCCGTCGAGCCGATGGACCGTGTTCTTGCCAGAGCGAGTATCGCGCAGCGCCGCTGACGCCAAATCGGACAACCCGAGCGCGTCATCAAGCTCGCGCATCACCAGAAGGCCGCCGTCGGAACTGAGCTGCGTGCCGCGAAATTCCAGCCGCACGCGAGGGTCGAAATCCACCCGATCTGCCCGTTGCAAGCCCGCACCCTCTGGGTGATCCATGAAACGCGCCCCTCGCAGCCTTCAACACCATGTTTTATATAGGAAATATAATGGTCAGGACAGCGAAATCAGCGCCTTACTTGGGAAATGTGGGTTGGAGGCGATACGGACTTAAGGATATATAACTACAGACGAAAGACGAATGACTTATCGTCAAACGTGCCGCGCGGGCCGTTGCTCGCCCTATGGTATAGTTGTATGTGGCTTTAATGATATCGACTTAATAAAGATAAATGACTTGATCTAAAACAAAGATGATTGCTGCACATCGGATTAACCGGACTACGGCACCATCGGTAAAGATCGCGCCATTGCCATTATACCCTTTGTTAGAACCCCTGTTTTGAATTGGCGGGCGCGCGTGGAAGCAAATTTCCCCATGTTTTGTCGGGCTTTCAGCCTCGCAATGGCGTTTTGCTTCGGTCCGGTGCCGATGGCATGCGCCCAGAATACACTCACCGATGCCGATCCCGCACGCGCAGGCGTAACAGTCGTCCTGCCCGACGATTTCCCACCCTATGTGTCGGTCGATAGTGCAGGCGAACCAGAAGGCGAACGCATCGACATGTGGGCGCTCTGGTCCCGCACCACAGGCATTCCCGTAACGATCATCCAGCGTCCATGGCCGGACGTGCTGGCTACGGTGGCTCGCAAGGAAGCGGATGTCGCCGACGCGATCGGTATCACGCCCGAGCGGCTTATAGGCCTCGACTTCGGCCCGTCCCACGGGCACGCCGATGTGGCAATCTTCACCGCCAAGGACCTGCCCGCCGTCAATGATATTGCGTCTGCACGCGGCCAGACGGTAGGTGTCCTTGAAAACAGCCAATGCCTGGACCGCTTGCAAAGTGCCGACGTGGAAACCCGCAGTTTCGGATCGTCGCACGATCTGATCTATGCCGCCGTCATCGGAGAGCTGCCGGTCTTTTGCTTCCAGACAGCGCCCGCCGCCTATCTGCTCGCCCAGGCCGGGATCGAGGATACCTACCGCGCCTCGGCCCCGATCTTCACCACGACGCTGCACTGGACCGTGCGTAAGGGTGAAAAGATACTCTTTGACCGCATCAGCGATGGTTTTCGCCTGATCGCGCCGTCCCAAACTGCCGCAATCGCAGCCCGGTGGTCCGGTCAGGCGGCGCCCGTTCTCGGCTCGTTCCGGTCCGGAGCGGTCCTTCGCCTGCTCGCCATCCTTGTTGTTTTTCTGGCCTTCGCCCTGTCACTTGCGGCCGTCCTTCGCAGCCGTCTGGCCAAAGCCCTGCACGCCAGAAGCCAGATCGAAGAAAAGCTTCGCCAACGCATCCGCGAGCAATCCTGCCTCTACGAGGTCTTTCTTGCGACCGACAACATGCAACGGGCGACCGAAGAAATCCTGCGCGATGTGGCCGAAGCCCTTCACAAAGGCTGGCCCGGAGCAGAGTCGCCATTGGTCCGCGCAGAACTCATGGGCCATATCCACGACGAGATCGGATCACGCGACGCATCCGCTGCCCTGACGACACCGATCATGATGGAAGGCAAGGAACGCGGCCGGATCACACTGCTTCTAGCGTCCGGCTCATCCGACGATGGTAGCGGACGGATGCTCCTCGGCCTTGCCGCATCACGCATCGCGGGCCGGACCTTGGGTGCTACCGCTCTCGTCATGCTCAAGAAAAGCGAAGAACGTTTCCGCCGCACCTTCCAGCATTCCGCGCAGGCTACGGCCATCATACAAGAGGGCAGGTTCGTCAACGCCAACCGCGCAGCGCTCGATCTGCTGGGCTACCGGGGCGACGAAACCTTTCTCGGCCTGACCCCCGGTGAAATCTCGCCGCGGTTTCAACCTGACGGCGAGGTCTCCGCGCAAAAGGCGCCCCGCATGACCGACGACCTGATGCGAGGCGGTGCGTCGCGTTTCGAATGGGAACACCTCAAGCGCAACGGCGAATCCGTGCTGGTCGAGGTTTTGCTGACGGCGGTGGCGGAAGACGGACGGACCGACATTTTCGTGCTGTGGAACGACATCACGGTAAAGCGTCAGGCCGAGGCGGCGCTTGCCGCCTACCAGCAGACCCTCGAAGCGCAGGTTGCCAAGCGCACGCAGGAATTGACCAACCTTTACGACGAATTGCAGGCCATCTTTGCCACGGCAAAGGCAGGTATCGCCCTCGTCCGCGATGGCTGCATCGTGACGTGCAACCCCTCGCTGGCCTCGCTTTTGCTCTGGCCGCACAACGAACTGATCGGTCGCACCACGCGCGCCTTTTTCTACAATGACGCCGCATCCGAAGACAGCCGCATCGCAGCCTACAAGGCGATGGACAACGGGGAAGTCTACGAAGCCACGACCGAGCTCGTCCGCCTCGACGGATCGAAGGTCTGGGTGCGGATACGCGCCACCGCGGTCGAGCCGCAGAATCCGGCCAAAGGCACCGTCTGGGTATTGGAAGACATCTCGAACGAATACGCCGCCCGTTGCCAGCTTGCCGAAGCCCGCGATCTGGCGGTGCAGGCCGCTCGGTTGAAGTCCGAATTCCTCGCCCATATGAGCCACGAATTGCGCTCGCCCATCAACGCGGTGCTTGGATTTACCGAGCTTCTGTCTGGCACCGACCTGGCCGAACACCAACGCAACTTCGTGCAAAAGGTCCAGGCCTCGGGTCGGCATCTTCTGTTGATCCTGAATGACGTTCTCGACCTGTCCAAGGTCGAAGCAGGCAAGCTGCGGATCGAACACTGCCAATTCGCCCTGCCTTCGGTCTTGCGAAACGCGGTCGACACGGTCTCGAAAGGTGTTGCCGACAAGAACATTGAACTGCTGGTCGAAATGGATCCGGCCGTTCCCCGCACGCTGATCGGCGACCCGCTGCGTATCAGCCAGATCCTGATGAACTACTTGTCCAATGCGCTGAAATTCACCCCCGCAGGTACGATCCGGCTTGCCATCACACCCGAACCGGCGATCGCGGGCGATCAACCCGATACCTGCCGCCTGCGGTTCTCGGTTGCGGACAGCGGGGTAGGCATGACGCAAGAACAGGTCGCGCGCATGTTCCAGAGCTTCTCGCAAGCCGAGGATTCCACCGCAAGGCTTTACGGTGGCACCGGCCTTGGCCTGTCGATCTCGCGCCAACTTGCCACGCTGATGGGCGGCGAAGTGGGCGTCAGCAGCGTCGAAGGCAATGGCAGCACGTTCTGGGCCGTCCTGCCCCTGCGTTCGGTCGCATCCGTTCCCGCCGAACCCGAACCTGACAGGCGGCTTGCAGGCCGCCGGATTCTTCTGATCGACGATCACCCCGGCGCGCTCGGGCAGACCGCCGCAGCCCTCGGAGAAAGCGGTGCGAATGTCATTTGCGCCGCCTCTGGCAGCGAAGCCCTTGCCGCTGTCGCGCAAGCGGATGCCGATTTGCCCGACGCCGTGGTCGTCGATCTGAAGATGCCCGGAATGAACGGTATCGCCGCGATCCGCAATTTGCGCGAGAAACTGGGCGAGGCCATGCCACCGGCCATCCTGATGACGAAACAGGGCGGTCAGGAAACCGTCCAACTGACGCTGGCCGAAGGGATCGAGGATCTTGTGATAAAGCCCGTAGATTTCGACGCGCTGGTGGACAAGCTTTCCGTGATGCTCAAAACCGGCGCGGCGCGCCTGTCGGGTCGACACCTCGACACCCGCGTGTCGATCCGGCGGGCCAGACCCGGCAGCGGGCCGAAGCAGAGCCTTGGCAAACGCGCCCTCGTCGTCGACGACAATCCGATAAACCGCGATCTGACCGCCGCCATGCTGGGTAAGCACGGGCTGTCGGTCGAGACCGCCGAAAACGGAGCAGACGGCTTGGAACGCTTGCTTGACCAACATTTCGATGTCGTATTCATGGACAATCAGATGCCGGTCATGGGCGGGCTGGAAGCTACGCGCCGCATCCGCGCCCTTCCCACCGAAAAAGGCCAGATCCCGATCATCGGCTTGACCGGGCGCGCTACGGCGGAAGACCATCAAGAAGGCATCGACGCCGGCATGAACGATTACCTCGTGAAACCCGTCACGCCCGAAGCCCTGCACGAGGTGCTCGCGCGCTGGCTCTTGCTCGGGGTGCCTGACCCGACCGAATGATATGGCGGCCTCTGTTTAGCCGCGTTTGCGCTCTTTCCCTTCGCTGGGCTTCGTTTCGGACGATCGGAAACAAAGCCGTTTTGCTCCATAGCAACTTCCCGCGACTCCCTCCCCTTCGGCATGCAACTCCGCCCAACCCCGCCAGTTGGATCCGGAACACAGCCCGTCCGGAGGAGCCATGGCAATCCTTTCCCGCCCAATCCTTTCGTGCAGCGCGGCACGCGCCGCAAACCGCGCCATACCCGCCCCCGACTTACCCTTCGCCCTGCTTGCCGCCCTGCCCGTTGCACTGTGGCTCGCCCTACCTGCCCACGCGCAGGACACGCCCGAAAGCGTGCGCGAAGGCGAGGCAACCTTTGACATGCGCGTCGTCGCAAAGGGGCTCGAGGGCCCTTGGGAAGTGACATACGGCCCGACGATAAGCTTTGGGTCACCGAACGCACCGGCAAGCGCATCGTACAGATCGACCTTGTGACAGGTGAAAAGACCGTGCTTGCGACCATCGGCGAAGTCGAAGCGCCCGGGGGTCAAGACGGGTTGCTTGGCCTCGCGTTGGACCCCGAAATGCTCAAGGGCACCGGCAAGGATTACGTCTACGCCGCCTATACCTACACAGATACCAACCGCCCGCCCGACGAGACTGTGCAAGACATGGCCACCGCAACATGCAAGGCATCGCCTTCGGCCCCGACGGCACACTCTATGCGTCCGAACAAGGGCCGAAGACCGATGACGAAATCAATATCCTGAAAGCAGGCGGCAATTACGGCTGGCCGAATGTGGCAGGCTTTGCAGACGACATGGCCTATGTCTATGCCCGTTGGGCCGACAGTAAGAACCCCTCCTGCACTGACCTGTCTTTCTCGGATATCGAAATCCCCCCCAGCGTGCCCTTTGACCGCGAAACCGACTGGAAGGGCGCAAAGTCGATGACCCCGCCGCTTGTCACCATGTTCACCGTGCCGAACGAGTGGAATTTCCAGGACCCGGCCTGCGGCGGCATGGATTTCCCTTCACCGACGAACAGGTCAACGACGGCAAACGCAGCTACAACAGCGCCTGTTCGACCTGCCACGGCAATACCTTGGCCAACGGCACGATGGGTCCGCATCTCGCGGGGCAGGTTTTCGATGCAAAATGGAAGGACAAAACGGTTGCTGACCTGTTCACCTACAGCCGCGACCACATGACCCCGTCCCGCCCCCATTCCTTGCCAGACGAAACCTATGCCGCAATCACCGCCTATATCCTGCGGATGAACGGCAACGAACCGGGCGACCAGCCGCTCCTGACCGACCCGGATGCTTTGGCGAACCAGCAGATCCTCGTTCCGAGCGCCGATTGAACGATTGCGGCGGGATCACATACCCGCCGCATCAATCCTCGTAAGGCCAAGGCGCGCGGCTGAACACACCGCCATCGACCCACAAGGTCTGCCCCGTCACGAAATCTGCCGCAGGCGAACAGAAGAACAGCACCGGCCCCGCAATATCGGCCGGCGTGCCCACACGGCGCAGCGGTGTCACCTTGCTCCAGGTTCCGGCATAGTCCCCCGCCTCGGCCGCCGTCCGCTCGGTCGCCACAGCCCCCGGCGCCACGCAGTTGACCCGGATGCCATGCGGCCCCAGTTCGCTTGCCGCGACCTTGGTGAATTGCTCGATGCCACCCTTGGACGTGGTGTAGTCCACCAGTTTCGGAAAGGCCAACTTGTTGCACCCCGACCCGAGGTTCACCACCGCCCCCTTCACCCCGCCTGCGATCATCAGCCTTGCCGCAGCTTGCGTGTTCAGGAACGTGCCGCGCAAGTTCGTACGCATCACCGCGTCCCACTGATCCGCCCGCAGATCCAGAAGCGAGGCCCATGTCTGGATGCCGGCATTGTTCACCAGAACCGACGGCGCTTCGCCCGCCCAGTCCGCAGCCCTTGCATGGAACTCCGGCACAGCTGTCTCGCAGCCTGCATCCACCTCGGCCGCCCAGGCGCGCCGACCCAGTGCCTCGACCTGACGGCAGACCGTTTCCGCCGCCTCTGCGCTTGCCAGATGGGTCAACGCCACATCGTAACCGGCACCGGCCAGCGCCGTCACCAGATGCCGCCCTATGGCCGAAGTCCCGGCCGTAACCACCGCCAAAGCCATCCCTTATCCCCCAGAATGTCCCAGATGAACCGCCCCGCCGTCAGCAGCAGGAAAATTCCGAACCCGGTCTCCAGCTTGCGGCGCGACCAGCTATGCGCCAGCCGCACGCCCAGACGCGTCGTGAGCAATGTCGTCGGCACGGTCAGGGCAAAGGTCAAAAGGCTCACATAGCCCAGCGCATCGGCGGGCAGCCCAGGCTTGCCCCAGCCCGCATAGACATAGCCCAGCGCGCCGGGCAGCGCGATCAGCACGCCAACCCCCGCCGCCGTCGAAATCGCCCGCCGGATGTCATAGCCGTGCAGCGTCAGCAACAGGTTGGTGATCGCCCCGCCACCGATCCCCATCAGCGCCGAGGCCAGACCGATCACCGCACCATAGCCGCGCATCACGCCTTTGCCGGGCAAGCCGTCGCGCAACCTCCAACCAGCACCGCCGAGCAGCAGTTTCGCCGCATTGATCAAAGCCACCGCGACAAAGACGAGCTGGAAGACGATCTTGTCGGCGTGCCGCGCAATCTCGGCGCCCGCGAGCACCCCCAGTATCACCGGCACCGCCCATAGCCGCAGCAATGCCATATCCACCGTGCCACGCTTGAAATGACCCCGCGCCGAATTCAGCGATGTCGGAATGATAACCGCAAGCGAGGTCCCCACCGCCATGGGCATCCGCAGGTCGTCCATGTATCCGAGCAGACCGAACAATTCGTAAAACACCGGAACCGATATCGCCCCGCCACCGATCCCGAACAGCCCCGCCAGCAGACCAATCGCGGCACCTGCGACGATCAACGTTCCGACCATCGGCAAAAAAGCCATCAGATCAGCGTAGCTCATCGCAAAGATGATATCCTGATGCATCGCTTTTCCCGGACGAAACGGGGCCTGCGCGCCCGCCAGACCGTCTTAGGCCCCGGACGACCCAAGGACAACCGCCCCAAAAGCAAAACGCGTCCCCTTGCGGGAACGCGCCAACTGCCCGTCTGAAATCCTATGTCAGACCATGCCGGACGACAGTGCGATGATAGCCGCCTGGGTCCGGTTATTCGCTTTCAGCTTGGTGCAAACCGAACGCACGTACATCTTGACCGTGACCTCGGTCAGTTGCAGATCATGCGCGATATCCTTGTTGGTCGCCCCTTCGCAGATGCCGCGCAGCACCTGCAACTCACGCTGCGAAAGCTGCACTTCGGCCTGTGCATCGGCTTGCTTGCTGCGGCCCATGTTCGACTGAAAATAGATTTCGCCAGCGGCAACGAAGCGCACGGCAGTCGCCAGCGACTTTGGCGACAACGTCTTTGGAATGAACCCTGCCGCACCCATCTCGATCGCCCGCAGCGCCACATCCTGACGTGCCTGCCCCGAGAACAGCACGACCCGGCCGCCTGCGTTCGCGGAAATGGCCTTTTCCAACCCCTGCAAGCCGCCCATACCCGGCATGTCGAGGTCAAGCAGCACCACGTCGAACGCTCCATGCTCTTCGATCTTGGCCAAGGCCCGATCCAGCGTTTCCGCGCGCTCGGTCGAAAAGTCGCCATCCGCCCGAAGATACAATTCGAGGGACTCGGCCAGAAGCGTGTGATCATCGGCGACCAAAATCGAAATCGTCGGTGTGGTGTTGTCTTTCATGCGGCAGTCCCCTTACGGCATCGGTATCTTACTGGCGGTCGACGCCATGCTTCCGACTGCCGTTTACCGCCGACCGCACCGTCTGGTCTATGCCGCCATCAGGCATAAAACCCCACCCCCTCGCATCCGCCTACCACCTTATGATACGAAACATTATCATTTTGGGGTAGAATTCATTCCATCACCGCGCGCCCGCAACGCCCGCTTCAGGCCGCGTTGACAACGGGTAAATCCAGCCTCGGGAGCGAATGTCACGCCTCAGCGTTGGCCATAATACAGGCCCACCACATGCTCGGCTTGTGCAAAGAAAAGCCAGCGCACGACGAACATGCCACAAAGATGGAACGCTGCTGCAACCGGCACCGCCAGCATGACCGGCAGGAAGATCAGCGCCAATACCGGCACCAGCCCGACGGCAACCAACGAGATCTGGCGCAGCCGCGTCCCATGTTTGCGGCCCACCACATGGATCATCTCGCGCATCAGATAATTGCTGCCCGTATGGGGTTGCTCGAACACCGCGACACGCCCGATCGGCCCTAGCCCCGTCGCGCTTTCCATCGTGCTGCCTGCTTGGGTAAACCGCCGGTCCCCGATGCGCCAGCCCACGACCAGCAGCACCGAAAGCAGCGCCGAAGCCAGCGCCGGAAGCAGGCCCGCCCCGGCAAGCACCAGCCCACCCGTCAGTGCCGCCCACAGGAACTGCAGCGGCACGATCCGGTGGTTCCAGCGCGGCACCGCCTTGATCTGTGCATATATCATCGACGTGCAGCCAACGGTCACGAAACACATCACCCCGCCCGCCACGCCAAAGCCCCGGCCCCAGCCGAACCCCAGCCAATCGGCCAGCGCCTGCGGTGCCAGAAGCAAAAGCGTGGCAACCGAAGCCCAGGCCTCGCGGCTCAGCCAGCTTGTGCGCCATTGGCTAAAGGCCAAAAGGGCGCGCTGCGGGTTGCCCAGATGCAGGGTCGAGGCCAGCAACCCGCCCACCGCCAGCGCATAGCCCAACCCCCATGCAAGGAAAGCCGTCACGCCATCGACCGGCGCAATCCCGAAGCCGAGCATCGCAAGATAGCCGAACCCCATCCCCGAAATGACAGTGAACACGATGACCGATGGTGCAGGATTCATCCGATCTTCCCCAGCACACGGTCAAGCCATCCGGCAAACCCCGTCGCCTTGATGTCCAGCAGCGGGGCCAGCAGGCTCGCATCCTGCGGGGCATCCTTCTTGCGCGGCGGCAGGTAGCGGTTCACCGGCTTGGTTCCCATTTCCGGCATCAGCGCATAGCCGCCGCGCTCGGCGGTCAGGCGGCTGACCTTGCTGTCTGGGTCGGCGAAGTCACCGAAATGCCGCGCACCGGTCGGACAGGTCCGCACGCAGGCGGGCTCACGGTCCTCCTCGGGCAGGGTCTCGTTGTAGATGCGGTCCACGCAGAGCGTGCATTTCTTCATCACCCCCGCCGCCGCATCCATCTCGCGCGCGCCGTAAGGGCAGGCCCATGAACACAACCCGCAGCCGATGCAGGCGTCCTCGTTCACCAGAACGATCCCGTCTTCCACGCGCTTGTAACTGGCCCCTGTCGGGCAGACGGTGACGCAAGGCGCATCCTCGCAATGCAGGCAGGACCGCGGAAAATTGATGGTCTGCGCCGGTCCCGCCTCGGGCTGTACCGAATAGCTGTGAACACGGTTCAGAAAGGTGCCGGACGGATCGGCGCCGTAAGGGTTCTGATCCGACAGTGGCGCACCATAGCCCTGATCGTTCCAGCCCTTGCAGGCAGTCACGCAGGCATGACACCCCACGCAGGTATCAAGATCGACGACAAGGCCGAGCTTTTTTTCGGTATGACTTGGCAAAGCCGTCATTCTACGCCCCCGTTTTCTGACGCAGAAAACGCGCCGGAATTTGACGCAAATTCCGGATTGCCCCGACGTCGCACCCCGAATTCTGCGTCAGAATTCGTCGCGATTTCTGCGTCAGAAATCGCTTTTTTCCCGTGATGCGCTGTCATGCCCGTTCCCCCCCTTGCGGCACGACCCTCGGCACAGCCGCAAATTCCGGCTCCGAATGATCCCTCGGCCCCACGCGCTCGACCCTTACCCGCAGATCGAACCACGCCGCCTGCCCCGTCACCGGATCGCTGTTGCTCCAGCGGTGCCCGTCACCCTTTTCCGGCAGCAGTTCCGAAATCAGATGGTTCAGCAAAAACCCTTCAGTCGCCTCGGGTCCGCCTTCGTCCAAAGCCCACGCGCCTTTGCGCTTGCCGATCGCATTCCACGTCCAGACAGTGTTTTCATTCAACGCCGCCATATGCGCGACCGGCACCACGATCTCGCCGTTGGGCGATGTCACGCGCGCGTAATCCCCTTCGGCAAAGCCCTCGCCCTGCCAGATCTTCGTTGGCACATAGAGGTAATTCTTCCCGTGAATCTGGCGCAGCCACGCGTTCTGGCTGCCCCAGGAATGATACATCGCCATCGGCCGCTGCGTCAGCGCATGCACCGGATAGCCCGCCGCCGCCTCGTCGCCAAACGGCGGATACCAAACCGGCAACGGGTCCATAGCCAGTTTCAACTGTTCACGCAGATGGTCGGGCGGCTGGATGAAGCCTTGCCCTTCGGCGGCAAGCTGGAACTTCCGCATCGGCTCGGACCAGATCGAAAACAGGTAAGGCTGCGGCGATTCGTAAAACGAGGTTTGCACCGCCCAATCCTGATAGGCCGCGTTCCAAGGTTTGTAATACTGCGCCCCCTCCGGCACATGCGCCTGATAGAAGCCGCCATTGTCGATATAACGCTGCATCTGGTCGGGGTTCGGATCACCCCGCCCTTCCGCCTTGCCGTCGCCGCGAAACCCGATCAGCGGCCCCACTCCGGGCCTGCGCTGGTGGTTCACGATGTAATCGGCGTAATCCCTGAACTTCGCCGTCCCGTCGGGGTTCGTCATCCCGGGCAGACCCAGCCGCACCCCCAGATCGAGCAAGACCGACTGGAACGGCCGCACATCGCGGTCCACGTCAGCCACCGGCCAGCGGATGGCATCGCCCGCAGCATCGGGTTCCGAAATCGGGCGATCCAGCAACGAAATGCAGTCATGCCGCTCAAGATAGGTCGTATCGGGCAAGATCAGATCGGCATAGGCCACCATCTCGGACGCATAGGCATCGCTATAGATGATCCGCGGAATCACATATTCCCCGTCCGCGCCCTTGTCTGTCAGCATCTCCATGACACGGCCCGAATTCATCGACGAATTCCACGACATGTTCGCCATGTAAAGAAACAGCGTGTCGACCTTGTAGGGGTCGCCCGCATGGGCGTTGGGGATCACCATATGCATCAGCCCATGCGCCGAAAACGGGTTCTCCCACGTGAACGCCTTGTCGATCCGCCAAGGTGTTCCGTCCTCTTTCAGCGCCAGATTCTCTGGCCCGCGCACATAGCCCAAGTGCGGCCCGCTCAGCGGCTTGCCCGCAGCCGCCACGAAATGCGGCGTCGGATGCGCCTCGACGGGCTTGGGGTATGGCGGCTTCAGCCGGTATCCCCCCGGCACCTCGACCGTGCCGAGGATGATCTGCAACAGATGCAGCGCACGCGCCGTCTGGAACCCGTTGGAATGCGCCGAAATCCCGCGCATCGCATGAAAGGACACCGGCCGCCCCGTCATGGTCGCATGCTTGTCGCCGCGAAAATCCGTCCACTCCACCGGCAGATCGAACGCCTCGTCGAACGCCACCCGCGCCAGTTCCGCCGCCAGCGCCCTTATCCGCGCCGCCGGAATGCCGACCCGCCCCGCCACCGCCTCGGGCGCGTATTCCTCGGCCAGATACCGCTCGGCCATATGCTGGAACACCGTCCGGTGCCCCTGCCAGACCGCGCCGAGATCAGGCTGCACCCCCGCCCCGTCCCATGGCGCAGGCATCCCCGTGCGCTTGTCGATCACGAAGGGCTGGCTTTCGGCGTTCTTGAGGATCAGCCCCTTCTCGGCCCCCTCCGCCTCGTTCACCAGCAAAGGCGCATTGGTCCAGCGCGCCAGATAATCCAGATCGATCTTCCCCGCCGCCAACAGGCAGTGGATCAGCGACAGGATCAGCAACCCGTCCGTCCCCGGCGTGATCCCCAGCCAGTCGTCGGCGACCGCATTATACCCGGTGCGGATCGGGTTGACCCCAATCACCCGCGCGCCCCGCGCCTTCAGCTTGCCCAAACCGATCTTGATCGGGTTGCTGTCATGATCCTCGGCCACGCCGAACATCACGAACAACTTCGTATGCGCCCAATCCGGCTGCCCGAACTCCCAGAACGCGCCACCGATCGTGTAAATCCCCGCCGCCGCCATGTTCACCGAACAGAACCCGCCATGCGCCGCATAGTTGGGCGTTCCGAACTGCTGCGCCCACCAGCCCGTGAAACTCTGGCTCTGATCACGCCCCGTGAAAAACGCCAGCTTCTCGGGTGCCTCCTCGCGCAACGGCTTCATCCATGAAACCGCCAGCGCCAACGCCTCGTCCCAGCTGATCTCCTCGAACGCCCCCGACCCCCGCGGCCCGACCCGCCGCAGCGGAGCGCGCAACCGGCTCGGCGCCGTCACCTGCATGATCCCCGACGCCCCCTTGGCGCAGAGAACCCCCTTGTTCACCGGATGGTCGCGGTTCCCCTCGATATAGGTGACCTTGCCGCTGTTCATATGCACGTTGATCCCGCAGCGACAGGCGCACATGTAGCAGGTGGTCTTGCGAACCTCGTCCGAGACGGGCCGTTGCGTGTCGACCTTCGGTTGTCCCATCACACGCCCTCCCCGGCAGTCTCGGTGGCCATGACGCCCATAGCCTCGCGCGCAATCTGGCGCTCTTCGCAGGCCTGCACTGTCCAGATAGCGACACGGGAACCCGCCCCCGTCAACTCTGCTCTGCCCGCATCATTCGCGGCCTTGTCATAGCCGACACCCGCCCAAGCAAGCCCGTCCAATATCCCCGCCCGCACCGCAACATCGTTCTCGCCGATCCCGCCTGTGAACGCGATCCCGTCAAGCCCCCCCATCGCCGCGATCATGCTTCCCGCATGGCGCACCGCCCAATAGATGAAATGCTCTCGCGCAAACCGCGCCCGCGCCGTGCCCATGCGGCTCAGCTCGCGCATGTCCGACGCGCCACCCAAACCCAGCAACCCGCTCTCGCGGTTCAAGATCGCCCCAGCCCGCGCCACCCCGTGCACTTCGGCCAGACGCAACACCGCATTCCCGTCGATGCTCCCCGTCCGCGTTCCCATCGTAAGCCCGTCAAGCGGCGAATACCCCATCGTCGTCGCCACCGATGCCCCGCCCCGAATGGCACAAAGCGAGGCCCCGTTGCCCAGATGCAGCGCCAAAAGCCGCTCGGGCAACCGCTCCCCCAGCGACCGCACCAAGCCCGCATAGCTGATCCCGTGGAACCCGTAACGCCGCAGCCCCAATTCCTCGGCCTCGGGCGGCAGCGCATATCGCACTGCGACCTCGGGGATCGTCGCGTGAAACGCCGTGTCGAAACTCGCAAACTGCGGCAGTTCCGGCACCAGCCGCCCCAGCGCCCGCATCGCGGTCAGGTTCGCCGGATTGTGCAGAGGTGCCAGCGGCACAACCGCCTCGATCCCCGCCAGAACCCGTGGCGTCACGCGGCACGGCACCACAAGCCCCGCCCCGCCATGCACCACGCGATGCGCGGCAGCAGCCAATCGGTCCAGCCCCCAGCCCCGCTCGGCCAGCGCCTCAAGGCACAGCGCCAAAGCCGCCGCATGGTCAGGCACTGGCCGCGCCCCGCGCAAGTCACCGACCTCGACCCGCGATGCCCCGCCAATCTCGGTCACGCGCCCCGATGCCACCTCGGTCAACGCCTCGTCGAACACCGCGATCTTGATCGACGAAGACCCCGCATTGACCACAAGCACCGCCATTCAAAGCACCGCCTTCAACAGCCCGAGCGTGGCCAGCACAGCCAGCAGCACGATGGCAAACCGCCGGAACTCTTGCGGATCGCTCGCAAAGAAATGCCGTCCCCCAGCCAGTTGCCCAGAAACGTCAGCGGCAAGGCGATCACCGAAGCCCAGATCGTGTCCCATGATACCAGCCCGTGATACCAGTAAAGCGGCGCGGAATAGATATCGAGCAGCGGAAAATAGGCGATCAACGTGGCGCGAAACACATTCGCCGGTATCGCCTGCGCCGCAAAGAAAGCCGCAATCGGCAGTCCCCCCATCCCCGGCGCATTGGCCAGCCCCGACACGATGCCGGCGGCGAAATTGCTGCCCCCCCGCCATTCGCCGCTGAGCTGCCAGCCCGCAAGCAGCACCAGACACATCACCAGCACATAAGCGGAAATGATCGCCCGCGCCGCATCCTCCGATATCCCCGTCAGCGCCCACAAGCCAAGCGGCAGCCCGACAGCCGCCCCCGCCAGCAAGAACCCCACGCGCCGCCAGTCGACATCGCGCCCGACACCCCGCCACGCCTGCAACGACATGGCGGTTTCCAGTATCACGACCACCGCGACCATGTTCAGCGGGTTCATCACCAGCGACGACGCCGCAATCACCAGCGCCGAATAGCCGAACCCCGAATAGCCCCGCACCAGCGCGGCGACCAGAACGGCAACCGCCATCCAGACCGCCCCGCCAAGCCCGAGGTCGAAGGGCATCAAACCACCTGCGGGCGCATGTCAGCCGCGGAAATCCCCGCCACCGCCACCGGCTTCTTCATCGCATCGCGGCGGAACGGCTCGCCCAGCTCCTGATTGATCATCGCCTCGATCAGCGTGGTCTTCCCGTGCTTCATCTGGTCGTCGATCGCGCGGGCCAACGCCTCGCGCAATTCGTCCATCGTGCGCGCCTGCACGCCCTGCAACCCGCAAGCCTTGGCGATACCGGCATAAGACACCTGCTCGTCCAGCTCGGTGCCCACGAAATTGTCGTCATACCACAGGGTCGAATTCCGCTTCTCGGCCCCCCACTGGTAATTGCGGAACACGACCATCGTGATCGCAGGCCACTCGGGCCGGCCAATCGCCGTCAACTCCGTCACCGCAATCCCGAAAGCCCCGTCCCCCGCAAAGCCCACGACCGGAGTATCCGGGCAGCCGATCTTGGCCCCCACGATGCTCGGCAAGCCATAGCCACAAGGCCCGAACAGCCCCGGCGCCAGATACTTCCGCCCGGCTTCAAAGGTAGGATAGGCGTTCCCGATCGCGCAGTTATTCCCGATGTCGCTGGAAATGATCGCCTCTTTTGGCAGTGCAGACTGGATCGCCCGCCACGCCATGCGCGGGCTCATCCATTCCGGCTTGTCCGCCCGCGCCCGCTGGTTCCAGCTGGTGCCGACATCATCCTCCTCATGGTCCATCGACGCCAGTTGCTGCGCCCAACGGCTTTTCGTGGTGCCGATCACATCGCGCCGCGCATCGCGCCCAGCGTCCCCTGCACTGCCCGACAGCCGCGCCAAAAGCGCCTCGGCCACCTTCTTGGCATCCCCCACGATCCCGACCGTGACCTTCTTGGTCAGCCCGATCCGGTTGGGGTTGATATCGACCTGAATGACCTTCGCTTCCTTCGGCCAATACTCCATCCCGTAGCCCGGCAAGGTCGAGAACGGGTTGAGCCGCGTCCCCAGACACAACACAACATCCGCCTGCGCGATCAACTCCATCCCCGCCTTGGACCCGTTATAGCCAAGCGGCCCCGCAAACAGCGGGTGCGACCCCGGAAACGCGTCATTGTGCTGATACCCCACACAAACCGGCGCGGTCAGCCGTTCCGCCAAAGCCATGCTGGCCGGAATCGCACCCGCCAACACCACGCCCGCGCCGTTCAGAATGACCGGAAACTTCGCTGCCGACAGCAGCGCCGCCGCTTCCGCAATCGCCGTCTCGCCACCAGCAGGCCGCTCGAACTCGACCATCGCGGGCAGATCGATGTCGATCACCTGCGTCCAGTAATCGCGCGGCATGTTGATCTGGGCGGGTGCCGAATGGCGCTTGGCCTGCAAGATGACGCGGTTGAGCACTTCGGCCACCCGCGCCGGATCGCGCACCTCTTCCTGATAGGCGACCATGTCCTTGAACAACGCCATCTGCTCGACCTCTTGGAAACCGCCCATCCCGATGGTCTTGTTGGCCGCCTGCGGCGTGACCAGCAACAACGGAGTATGGTTCCAATAGGCCGTCTTCACCGGCGTGACGAAGTTGGTGATCCCCGGCCCGTTCTGCGCGATCATCATGCTCATCTTGCCGGACGCGCGGGTATAGCCATCCGCCATCATCCCGCCCGACCCTTCATGCGCGCAGTCCCAGAACGTGATGCCCGCCTTGGGGAACAGGTCCGAAATCGGCATGAAGGCCGAGCCGATGATCCCGAACGCATGCTCGATGCCATGCATCTGCAACACTTTGACAAAGGCTTCCTCGGTGGTCATCCGCATATTCGTCGCTCCATGATCGGCGGCCCGAACCGGCCGCGCTTTGCCAGTCTTCTATCCCCGCCCCCGCCTTCGCCTATAGGGCCAGAGCGCAAAGCCGCTTAAGTCCAGCCTGCCCTTTCACCTTTGCCAAAATACTCTGCAGGGGGTGCGGGGGACGCAAAGTCCCCCGCTTCGCCAGCGCAAGCAGCGCAATGCCTACCCGATCGCCCGCGCGATCCGCGCGATGCCCTCGCCGATCCGCGCGGGCGCAATCGACGAATAGGCCAACCGGTAGAAATTCCGCCGCTCCGCTTCAGGCGCAAAGAACACGCGCCCCGGTTCGATCAGCACGCCCTCGCCCCGCAACCGCAGCGCCAGCGCCTCGGTATCCACTCCCTCCGGCGCCTCCATCCAGAACGAAGACCCGCCAAAGCCGCCCTGCCCCGCCACCGTCAGCCCGTTCGCACCAATCGCCTCGTCCATCGCCATGCGCCGCTTGCGGAAGGCCATCTTCATCCGGTTCACCAGCGCATCGTAATGCCCGAGCGACAGGAAATACGCCGCCGTGCGCTGCATATGCCCCGGCGGATGGCGCAGCACCTGCCCCCGCAGCGCCCGCGCCTCGCGGATGAACCCCTCCGACCCCACCAGCCAACCCAGCCGCAACCCCGGAAAGATCGACTTCGAAAACGACCCCGCATGCACCACCCGCCCTTCGGAATCGAGCGATTTAAGCGAAGGCGACACCGGCCGCAGAAAGCTCATCTCGAATTCGTAATCATCCTCGACCACGATGAACCCGCGCTCTGACGCCGCTTTCAAAAGCGCATTGCGCCGCGCAAGCGGCATCGTCGCGTTGGTCGGGCAATGATGGCTTGCGGTCAGAAACACGACATCCACCCCCGCGGGCAAAGCCTCGGGCGGCAAGCCGTCGGCATCGACATCCACCGCCATGATCCGCGCGCCGGTCTGTGCCACCATGCCCCGAAACGCCGGATAACATGGGTTTTCCAGCGCAACCGCCTGCCCCGGCCGCAAAAGCACCTGTGCCGCCAGCCACAGCGCATTCTGCGCCCCCATCGTCACCAGCACCTCCGAAGGTCGCGCCGAAATCCCCCGCCGGGGCAGGATATTCCGCAGGATGTATTCGATCAGCATCGGATCGTCCTGCTCGTAATAATCTGCCGTCAATGTCTCGAAATCACGCCGCCCCAGCGCCTGAACCGCACAAAGCCGCCAGTTCTGGTGGTCAAACAGGCTCGCATCCGCCTGCCCATAGATAAACGGGTACGGATAAGACCGCCAATCCTCGGGCCGCTCCAGCCGCGGCTGCCGCGAGAACCGCCCCCCCGTAACCGCCGCCCAATCCACCCGCTCCTCGCGCCGCGCCACCGGCTGGAATGCAGGCTGCACCGGCACGCCCTCGCTGACATAATACCCCGACCGTCCCCGTGCTGTCAGATAATCCGATGACACCAGTTCGGTATAGGCCAGCGTCACCGTGATCCGGCTCACCCCCAGATGCAGCGCCAGTCCGCGGCTCGACGGCATCCTGTCCCCCGCACGGAACCGGCCCGACAATATCCCTTCCGACACCATCTGCCGGATGCGCTGCTGCAAGGTGCCCGCAGCCCCCTGCGGCAGAAAGAAGCTCTCGACCGGTATCGCCATCTGGCCTGATCCCCCACCACATCTGGCACTATCATCCCCGCGCGCGATGCCAAAGACAAGCCAGGGCGCTCTCAAATCGGGAAAAATTCCACGCTCGGGATCGGCACACAAACAGCCCCGCAGCAATCCACGCTGGAAAACGCCACCGGCAGAAAATCCCGCCGGAACGCCGTTTCGTCCCGCAGGCAGCAAGCCCGCTTTCCCCGCGCCTCGCTTGGCCGTATCATGCCGGCGTCAATGACAGGTTGTCCGATTATGCGAGTGTCCGGCACAGGCCGCCAGTTCCTGCTCCTCCAGGGCCCCCACGGCCCGTTTTTTGCACAACTCGCAGCAATGCTGCGTGCCTCGGGCGCAACCGCCCTGCGCGTCGGCTTCAACAGGGGCGACCGGGCTTTCTGGCCCGACAGGGACAGCTACATCCCCTATCGTGGCACAGTCGAAGATTGGCCCGCCGCCGTCGCAGACCTGCTCACCCGCCATGCCATCACCGATCTGGTGCTTTATGGCGATACCCGGCCGCTCCATACCGCAGCCGTCGCGGCGGCCCGCGCCGCCGGTATAACGGTCCACGTCTACGAGGAAGGCTATCTGCGCCCCTATTGGATCACCTACGAACGGGGCGGGTCCAACGGCAACTCGCGCCTGATGGAGATGACCGTAACCGACATGCAATCGGCCCTCGCCCGCAGCGATGGCAGCCAACCCGACGCCCCGGCGCATTGGGGCGACATGCGCCAGCACATGTTCTGGGGTGCGCTCTACCACTGGTTCGTCTTTGCCGGCTTCTGGGATTACCGCGCTTACCGCCCGCACCGCCAGATCACCGTCTGGGACGAGGCAAAGCTGCACCTGCGCAGCCTGCTCTTGCAGCCGCTGCACCGCTGGGAGCGGATGCTTGCCACCGCCCGCATCCGCCGCGCGGGCTTTCCCTATCACATCGTCCTTCTGCAACTTGAACACGACGCCAGCTTCCGGGCCCATTCCCCCTTTGCCAGCATGCCGGAATTTATCGCCGAGGTGATCTCGGCCTTCGCCAAAGGCGCCCCGCCGCACCACCACCTCGTCTTCAAGGCCCACCCGCTCGAAGATGGCCGCGCGCCGTTGCGCCAATCCATCCGCCGCATCGCTGCCGGGCACGGCCTTGCCGACCGCGTCCATTTCATTCGCGGCGGCAAACTCGCGCAATTGCTCAATCAGGCCCGCAGCGCCGTCACCGTGAATTCCACTGCAGCCCAACAGGCTCTCTGGCGCGGACTTCCGCTCATGGCCTTCGGACAGGCGGTCTATGCCAAGCCCGAATTCGTCTCGACCCAGTCCCCCGCCGAATTCTTCGTAGCCCCGACCCGCCCCGACAGCCGCGCCTATCGTGATTTCCGGCGCTATCTGCTTGAAACCTCGCAAATTCCGGGCGGCTTCTATTCGGCCAACGGACGCCGCGCCCTGTTGCGGCAAGTGGTCGACCTGATGCTCGCACCGCACGACCCATACGACGCGCTCTCCTCGGGCAACGCGTCCCCACGGCAACAGTTGCACGCCGTCGGCTGACCTTTTGGTCACAACCGATCAAGTCGCTTGGCAAAATACCCCGTCATCCTGTAGCCTTACAGGCAAAACTTGAGGCAAACTCCATCCAAGGAGCCCGAGCAGTGGCAATGTCGGTATCTAACGGGGCCAAATTGGTGGTCCTCTCCCTGCTTTGTGCAGGTATCGCAGGCTGCGGCCTGCCGCGAAGTGGTCCGAACAAATCCGAAATCTTCAAAGGCTCGGTGCTCAAACAGGGCGACGCCTTCATCGTGCAGGTCAACAGCCGCGTCACGCAGGCAACGTCGGTCATGCCGTCCTACGGGTTTTCCAACAGCTTCATGAATGCGGGCGTCATAGGCTCCGACATGATCGCGGCGGGCGACAAGCTGTCGCTCACGGTCTACGAAAACGTCAAGGATGACCCGCTTCTCGGAAACTCGGGCCAGCGCCTGTCGCAACTGAACGAACTCGAGGTCGACGGCCAGGGATCGATCTTCATCCCCTATGCCGGCCGGATCAAGGCCGCGGGCAAATCGCCCGAGCAACTTCGCAACGAGATCGCGGCCAAACTCGACAGCCAGACCCCCGACCCCCAAGTCATCGTCCAGCGCGTTGCCGGAGACGGCTCGACCGTGACCGTTGCAGGCGAAGCAGCGTCACAGGGCATCTTCGCGATCGAACGCCCGACCCGCACGCTTTCGGCCATGCTGGCCCGCGCAGGCGGGGTCAAGATCGAACCGGGTCAGGCGATCATCCGCGTCACCCGCAACGGGCAGACCGGCAAGGTCTGGCTGCAAGACCTCTACCAGAACCCCGCGCTCGACATCGCCCTGCGTCCGGGCGACCAGATCGTGGTCGAGAAAGACAGCCGCTCTTTCACCGCGCTTGGTGCAACCGGCTCGCAAAGCCGTGTTCCATTCGACACCCAAACTCTTTCCGCAATCGAAGCGATTGCCATCGTCGGAGGCCTTTCTACCAATATCGCCGACCCGACAGGCGTCTTCGTATTCCGCAACGAACCCTCGGAAATCGCCAACGCCGTCCTCGGCCGCAACGACCTCGTCGGCGCCCAGCGCATGGTCTACGTGCTCGACCTGACCCAGCCGACCGGCATGTTCGAGGCCCGCGATTTCCTCGTGCGCGACGGCGATACGGTCTACGTGACCGAAGCACCTTACGTGCAGTGGCAGAAATCCATCGGCGCGATCACAGGCACCGCCGGAGCGGCAACCGCGCTTACCGGACAGTAACAATGTCCGGCCTTGCGCCAAACGCCGCCGAGGGCCTTCCCCGGCGGCTGTACTTTTACAACGGCGGATTCCTGAATCCCCGCCTGCGCCGCATCCTGTCGCTTGCGGGGCACGAACTTTGTCTGGGCCTGCCGCGCCCCGGCGATGGCGTCACCGTCTGGGGCAAATCCCCCACCGCCAAACGGGGCGAGGCGGTCGCCCTTCGCCACAACGCCCCCCTCATCCGCGTCGAAGACGCTTTTCTGCGCTCGCTCCGCCCCGGCCGCGCGGGCGACGCCCCGCTCGGCCTGCTGATCGACCCTTACGGCCTGCATTTCGACCCCTCGGCCCCGTCGCTGATCGAACGCATCGCTGCCACGCACCCGCTCGACGATACGGCCCTGCTTGCCCGCGCGCGTGACGGCATCGCGCGCCTGCAAGCCTCGGACCTGTCGAAATACAACCTGCACGACCCGGCACTTGCGGCCCCCGCGCCGGGCTATGTGCTGGTGATAGACCAGACCCGGGACGACGCATCGATCCGCCATTCGGGGGCCACCGCCCAGACCTTTGCCGAGATGCTCGCCACAGCCATGGCCGACCATCCCTCTGCCCGCATCCTTGTCAAATCGCATCCCGAAACCTCGCTCGGCCTGCGCCGCGGTCATTTCGACGCCACAACCCTGCCCGCCAATGTCACGCTCCTGTCCACCGCCGTCTCGCCTTGGGCGCTGCTTCAGGGGGCAATCGCCGTCTATGCCGTCTCGTCGCAACTGGGCTTCGAGGCGATCCTTGCCGGCCATCGCCCGCGCCTATTCGGCGCGCCCTTCTACGCAGGCTGGGGCCTGACCACCGACAGCCACGCCTTCCCCCGCCGCAAGCGGAACCTCACCCGTGCCCAGCTTTTCGCCGTGGCGATGATCCTTGCGCCCAGATGGTATGACCCCTGCCGCGATCGCCTATGCAGCTTCGAGCAAGTGCTCGACCAACTCGAAGCCGAAACCCGCGCCTTCCGTCAGGACCGCAACGGCCATGTGGCCCTTGGCATGCGCCTTTGGAAGCGCAGCCGCCTGCAACAGGTTTTCGGCCGTGAAATCCCCTTGATCTTCGCCGCCACCCCCCAATCCGCAGCCGCAAAGGCGCGCAAGACAGGCCGCCCCCTGCTCGTCTGGGCCAGCAAGGCCACCGGCCTGCCGCCCGACCTGCCCACCCTGCGGGTCGAAGACGGTTTCCTGCGCTCGCGCGGCCTCGGGGCCGATCTGGTGGCCCCGCTCAGCCTTGTGACCGACGATCTGGGCATCTACTACGACCCGACCCGCGAAAGCCGCCTTGAACGCCTGATCATGGCCCCCCCGCCCCCCGGCGGCCTGCAACGGGCCAAAGCACTTGTCGATGCGGTCACCCGCCTGAACCTGACCAAATACAACCTGTCCGGCACCCGGCCCGACCTGCCGCCGCAAGGTGGCCGCCGCCGCATCCTTATCGTCGGTCAGGTCGAGGATGACGCATCGATCCGTCTGGGTACGACAGGCATATCGACCAATCTCGCCCTGCTGCATGCCGCCCGCAGCGCAAACCCCGAAGCCATTCTGATCTTCAAGCCGCACCCCGATGTCGAAGCGGGCCTTCGTTCGGGCGCAGTGCCGCCCGAAAGCCCCGCCGATATCACCGCAGCCCACGCCGACCCCACAGCCCTGATCGACGCCTGCGACGAGGTCTGGACCATGACCTCGCTTCTCGGCTTCGAAGCCCTTTTGCGCGGCAAACCCGTCACCTGCCTTGGCGCGCCCTTCTACGCGGGCTGGGGCCTGACCCGCGACCTAGGCGACATTCCCGCCCGCCGCCTGCGCCTGCCGGACGGCAGCCGCCGCCAACCCGTCCCGCTTTTGCATCTGGCCCATGCCGCCCTCATCGCCTATCCGCGCTATTACGATCCGGTCTCGCGCCGTCCCTGCCCGCCCGAGGTTGCCATCGACCGCCTCGCATCGGGCACTTTGCCCAAAGCGGGGCCGCTCAACCGCGCGCTCGCCAAGGCACAGGGCGCCTTGGCCCGCTACCCGTGGCTCTGGCGCTAGTAGATATAGCGGATCTGTTCGCCCCAGAAGCGTTCCAGCCGACGCAGATACAGGTTCACATCCTCAAGCCCCGCGACCGAGATCCCCGCCTTGACCGCCAGGATACCGGCATGACGGCGGAACAGGTCGGCGATCTGCGCACGCAACGCCCGCCCCTTGTCGGTCAGCTTGACCCGCACCGACCGGCGGTCGACGTCTGACCGCTGATGATGCATATACCCCATCTCGACCAGCTTTTTCAGGTTATAGCTGACGTTCGACCCCTGATAATAGCCGCGCGATTTCAATTCGCCCGCCGTCACCTCGTGCTCGGCGATGTTGAACAGCAAAAGCGCCTGCACCGGATTGATCTCGTCCACCGCCAATCGCTCGAATTCATCCTTGATCACGTCAAGCAGCAAGCGGTGCAACCGCTCGATCATCGCCAGACTGTCAAGATACCCTTGCAAAACCATCGTTTCCGATCCGTCACGGATCGCACCCTGAACCGTCATTCCGCCCTCCTGTCCGGCAATCTACCGGCGCAGAATCAACGCAAAGTCCCAAGATCAGGTAAACGCCGCTCAGGCTTTCGGCACCAGCCGCGCACGGGCATAGGCGGCAATCTCGTCCAGCAACGCAGCCAGTTCCGGCGGGGGCACAGCTTGCCCGAAGACCCAAGCCATCAGGTCCTGGTCATTCTCGGCCAGAAGCGCCTCGTATGTTTCCAGCCGCGCCGCATCCAGTCCCGTCAGATGCATGTCCGACCAAGGCCCAAGGATCAGGTCCATCTCCTTGGTCCCGCGCCGCCAGCTTCGCATCGACATCCGCTTCAAGCGTGCCTCCGCCGTCTCGATCATCGCCTTGCCTCAACTTGCTTGAACCCGTGAAGGCCGCACCCTAGAAGATGCGCCAACCACTTTCCACCCTTTCCCCATTTTGTCCGAGGTTCCCATGGCCTTCCTGTCCGACACGCTCGCCCGCGTCAAACCGTCGCCCACCATCGCGGTGACGAACAAGGCACGCGAACTCGCCGCCGCAGGGCGCGACATCATCGGTCTGGGCGCGGGCGAACCCGATTTCGACACGCCCCAGAACATCAAAGACGCCGCCAAACGCGCCATCGACGCGGGCCGCACAAAATACACCGCCGTCGACGGCATTCCGGAACTCAAAGCCGCGATCTGCAACAAATTCCTGCGCGAAAACGGCCTGACCTACACGCCCGCGCAAGTGACCGTGGGCACCGGCGGCAAGCAAATCCTCTACAACGCGCTCATGGCGACCTGTAACCCCGGCGACGAAGTCATCATCCCCGCGCCCTACTGGGTCAGCTACCCCGACATGGTGCTTCTGGCGGGCGGCACCCCCGTTCCCGTGGTTGCAGGCATCGAGACGCAGTTCAAACTGACACCGGCCCAGCTCGAAGCCGCGATCACGCCCAAGACCAAATGGTTCATATTCAATTCGCCCTCCAACCCCACAGGTGCGGGCTATACGCGGGCCGAACTGCGCGCCCTTTGCGACGTGCTGATGCGCCACCCGCAGGTCTGGATCATGTCCGACGACATGTACGAACACCTCGTCTTCGACGATTTCGAATTCTGCACCCCGGCCGAGGTCGAACCCGGCCTTTACGACCGCACCCTCACCTGCAACGGCGTGTCGAAATCCTATGCGATGACGGGCTGGCGCATCGGCTATGCTGCAGGGCCGCTGAACCTGATCAAGGCCATGGGCACGATCCAGTCGCAATCGACCTCGAACCCCTCGTCCGTCTCGCAATATGCCGCACTCGAGGCGCTGACCGGCCCGCAGGATTTTCTGGCCGAAAACCGCACCCTCTTCCAGCGCCGCCGCGATCTGGTGGTCGGCATGCTGAACAAGGCCGAAGGCGTGACCTGCCCCACCCCCGAAGGCGCCTTTTACGTCTACCCCGACATCTCGGGCTGCATCGGCAAATCCACCCCCTCGGGTGTCACGATCACCAATGACGAGGTCTTCGCCTCGGCCCTGCTCGACGATACCGGCGTCGCCGTCGTATTCGGCGCGGCCTTCGGGCTTTCCCCCAACTTCCGCGTCAGCTACGCTACCTCGGACGTGTTGTTGGCAGAGGCCTGCGCCCGCATCCAGCGGTTCTGCGCCAGCCTCGTCTGAAAGGTGACTTGATGTCGGGCGACCTGCCGAAGTTCTACTTCCGCATCCGCGACAATGGCGCGACGGTTTTTCGGGTCGATACCGAAAACCGCCAGCGCCGGATCGAGATGGAAGAGATCGCGGTGGTCAACGTCCGCAACGGCAACGTCAAACCCCATGGCGACCGTCCCCTGACCGATGCGGAACAGATCGCCATTGCCGACTGGATGGCCGCACGCCTTGCCGTCCTTTCCCGGCGCGACATCGACGATATCCATCGCGCCGTCGACCACATGAACCTGACCACGCAATGGGCCCAGTCCAAAGCGACCGATGACCAGCTTGAAGACGTGACCGACACCTTGCTTCTGGCAATGCACGACCTGCGCTCGGTGCTTGTGCGGAAAAAGGCCGACCGCCTGCTCAAGGCGCAAAAAGCCGCCGAATGAAACTCGGCACAGGCGGGGGGCCTCGGCGCTTGCCGTCCAAAGCTAGCGGCGCGACCAGAACCGCCACATCAGGCTGGATGCAGCAACCGCCAGCCCGATCACCAGCCCCAGCCACAACCCCACCCCGCCCAAACCCAGCACAAAGGCCAGACCATAGCTCGACGGGATGCCGACCCCCCAATAGCTGAACGCCGCCAGAAGCATCGGCACCCGCGTGTCCCGCACACCGCGCAGCATGCCCAGCGCCATGACCTGCATCGCATCGGTGATCTGGAACAGCGCAGCCAATGCCAGAAGCACCGTGCCGAAGGCCACGATCTGCGCCGCCTCGGGCTTCGTCATATCCAGAAAGACGCTCAGGATCGCCACGGGTGCAGCCAGAAACAGCACCACCATCGCCAGACCAAAGCCCAGCGACAACGCAACCCCCGCCAGCGCGCCTGTCCGCAATCCCGGCCCGTCACCGGCACCATCGGCAAAGCCGGTCCGCACCGTGACCGCGTTCGAAAGCCCCAGATGCACCATAAAGGCAAGTGATGCGACCTGCATCGCAATGCCATGCGCGGCCAGTTCCACCGTCCCGATCCAGCCCATCATCAGCGCGCTCGCCTGAAACATGCCGCTTTCCGCAAGCCCCGTCACCCCGATCGGCCAGCCCAAGCGGAACACCCGCCCCAAGGCCTGCCAATCGGCCCGCCAGAACCGCTGCCACAGATTGAACCGCCGCAACTCGGGCAACCGACCGGCATAGAGTGCCAGCTCGGCAAAGGTCAGCACCTGCACCGAAAGTGACGCGATCGCCGCCCCCACCACACCCAGTTCGGGCGCGCCGCCGTTGCCAAAGATCAGGAACCAGTTGACGGCCGCATTCACCACCACCGCCCCCAGCGTGACCCACAGCACCACCTGCGTGCGGTTCAGCGCGGCAAGGTAGCTTTTCAACGCCATGACCAACAAGGCAGGCACCATGCCCAGACCTGCCACCCGCAGGAAATCCTGCGCCAGTCCGGCCACCTCGGGCCTTTGGCCCAGCGCCGTCAAGACCGCCCCCGAATGCCAGAACAGCGGATAGGTGGCGATCCCGAACCCCGCCGAAAGCCACAGCCCCATCCGCGTGTCGCGCCTGACCTGCGCCTCGTCCCCTTCCCCGAGCGAGGCCGCGACCATCGGCATCACCGCCTGTGCAAATCCCGAACCAAGGATGAACACCACAAAGAACGACGACGATCCGATCACCACGGCAGCCAGTTCGGTAACACCGTACCAGCCCAGCATCACCGTATCGACCACATGCAGTGCCATCTGCGCCAGATGACTGCCGATCAACGGCAATCCCAGCGCAAGTGTCGCCCGCGCATGGGCCGGAAATGTCAGGGCTTTTGTCATGCCCCAGACCTACCGCCGCTTTTTCGGGCAGACAAGCCATGACCCTCGCTGCAATGCGGCAAGCGGGCGCCGTTCCGCCCTCTCGCTTTGCCTTGTCCAAACGGTGTAGAAACGGGCAACAAACCGGAGGTTCCCATGCTTACCCTATACGGCGTCTACCGTTCGCGCGCCTCGCGCCCCCTGTGGCTTTTGCACGAGACCGGCACGCCCTTTGCCCATGTGCCGGTGATTCAGGCCTATCGCCTGCCCGATGCCCAGGCCGCGGATGCTCCGGTCAACACCGCCTCGCCCGACTTCACCGCCGTGAACCCGCAGGCGCAAATCCCCGCTATGCAGGATGGTGACCTGATCCTGACTGAAAGCCTTGCCATCACGCTTTACATCGCGCGGCGTCACGGCGGCGACCTCGGCCCCCGTTCGGACGGCGAAACCGCGCTGATGGAGCAATGGGCGCTCTTTGCCGCGACCGCGATCGAGGGGCCTGCACTCGAGATGTTCTACCCCCTCGCCGCAGGTCAGCCGCTCACGCCCGAACAGCAGGCATCGGTCGATGTCTCGGCCGAAAAACTGCGCCGCCCCTTGGCGCGGTTGAACGCGCATCTGGCAACCCACCCCTTCGTGCTGGGCGAACGCTTCACTGCAGGCGACATCGTCGTGGCCGAATGCGTGCGATACGCGCAGGGCAACACGGCCCTGATGGCCGAATTCCCCGCAGTCGACGCATGGCTGAAAACCTGCCAGTCGCGCCCGGCCTTCAAGGCGATGTGGGCGGGCCGCATGGCCGAACCGGCGTAACAGCACGCTCCGGCCGTAACCGATCATCATACCGATGGTCATCCCCGCCACGACGGGGATGACCAGCCTTCGTCAGGCGGCGCTCAGTGCACGCCAGATGTCATCCTTGAGCCGCATGCGCTTTTGCCGCAACTGCCCCTCATGCTCGGGCGTGACAGGTTCGACCAGCGTTTCGGCACGGTGAACCGCCCGGTTCACCTCGTGATATTCGTCTACCATCTTGGCGAAATGCAGGTTTGACGCCTTCAAGGCATGGATCGCCGCGGCCTTCTGCGGAAAATCTTCGTAAAGGTCATGGGGTGTGTTCGACATCAGATCGCCTCCTTCTCTTGCCCTGAAAGAGTAACCTGCCGCACCGCAGCCTACCTTGATTTCGGTCAACTAGCGCTGTGCTTTTCGAAAGCCTGCCGCCCGCGCATCGGCCTCGGAACAGAACCACGCCTCGCCGCGCGCCTCGTTTATGCGTGTCGCCGCGTAATCCGTCTGTCCCGGCAGGTGATAGATCCGACCATGCGTCCCGACGTTTCCTTTTATCACGCAACCGCCAGCCCCGGCCCCCGATTCGGCCCCCGAGTCGCCCCCCGATTCGGCCTCGGTACCATGCCGATATGCCTCGGGCAAGACCATCTGCCCGGACCAGACCCCGAGGCGGCGCGCCCGCGCCCGCGTTTCCGCCGCAACGTAGCGCAGCGAATACCGCCTGTAGGCAACCGCCGCCCCCTGCTCGACCAATGCTTCTGCCAGATCGGTTTCACCCGCCGCGCAGATCGAAACCGCCCGCCCGTAACGGTCGCGGTCCTGCACCTCGCACACCAACCGCGCCTTGCCGACCAAGGCGTTCAAGGCCCGCGTTGCGTCGCGCCCGCAAGCCCATGGCCGTCCGCCCCGGTCGCACGTCTGGTCACGCTCGGGCGCATCGATCCCGAACAGTCGGACATGTTCGGCTCCGATAGCCAAAGTGTCCCCGTCGACCACCCGCGCACGGCCCGAAACGGTCTCTGCCTGAACAGACCCGGCGATCAGAGCTAGAACAATAAGTGAACGAAAGATTAACGCCATCCCGCCTTATCGCTGGAATAAGCGAAAACTCAACCGAAACCAGCAAGTATCGTTAACTTTATCGGAACACATAAAGAACGAAAGAAAATCCCCGCTCCCCCGCGCGCAGTATCCGCGCCAAACGCTTAGATCACACTCAGACCGGTCGCCGCGGGTTGTCCCTTACCTCTGGGCAACCCTCCACGCCGGATTGATCCACGGCTCGAGGTTCGAGGCCGGAAGCGGTGCCTTGCCCAGCAGATGATCCGCCGCCTTTTCGCCGACCATGATCGACGGCCCGTTCAGATTGCCGTTCGTCACCTGCGGAAAGATCGAACTGTCCGCCACCCGCAAACCGTCGACCCCGATTACGCGGCACTCCGGATCGACCACCGCCATCGGGTCGTCCCGCCGCCCCATCCGCGCCGTGCCGCAGGGATGATAGGCGCTTTCGACATGCGCGCGGATGAAACCGTCTAGCTCCTCGTCGGTCTGCACCGCCGCCCCCGGCTGGATTTCGTGCTTCATATAGGGCCTGAACGCCTCTTGCCCGAAAATCTCGCGCGTCAGGCGGATGCAGCGCCGGAAGTCCTCCCAGTCGTCAGGGTGCGACATGTAGTTGAACTGGATGCGCGGCGCATCCGCCGGATCGCCCGACCGCAAGGTGACAGCCCCGCGCGATTTTGACCGCATCGGACCGACATGCGCCTGAAATCCGTGGCCGTCTGCGGCCGCCTTGCCGTCATAGCGCACCGCGATGGGCAGGAAATGATATTGGATGTCGGGATATTCCACCCCTGCCTTCGAGCGGATAAAGGCACAGGCCTCGAACTGGTTGCTTGCCCCCAGTCCCTTGCCGGTGAACAGCCATTGCGCCCCGATCCGCGCCTTGCCCCACAGGTTCCAATGCTTGAACAGCGTGATCGGCTGGCTCGAGGCATATTGCAGGTAAAGCTCCAGATGGTCCTGCAAATTCGCCCCCACACCCGGACGATCAGCCACCACATCGACACCATGCGCCCGAAGCTGCGCCGCATCGCCGATGCCCGACAGCATCAGGATTTTCGGCGTGTTGATCGAAGATGCCCCAACCACCACCTCGCGGCTGGCGCCGATCACCTCGACCCTGCCACCGCGCTCGACCTCGACCCCGACAGCCCGCCCGCCCTCGATCACCACCCGCCGCGCAAAGGCGCGGATCGTGGTCACGTTCCCCGCCTTCATCGCGGGCTTGAGATAGGCATTGGCCGCAGACCAGCGCTGCCCCTTGTAGATCGTGGCCTCCATCGGGCCAAAGCCTTCCTGCTGCTGGCCGTTGTAATCGGCCGTCACCGGATAGCCCGCCTGCTCGCCCGCCTTGATGAAGGCCCCGAACAGCGGGTTAGACCGCGGCCCGCGCGTCACATGCAACGGCCCCTTCGCCCCGCGATAGGCCCGGTCGCCGCCGTCGGAATGCCCGTGCCACTGCTCCATCCGCTGGAAATAGGGCAGGACATCGGCATAGCCCCAGCCCTGCGCGCCCATCTCGGCCCAAGTGTCGAAATCTCGCGCATGACCGCGCACATAGACCATCCCGTTGATGCTGGATGACCCGCCGATCACCTTGCCGCGCGGCGTCGCAAGCACGCGCCCGCCCAGATGCGGCTCCGGCTCGGTCGAAAAGCCCCAGTCGTAGCGCGCCATGTTCATCGGATAGGACAGCGCCGCAGGCATCTGGATGAACGGCCCGGCATCGGTGCCGCCATGCTCGATGACGATGACCTTCGCCCCCGCCTCGCCCAGCCGGTAAGCCATGGCCGACCCTGCCGAACCGGCACCGATGATCACAAATTCCGCGTTCATTTCCAGACCCTTATGCAATCAATACGGCGCATCGACCGGACCCATCCCGACATAGACCGACTTCACCTGTGAATAATGCTCGATGGCCGCGTGCCCGTTCTCGCGCCCCACGCCCGACCGCTTCGACCCGCCGAACGGGCTTTCCACCGGCGTCAGGTTATAGGCGTTGATCCATGTGGTCCCCGCCTGCAACTGCCCGACAACCCGATGCGCCCGCGCCAGATCGGCGGTGAAAACCCCCGCCGCGAGGCCAAATTCGGTGTCATTGGCCCGCGCAATCGCTTCGTCCTCGGTCTCGAAGTCCAGAACCGCCATCACCGGCCCGAACACCTCTTCCCGCGCCAGCGTCATGCCGTCCGTGACATCGGCAAACACCGTCGGCTGCACATAATAGCCTGTGTTCAGCGCCGCCCGACCGCCACCGCAGACCAGCCGCGCGCCCTCGGCCTTGGCCACCTCGATATAGCCCAAAACCTTTTCCAGTTGCACCGCCGACACCAGCGGCCCCATCTGCGTGGCCTCGTCCAGCGGATCGCCAAGCACGATTGCCGCCGTCCGCTCGGCAAGCCGTTTCAGGAACCGCTCTTTGATTCCCCGCTGCACGAACACCCGCGTTCCGTTGGAACACACTTGCCCCGCCGAATAGAAATTCCCCAGCATCGCCGCACCGACCGCATCCTCGACGCTCGCATCGTCAAAGACGACCAAGGGCGATTTCCCGCCCAACTCCATCGTTACATGCCGCACGCCCGCAGCGGCGGCGGCATAGACCTTCTGCCCGGTCGGCACCGACCCGGTCAGCGACACCTTGGCCACGCGCGGATCGGTCACCAGCGACCCGCCCACCGCACCGCGCCCCTGAACCACGTTGAACAACCCCGCAGGCAAGCCCGCTTCCACGAAAATCTCGGCCAGCTTCAACGCCCCCAGCGGTGTCACCTCGCTGGGCTTGAACACCATCGCATTGCCCATCGCCAAGGCAGGTGCCGCCTTCCAGCAGGCAATCTGGCTTGGGTAATTCCACGCGCCTAGCCCGACGCAAACCCCCAAAGCCTCGCGCAGGGTATAAACGAAATCGCGCCCCAGCGGGATCGTCTGGCCCGTCACCGTGGGCGCAAGCCCCGCGAACCATTCCAACGCATCCGCCCCGCTCGGCCAATCGGCGACCAGCGTTTCCTGCAGCGGCTTGCCGGTATCCAGCGTCTCCAGCCGCGCCAGTTCGGGGTTGCGCGCGCGGATGATGTCCGCCGCCCGCCGCAATATCCGCGCCCGCTCGACCGGTTTCAGCGCGGCCCACGCCCCCTGCGCCGCCGCAGCCCCCGCCAACGCGGCCTCGACAACCGCAGGCGTAGCTTCGTGGACAATGGCGATCACCTCGCCCGTAGCAGGGTAGATCACCTCGACAGGCGCACCGGCCTTATCCTCGACATAGGCACCATTGACGAAATGGCTGGCCTCGGGCTGGGCTTTCATAGGCTGTCTTCCTTCAACTGTGCTTCCAGATAGGCGATTGCCGTCGCAACCGCCGCCGGGCCGTCTGGCAGCCCGGATTTCAAAACTTCCCGCAGGTAAAGCCCGTCGATCAACGCGCCCATCCCTTCGGCGATCTCGCGCGCCCGCACACCGCACAGCGGCCGCAGACAGGCCATCAGGTTCGACCGCAGCCGCCCCTGATAGACGGCCAGCAGCCGCTTGGCCTCGGGCACGGTCTGCGCCAGCACGTAAAAGTTCAGCCAGGCCCCGACCACCTCGCGCCGGAAGTTCCCCGCGCTGAAACTCGCGGTCAGAATCGCCTTCAGCCGCGCCTCTGGCCCCGACACCACCGCCAGCGCGCCGCGCACCTCGGCCCCGTAAAGCGTCAGCACATGACGCATCGCGGCAAGGAACATGTCCTCTTTCGACCCGAAATAATGGTGCGCCAGCGCACTCGACATGCCCGCCCGCTTGGCGATCTGGCTGACCGTCACATCCAAAGACCCCACGCGCCCGATCTCGGTAATCGTGGCTTTGACCAGCGCGGCCTTTCGGATAGGCTCCATTCCCAGCTTCGGCATTTGGTTTGGTCCCAAGAAAATACTTGCCAAACCGAATAAGCGTGAAGTCTATTGACTCGTCAATCAACAAAAACCGACCGGGAGCCTACCATGCTGAAATCAACCCTCCTTGCCAGCGTCGCCACGCTGGCCCTCGCCGGTGCCGTCGCCGCCGAAGGCTGCGACAAGGTCACTTTTTCCGACGTAGGCTGGACGGACATCACCGCCACCACGGCAGCCACCAGCCTCGTACTTGAAGCACTTGGCTATGAAACCGAAACCAAGGTTCTTGCCGTTCCGGTCACCTACACCGGCCTTGCCGAAGGCGACATCGACGTCTTCCTTGGCAACTGGATGCCCACGATGGAAGCCGACATCGCCCCCTACCGCGATGCAGGCACCGTCGAAACCGTCCGTACGAACCTCGAAGGCGCGAAATACACCCTTGCCACCAATGCGGCGGGTGCTGCACTCGGGATCAAGGATTTCAGCGACATCGCCAAATACAAGGACGCGCTTGGCGGCGAAATCTACGGCATCGAGCCGGGCAATGATGGCAACCGCCTGATCGCCGACATGATCGCCAGCGGCCCCTTCGGCCTTGACGGCTTCAAGATGGTCGAAAGCTCGGAACAGGGCATGCTGGCCGAAGTCGCCAACAAAGACGCCGACAACCAGCCCATCGTCTTCCTCGGCTGGGAACCGCACCCGATGAACGCTAACTTCAAGATGACATATCTGACCGGCGGCGACGATGTTTTCGGCCCGAACTTCGGCGGCGCGACCGTCGCCACGAACACCCGCGCAGGCTATGTCGCCGAATGCCCCAACACCGGAAAACTGCTGCAAAACCTTGCCTTCACCCTGCCCATGGAGAACGAGATCATGGGCGCGATCCTAAATGACGGAACCGACCCGCGCGATGCCGCCAAGGCATGGCTTGCAACCAACCCCACGGTCTGGGAAGCATGGCTCGACGGCGTGACCACCAAGGACGGTGGCGACGCCAAAGCCGCCGTTACGGCAGCTCTCAAATAAGTTTGCAGGCCCTGGACAAACCTCCGGGGCCGCTTCTCTTGCGGTGGGGCGAGAATGGACTGGTTGACCTATTGGGAAATTCCCGTCGGCAAGACGGCTAAGCTGGTCTTCGACTGGCTCAAGGCCGAACATAAAGATTTCTTCCGCGCCTTGGGCAACGGCATCGAAGCTGCCATCGAAGGGTTCAGCGACACGCTACAGTTCTTGACCGCCGTGGTGATCGTCAGCCTCTTGGTCGGCCTTACCTACGCCATCCAGCGCAGCTGGAAACGCTGTCTGATCGTGCTGTTCTGCCTGCTTTTCATCATCAATCAGGGCTATTGGGAAAAGACCGTCGAAACACTTGCCCTCATCAGCTTCGTCTGCGCGATCTGCATGGCGATCGGCGTCCCCATCGGCATCGCCGCCGCCCATCGGCCCCGCCTGTACGAGGCGATCCAGCCCGTCCTCGACATGATGCAGACCCTGCCCGCTCCCGTTTACCTGATCCCCTTCGTCATCCTGTTCGGGGTCGGTGTCGTTCCGGCGCTGTTCGCGTCGATCATCTTCGTCGTTCCGACCTCGATCCGCATGACGCATCTTGGCGTGTCCACCACACCCACGGCCCTGCTCGAAGCGGCAACGGCCTTTGGCGCGACCAAGCGGCAGGTGCTGTGGAAAGTGGAATTGCCCTATGCCTTTCCGCAAATCATGGCCGGACTGAACCAGACCATCATGCTCTCGCTCTCGATGGTCGTGATTTCGGCCTGGGTCGGCGCGGCAGGTCTGGGCGTGCCCGTGGTCGAGGCACTGAACCGCGTCCGCCCCGACCTTGGCTTCGAATCCGGCAGCGTGATCGTCGCCCTCGCCATCGCTCTCGACCGCATGCTCCGGGTGACCCGCAAATGACCGCAGTAGAATTCGACCGCGTCTCGATCGTCTTCGGCGACAACCCAGACCGCGCCCTGCCGCTGATGGACAAAGGAATGACCCGCGCCGAGGTGCAGGAACAAACCGGCCAGATCCTCGGCGTGCACGACTGCTCGCTGACCGTGGCCACGGGCGAAATCCTCGTCCTCATGGGCCTGTCCGGTTCCGGCAAATCCACCCTGCTGCGCGGGGTGAATGCGCTCAACCCCGTGGTCCGCGGCGAAGTCCGCGTCAGCGACGGCGAAAAAATGGTCTCGGTCACCAAGGCCGACCCCGAAACCTTGCGTAAACTCCGCCTGTCGCGCATCGCCATGGTGTTTCAGGCCTTTGGCCTGCTCCCATGGCGCACCGTGCGCGAAAACGTAGGCTTGGGCCTCGAACTCGCAGGCATGACACCCGCCGAAAGGCGCGGTCTGGTCGACGAGCAACTCACCCTCGTGAACCTGTCGCAATGGGCCGACCGCAAGGTGGGCGAACTTTCCGGCGGCATGCAACAGCGCGTCGGCCTCGCCCGCGCCTTTGTCACCCAAGCGCCGATCCTGCTGATGGACGAACCCTTCTCGGCGCTAGACCCGCTTATCCGCGCCCGCCTGCAAGACGAACTGCTCGACCTGCAAGCCAAGCTCAAACGCACCATCATCTTCGTCAGCCACGACCTCGACGAAGCCTTCAAGATCGGCAACCGCATCGCCCTGATGGAAGGCGGCCGCATCGTCCAATGCGGCACCGCGCGCGAGATCATCGCCAATCCAGTTTCGGATTACGTCGCCGAATTCGTCGCGCATATGAACCCGCTCGGCGTGCTGACCGCCCGCGACGTCATGCAGGCAGGCAGCAGCAGCGCGGCGCAATCGGTCGATGTCGACACGCCGGTCAAGCAGGTCATGTCCCTGCTGATCGACGGCATCACCGAACTCGCTGTCACCCAACACGGCAGCGCCATCGGCCTGATCCGCGCCGAGGCGGTTATGGCCAAACTGATCAACCCGCGCGGTGCGGCCGCTTAGGGTCGCTCGAAGACCAGCGCATTGCCGCGCGGCAGATAGACCAGTTCCATCCGCCCCGCATCGATGCCGACGACCGAAAAGCACAGGCTGGCCGGTTCCGCTGATCCGACCTCGAACAGCTCCAGCAGCCGACCGCCCGACGCCCCCTCGGCGCAGGTATCGCCAAAGCTGATGACCGACTGCGCCACGTCCTCGCCATCATAGACATCGCGCCAGATCAACCCGTCCACGACCACCTTGGCCTTCGGATCATCGGTCGAAACCCAGTCGCCCTGCGCCGCCGTCACAAGATCATTGTATGGGTCAGCTTCCGGCGCTGCATCGAATGCCCCCAGCGCAAGTTCGCCATAGGAATCGAAGATATTCAGCAAATCGCCACGAAATTCTATCCACGAAAGCTTGGGCGCAGCCCGCAGCTTTGCCATAACCTCGGGCGGGGTCGGCCCGTCCGCCGGCACCACAAACTGCGATCCTCCCGCGATGATGGTGCATCCGGGCAACTCGCCGCCGTCGGTGCATCCTTGCACATATCCGGTGTCGCGGTAGGCATCGCCCAATGACCCCGGCTCAAAAGCCGCAGCCCTGCCCGCCGCCAAAACACCCAAGACCAGACCAGCCATAAAACGCATGGAACCCCCTAACATCGCGCCCCCTGGCGGCGCCTCACAGATCACTCGGCCGCCTTGGCCTTAACAGCCTTCGGCTTCGCAGCCGCCTTGGGCTTTGCGTCGGCCTTGGGCTTGGCAGCCGCCTTCGGTTTTGCAGCCGCCTTCGGCTTGGCGGCCGCCTTCGGTTTCGCAGCCGCCTTTGCCTTGGCAGGCTTGCCCTTGCCTGCCTTCTCGACCACCAGCACCAAAGCCTCTTCCAAGGTCACCGCCTCGGGCGTCAACTCCTTTGGTAGCGTGGCATTCACCTTGCCCCACTTGACATAAGGCCCATACCGCCCCGGCATCACCTGAACCTCGCCACCGTCAGGATGCTCGCCAAGCACGCGCAGCGGCCCCGCCACAGCCGCAGTGCCCCGCCCGCGCGTGGCCTTGTTCGCCAGGACCTCGACCGCACGGTTCATGCCGATGGTAAAGACCTCCTCGACATCGGTGATGTTGGCATAGGTCGCCCCGTGCTTCACATAAGGCCCGAACCGCCCGATCCCCGCCTCGACCAGATCGCCCGTTTCCGGATGCGGCCCGATCGGGCGCGGCAGATTTAGCAGTTGCAACGCCCGCTCCAGCGTAATGCTTTCCGGCGCCCACCCCTTGGGCAGACTGGCCCGCGGCGGCTTGGGCGCTTCTTCCGTCGGCTCGCCGCGCTGCACATACGGGCCGAACCGCCCCGATTTCAGGCTGATGGGCAGGCCGTTCTCGTCCACCCCAAGCACCGCATCCGCCGCGCCACCGCCTTCGTCAGTCCCACCGATAGGCCGCGTATAGCGGCACTCGGGGTAATTCCCGCAGCCGATGAAAGCCCCGCCCGACCGCGCCGTTTTCAGATGCAGCTTGCCAGATCCGCAGGTCGGGCAAATCCGCGGGTCCGACCCGTCCGCCCGCGCGGGGTAAAGATGGGGGGCAAGAAACTCGTCGATCTTGTCCAGCACCTCGCCGATCCGCAGATCGGCCGTCTCGGCAATCGCCGCCGAGAAATCGCGCCAGAACCGCGCCAGAACTTCCTTGTAATCACGCTCGCCTGCCGAAACATCGTCAAGCTGGGCTTCCAGATCGGCGGTGAAATCATACTCCACATAACGCCGGAAATAGTTGGTCAAAAAGGCCGTAACCAGCCGCCCCTTATCCTCGGGGATCAGCCGGTTCTTGTCTTTCTTGACGTATTCGCGGTCCTGAATCGTGGTGATGATGCTGGCATAGGTCGAAGGCCGGCCAATCCCCAACTCCTCCATCCGCTTGACCAGCGTGGCCTCGGTATAGCGCGGCGGCGGCTGGGTAGAATGCTGCTCGGGCGCGACCTTGCGCTTCTCGACACCCTCGCCCTGCATGATTTGCGGCAGACGGCCCTCGTCATCCTCGCCCTCGACCACCTGCTCGTCGCGGCTTTCGTCATAGACGGCCAGGAAACCGTCGAACGTCACCACCTGCCCGTTCGCGCGCAGACCCACCTCGCCATCGGGGCTGACGATCTCGACCACCGTCCGCTCCAGCCGGGCCGAGGCCATCTGGCAGGCGATCGTGCGCTTCCAGATCAGATCGTAAAGCTTGCGCTGGTCAGCCTCGGCCAGACGCAACGTCTCGGCACTGGCCGCCATGTCGGTGGGGCGGATACATTCATGCGCTTCCTGCGCGTTCTTGGCCTTGTTCTTGTAAAGCCGCGGGGCATCGGGCACGTAAGCCGCCCCGAACCGCCGCTTGATCTCGGCCCGCGCCTCGGCCACGGCCTCGGGGGCCATGTCGATCCCGTCGGTCCGCATATAGGTGATATGCCCCGCCTCATACAGCCGCTGCGCCGCGTTCATCGTGGCCTTGGCGCCAAAGCCGTATTTCCGGCTGGCCTCTTGTTGCAGGGTCGAGGTCATGAAGGGCGGATAGGGATTGCGCGTGGCGGGCTTGGCCTCGACGCTCGCCACCTTAAATGTGCGCGAAGTGACAGCCTGCACCGCCAGTTCGGCTGCAGTGCCGGTGGGAATGTCGAATTTCTGCAACTTCTTGCCGCCCAGCACGGTAAGCTGTGCTTCGAATTCCTGCCCGCGCGGCGTGGTCAGCACGGCCTTGACCGTCCAGTATTCCTGCGCGCGGAACGCCTCGATCTCCATCTCGCGCTCGACGATCAGCCGCAAGCAGACCGACTGCACGCGGCCCGCCGATTTTGCCCCCGGCAACTTGCGCCATAGCACCGGCGACAGGTTGAACCCCACCAGATAATCCAGCGCACGGCGGGCGAGATAGGCCTCGACCAAGGGCAGGTCCACATCGCGCGGTTCCTGCATCGCCTTGGTCACCGCATCCTTGGTGATGGCGTTAAAGGTGACACGCCGCACCGTCTTGCCCTTCTTCAGACTGCTGGCCAAAGCCTCTTGCAAGTGCCACGAAATCGCCTCGCCCTCGCGGTCAGGGTCGGTCGCAAGGATCAGCGTGTCATCGGTCTTGAGCGCCTCGGTGATCGCCCGGATATGTTTTTTCGATTCGGGCGCAACCTCCCATTCCATGCGGAAATCATTGTCGGTATCGACCGATCCGTCCTTGGCGGGCAGATCGCGCACATGGCCGTAAGATGCGAGAACCACATAGTCCGAACCAAGATATTTGTTGATTGTCTTGGCCTTGGCGGGTGACTCGACAACGACGACTGCCATGAAATACCTTGCCCTCTGACCTGTGCGAATAGCGCGGCAACATGTGGGCGAAGGACGCGGCTTGTCAATGCGCACCGACATCGGGGATTTTTCTGCGAAAGATCCCGTGCCCCGCCCGTGCGCCTCTTCTCCGTTCCCTCGCACCGATTTAAGCGACAGGGGGCTTTCCGCCCCCTAGGGACGCGTGCCGCGTCCCCGACCCCCGAGGATATTTGAGCGAGTGTGAAATCGCAAAGGCAGCGATCCTCTTTCACCTTCGCCCAAATATTCTCGGGGGGTGCGGGGGGCAGACAGCCCCCCGTCGCTGGCCAAGGGCAGAACGTTTACCGAAGAACTTTCGCAGAAAACCCTTCTGCCTTACACCGCCCGCGACAAAAGACCGCCCGCCTGCCGCGTGATCGCGCCTTCCAGTTCAAGCGCCACCAGTTCCGGCGCGACCTTTGCCGCAGGAAGCGCCAGATCGCGGATCAGCTGGTCCTCGGCCACCGGGCTTGGTCCCAGCCGCTGCAAGATCCGGCTATGCAGGTCCGCCACCTGCGCCAGGGACCGCGCTGCGGGCATAGGCCCGGGCAAGGCTGGCCGCTCTTCGATTTCATCGTCTCCGACCGGTACCTGCACAACGCCAAGCGCCGCCAGCACATCGGCAGCCCCCCGCACCAGCACCGCGCCATCCCGGATCAGCATGTTGCAACCGCTCGCGCGGGCGTCGAACGGATGGCCCGGCACCGCCATCACCTCGCGCCCCATGTCCAAGGCGTCTTTCGCCGTGATCAAAGACCCCGACCGCGCCGCCGCCTCGACCACCACCACCGCCCGCGCCAACCCAGCCACGATGCGGTTGCGCTGTGGAAAATGCCGTGCCTGCGGTTGCAAGCCCATCGGCTGTTCCGACACAAGACAACCGCGTTCTGCGATCGCTGCAGCGAGCTTCGTGTTCTCTTCGGGGTAGACCACATCGACCCCGCCCGCCATCACAGCCACGGTCCCGCCTTCAAGCGCCGCCAGATGCGCCTCGGCGTCTATGCCACGCGCCAGACCCGACACCACGACCTGACCGCCCTCGCCCAAAGTCAGCGCCAGACGTTTGGCCATCCGCATTCCCAGTGACGACGCGTTGCGCGCGCCCACCATCGCCACCATCGGCCGCGACAAAAGGCCGACATCGCCGCGTGCCCACAGCACCGGCGGCGCATCAGCGAGTTCCTTGAGCAACGGCGGATAACCTGCCCCGCCATGCACCAGCATCACCGCACCGAATACCCGCGCCTGCGCCATCTCGTGCTCGGCCACCTCGGCGGGGCAAACAGAATACCCCTCGACCCCGGCAGACCGCGCCACGTCGGGCAATGCCGCCAACGCCGCGGCCGCCGACCCGTGTTCTTCGAGCAGCCGGTGATAGGTCACCGCCCCGACCCTGCGCGACCGGATCAGTCGCAGCCTGTCCAACGCCTCTCGCCGATCCAGCATCATCGCGCCCCGCTGCCCCTGCCATGTCCTTGCGACTCGCACTGTGACGGCGCAGGGTTAACAATCGGTGAATCGGTTTAACCGCCCCGCCTGTCGCAAATCGCTGCGATCGGTGACAAAATGCACCAGACACCCGCCTGCCTTCATGATTGAAGCCTCTCGCAAAGTTTGATCAAATACGCACAAGCGACCCGACCCCCGGGTCCGACGATGGAGCCCATGATAATGCTGAACGCAGAAGTTGCCCGCCGCCGCGATGACGCCATTTCCCGTGGCGTCGGCATGATGACCCAGATCTATGCCGACCGTGCGCTCAATTCGGAAATCTGGGACATCGAAGGGAACCGTTACATCGACTTTGCAGCAGGCATCGCCGTGGTCAACACCGGCCATTGCCACCCCAAGGTCATGGCCGCCGTCACCGCCCAGATGGCGAAATTCACCCACACCTGCCATCAGGTCTTGCCCTACGAAAACTACATCCGCCTCGCCGAACGCCTCAACAGCATCGTTCCGGGCAACTTCGCCAAAAAGACCATCTTCGTCACCACCGGCGCCGAGGCCTGCGAGAACGCCGTCAAGATCGCCCGCATCGCGACGGGCCGCAACGCCGTCATCGCCTTTGGCGGCGGTTTCCACGGCCGGACTTTCATGGGCATGTCGCTGACCGGCAAGGTCGAGCCCTATAAGAAAGGCTTCGGCGCGATGATGCCCGATGTCTTCCACGTGCCCTTCCCGATGGGTCCGCATGGCATTTCCACCGAAGATTCGATGAAGGGCATCGAGAAACTGTTCAAGGCCGACCTCGACCCGAACCGCGTCGCCGCGATCATCTTCGAACCCGTGCAGGGCGAGGGCGGCTTTTACGAAGCGCCCACCGACCTGATCCGCGCTCTTCGCGCGCTCTGTGACAAGCACGGCATCGTCATGATCGCCGACGAGGTGCAGACCGGCTTTGCCCGCACCGGCAACCTGTTTGCCATGGAAATGCACGGCGTCGCCGCCGACCTGACAACCATGGCCAAGGGCCTCGCAGGGGGTCTGCCGCTCGCCGCGGTCACCGGCAAGGCCGAACTGATGGATGCCGCCAACCCCGGCGGTCTGGGCGGCACCTATGCCGGCAACCCCTTGGGCATCGCGGCCAGCCACGCCGTCCTCGACGTGATCGAAGAGGAGCAGCTCTGCGCCCGCGCCAACGAACTCGGGTCGCGCCTGAAACAGCGGCTCGAACAGATCCGCTCGACCTCGCCCGAAATCATCGACATCCGCGGCCCGGGCTTCATGGTCGCCGTCGAATTCGCCAACCCCGCGAATCACGAACCCGACGCAGGCTTCACCGGCCGCGTCCGGATGGAGGCGCTCAAGCGCGGCCTGATCCTGCTGACCTGCGGCGTCTATGGCAACGTGATCCGCTTCCTCGCGCCCATCACAATCCCCGACGCGCATTTCGCCGAGGCGATGGACATCCTCGAGGAATCGGTCGCCGCCGCACGCGCCGCTTAAGGTAGGCACCCTTGGCCACCCGCCGGGGTTTCACCCCGGACCCCAGAGTATTTCAGCAAGGATGAACGAGGGGCCGTTTCTTCTGGAACGGCCCTTTCGCTTGCGGTAATCGCGCAGCATGGCAGGGACAGCAACCACAGCGTCAGGCGGCATCACCCTTTCCGGCGTCTCTTACGCCGTGACGGGGCGTGAAATCCTGTCAAACCTCAGCCTGTCGCTGACCGAAAGGCGCATCGGCATCATCGGGCGCAACGGATCGGGCAAGACCACGCTCCTGCGCCTGATGGCGGGCCTGATCGGCCCGACCAAGGGCCGCGTGTCGGTCGACGGCATCGATCCGGCGGACCGCAAGGCCATGCTGCCGCGTCTGGGTATCCTGTTCCAGAACCCCGACCACATGATCCTTTTTCCCACTGTGGCCGAAGAACTCGCCTTCGGGCTGCGCCAGATGGGCCTGCCCGAGGCGCAAGCCCGAAGCCGCGCCCTTGCATGCCTGCTGTCCGAAGGCCGCGCGCATTGGGCCGATGCGCCCACCGCATCGCTCAGCCAAGGGCAAAAGCACTATCTCTGCCTGCTCTCTGTCCTGCTGATGCAGCCCGACACAATCTTGCTCGACGAACCCTTCGCCGGTCTCGACCTGCCGACCCAGTCGCGCCTGTCGCGCCGCCTGAATGGGCTGCCGCAGCGCCTTGTCACCATCAGCCACGATCCCGCCGCCGTCGCCACCGCAGACCGCGTGCTCTGGCTTGACGCAGGCCGCATCCACGCCGATGGTCCGCCCGCCACCGTGCTGCCCGCCTTCACCGCCGAAATGGCCCGTGTCGGAGAGGCCGATGCTGACACTGACCTCGCCGGTTGAAACCGCGCTGCACCGCCTGCCTGCCGGGCCGAAACTGCTGGCGCTTTGCGCCGTCACCGTCCTTTTGTTCCGTCTCGACCACCCGCTGCCGCTTGCTGCAAGCCTTGCCGCACTCGCCGCATTCCACCTGACCCAGGGCCGCGCCTTCGCGGCCCATGCGCTGCGTCTCATCGGCCCGCTCTGGCCCTTCGTGCTTGTCGTCGGCCTCTGGCATCTCTGGCTGCAAGACATGGCGGCAGGCACCACCATCCTGTTGCGCCTGATCACCGCCGTTGCCGCAGCAAACCTCGTCACCATGACGACCCGCCTGTCGGACATGATCGCGGCACTGGAAACCCTCGCTTCCCCCCTCGGCCGCCTCGGCCTGAACCCGCGCACCCTCTCGCTCGCCGTAGCCCTCGTGATCCGCTTCTTTCCCGTGCTGACGGACCGGACCTCCCAACTGGCCGAGGCGTTCCGCGCCCGCTCGCCCCGCCGTCCGGGCCACCGCATCCTTGTGCCCGCCGCCCTTGCCGCCCTCGACGATGCCGACCACGTGGCCGAAGCCTTGCGCGCCCGTGGCGGCACAGGCTAAAGCGTCACAACCAGAACCGGAGCCCCCATGGAACGCAACCTCGCCCATATCGCCCTTTTCGCCGCCCTGATTGCGGTTCTGGGCTTCGTCCCTGCCGTCACCCTGCCCTTCGGCGTTCCGATCTCGGCGCAAAGCCTCGGGATCATGCTCTGCGGCACGGTCCTCGGCGCAAAACGCGGCGCGCTTGCGGTTCTTCTGTTCCTCGCCCTCGTCGCCATCGGCCTGCCGCTTCTGTCAGGCGGGCGCGGCGGCCTCGGGGTCTTCGTCGGCCCCTCGGCGGGCTTCCTGATCGGCTTTCCGGTCACCGCCTTCGTCGCCGGGCTGATCGTCGAACGCTGGAAAGCACCCCTTGCCATCGCCGCCTTCGCCGGCAGCGTCATCGGCGGCATTCTTGTGCTCTATGCCTTCGGCATTCCCGGCATGGCGCTGACCTTGGGCAAAACCCTGCCCGAGGCGACCCTCCTCGCCCTGCCCTTCCTGCCCGGCGACCTGATCAAATGCGCGCTGGCAGCACTTGTCACCCGCAGCATCGCCCAGATGCGCCCCGGTGCCCTGCTGTCGCGCGGCTGAAGGGCCGTCATCCAGCCTGACGCCCCGTTCCAAATAGCCTCGGGGGGTTCGGGGGGCCGATAGCCCCCCGACCATCCCGAGGGCACCTAAGACCGCAACACCAGCGCCGTCCCGATCCCGCCCGCAGCCGCGATGGCCGCAAGCCCGTGCCCGCCTTGCAGGTCCCAAAACAGCCGCACCGCCAGCACCGCACCCGATGCCCCTATCGGATGGCCCCGCGCCAGCGCCCCGCCCGCCAGATTGACGCGCAACGGATCAAGCCCCGCCCCCTCGATGCAGGCAATCGCCTGCGCGGCATAGGCCTCCATCACCTCGCATCGCTCCAGCGACGACAGGGCAAGCCCCGCGCCTGCCATCGCCTTGGCGATGGCAGCGACCGGGGCTGTTCCGGGTTCGGCAGGATCGCCCCCCAGCGTGGCCCCCGCCACGATCTCGACCGCCCGTGCCGCACGCCCTGCCACCCGCTCCGACACCACCACACACAGCGCAGCCCCGTCCGCAGCCACCGCCGCATTGGCCGCCGTTATCTCGCCCGCGATCCCCGTCGCCCGCGCCGCAAGCGCCGGTGTCAGCACCCGCGCAAAGGCGTCATCGCGCACCCCCGCAACCGGCACGATCTCGGCCCGCAACCGCCCGCGCGCGGCAATCGCCCGGGCATGGCTTGCCACCGCAAACGCATCCATCCGCCCGCGCGAAATCCCCAATCGCCGCGCCAGTGCATCCGCCGCCTCCGCCATATCCGGATCGCGGTCGGGCCAAGGCGTGAACGGAGCCTGCTCGTAGGGCGCGTCAGCCCAAGGCATCCGCCGCTCGGGACGGCGCGAGTAGCTCTCGGCCCCGCCCGCCACCACGACATCGGCGCCCGCAGCCACCAAGGCGCGCGCCAGCAAAAGCGCATCCAGCCCGCCCGCGCATTGCCGGTCGATCGTCAGCCCCGCCACCCGCTCTGGCAAGCCCGCCAGCAAGGCGATCCGCCGCGCCGGATTTCCGCCCTCGCCGATGGCATTGGCGACGACCACCTCGTCGACCGCATCGCCTGCAAGACCTGCATCCACAAGCACCGCGCGCAGCACAGCAGCCCCCAGCACATCGACCGGAACGTCACGGAACGCGCCACCCCTCGGCACGACCGCCGTGCGCCGTGCGGCGATGACAAAGGCCCGCGTCACAGCCCCGCCTCGGCAGCAAGCCGCACAAGGTCGGTCTTGCCTGACGGAAGCACCGGCCAATCCTCGCGCCAGATCACCGCCCGCGGGGACTTGAGCGACCCGAAGCGCTCGCGCCCGGCCTGCAAGATTGCCGCCTCGCACCTGCGGTCGCCCTGCACCACGGCAACCATGACGACCCCGCGCAGCGCATCGCGACGCGGCAGCACGGCCACACGCCCTACCCCGCCCAGCGTGGCAAGGCAGGTCTCGATCTCTTCGGGAAAGACGTTTTCATCGGCCACCGTGACCATGCGACCCGCCCGCCCCGCCAGATGCAATTCGCCCTTCTGCAACCAGCCCATCTCGCCCACCGAAAGCCAGCGGCCCGACCGCTTTGCCCCGCCCGCATCCTCTCCGGCATAGCCAAGGAACAGATAGGGCGACTGCACCCAGACCTCGCCCACCGCGCCATCCTTCAGCGGCGCGCCCTCGCGGTTGCGGATCGCAACCCTGACGCCCGGATAGACCGTCCCGACCGAATCGACCGAAGCGGAAGCATCGGCCAGCGTGATGAAACTCGCCTCGGCCGCCCCGTAGAACTCGCGCACCTCGCCATGCGGGGCCAGCCGCGCCAGACCCGCCCGCAACACCGGATCAAGCTTCGAGCCGCCCACCAGCACGACCCGCAGCGCCGCCAGCACCGGCCCGCCCGCATCGACCAGCATCCGCAGTTGCGACGGCGTGGCATAGACCACCTCGACAGCCTCGACCGCCAAAGCCGCCCGCTGCCGGTCAGGCCGCATGCCGCCAAGCAGATGCACCGCGCAGCCCAGACAAGCCCCCTCGAGCGCACCGTAAAGCGATAGCGAATGCACCAGCCGCCCCAGCACCGCGACCCGCACCCCGGGCCCCAGTGCAAACAATTCCGCATTGACCGCAAAACCCAGCGCCCATGACCGCTGCGTCCGCCTGATACGGCGTGGCCGACCCGACGACCCCGAGGTCAGCGTCTCGAACACCGGCAGCTTGGCATCTTCCGGCGCAGGCCCATCCTCTAGCCCGATGCGAAAGGCACGTCCCGCCTCGGCCAAGGCCAGCGCCGCCCGCAAGGCCGCCGCCGCAGGCTGGTCGGCCAGAACGGAACCCGCAAAAGCCATCTCCCCGTCCGCCGCGTCATGCAGACTTGCCGACCGATGCAGCCGGAAGCGATTCTCGACAGCCAAACGCGTGCCCCCCAACCCTGATTTGCAGACCTAATTTGTGGGCTCTGCCTGCCGACGGTTCCGCCAACCGCAGGCCGCGCCTAGTCCTCGCGAAACCGCGACGAAAGCGCCCGCGCCGCCTGCGCCAGCAATACCATGTCGATGCCCACCGCCGTAAAGGTCGTGCCCCACTCCATGCAGCGCCGCGCGAAATCGAGGTCGGTCGTCAAAATGCCCGCCGGAAGCCCCGCATCGCGGATCGCATGGATCGCCCGCTCGACCATCGCCACCACGTCAGGATGGCCCATATTTCCGACATGCCCCATCGAGGCCGCCAGATCGGCAGGCCCGATGAACAGCGCGTCAACCCCGTCAACCCGCGCGATCTCGGCGATACGGTCTACCGCCTCGGCCGTTTCGATCTGCAGGATCAGGCACAGTTCCTCTTCCGCCTTGCGGTGGTAATCCGGCACCGTCTGGAACACCGAAGCCCGCATCATCCCCGCCACGCCCCGCACCCCGCGTGGCGCATAGCGGATTGCATCGACAGCCGCCTTTGCCTCGAAAGCGTTCTGCACATAGGGAATAAGCAAGGTCTGCGCGCCGAAATCCAGAAGCCGCTTGATCAGCACCTTGTCGTTGTTCGCAGGCCGCACCACCGCATGTGTGCGATAGGGCGCCATCGCCTGCAACATGGGCAGCGTGTCGGGAATGTCGGTCAGCGCGTGTTCGGTGTCGATCACAACCCAATCATAACCACAGGTCGCAAGCATCTCGGCCGTAAGCGAGCCGGGAATGGAATTCCACAGGCCGATCTGCTGGCGTCCGGCCTTCAGCGCCTGTTTGAAACGGTTCTTGGGCAACATCATTTGGAAACCAGCGTTTTCATCCGGCGCAGCGCGAGCGCGTAGCCCTCGGTCCCGAAGCCCGCGATCACGCCCTCGGCCCGCAGCGACACATAGGAATGATGCCGGAACGCCTCGCGCCGGTGCACGTTCGAGATATGCACTTCCAGCACCGGCCCCTCAAAGGCATTGAGCGCATCGAGGATGGCAACCGATGTATGCGTATAGGCGGCCGGATTTATTATGATCCCCGAAGCCTCGCCGCGCGCCTGATGGATCCAGTCGACAAGCGCGCCCTCGTGGTTCGACTGAAGGAACCGAACCGCAAGACCAAGCTCCTCGGCCAGGGTAGAGCAAGCCTCGGCAACATCGTCCAGCGTCTCGCGCCCGTAGATTTCGGGCTGGCGCAAGCCAAGCAGGTTCAGGTTGGGTCCATTAAGGACGAAAACGGGTTTCGGCACGAAAAACTTCCTGAATTCGAGCAATGCCAGACGATAGCGCCCAAGCCTGACCAGTCACAAGGGCCGAGGGCGGATTCTTGCCGGAACGCACGGTTCAGCGCCTCCGATGTTGCCCAAATCCCGCGCCACCCCTGCGCTGGGCGCTCGACCGTCGGTGGGTGAACCCGCGCGCTCCCGCGCGGAACCACCCACCCTACTCACCCCACTCTACTCACCCAACCCTACTCACCCCACTCTACTCACCCCACTCTACTCACCGAAGAAGACCGCTTTGCCTGCTCCATCGGCATCCAGACCGGTCAGCCCCGCCACATCGGCCCTGACAGACCCATACCGCCAATCCTCGGGTCGTTCGACCAGCCCGTGCCGAACCGGATCGAAGCGGCAATAGCCGATGTGCCGTGCCAGATCGTCGGGCCCGCGGATATGATGCTCCCAGTACCGCCTCTGCCAGATACCCTTCTCGCCCGTCCGTTCCTTGCTTGCCGATCGCGCCTGCGCGGGCAGGCCATGGGCGAAGCGCCCCTTGATCAATCGCCAGCGCGTTGCGAAATCGGCATCCCCTTCCGGCAGTCGCCAAACCGTGTGCAGATGGTCGGGCAGAATTACCCAGGCGAGAACCTCGAAAGACCGCTCTGCCCGCGTCTTGCCGACCGCCGACCGTAAACCTGCCAATTCGCGCAGCAGCAGATCGCCACCCCGCTGCGCGAGCGCAACGGTAAAGAAAACGGTCGCGCCGTTGCGCGAGGGGCGAAGGTAATTCGACATGCAGCAGTGCTGACAGGACCACGTTAACGAACCGTTGCCGCGTCACATATTCTGGCTTTGGGTTGCGCGGGACGTAGGGTGGGTGGTTCCGCGCGGCCCACCGCGCGGGTTCACCCACCGGGGCGAAAAAGTCGGGCGCCCACCGTTCAATCCTCCATGCCCCACCGCCGGAGTCCAGTACAGCGGTCGGGTCTTTCGGCCGGCGAGCGCCCAGTTCGCCACAAGCTCTCGGGGAGCGTGGATCGCAAACCCGCTCAGGCCACCTTTTCCAAAGCGACCTCGGGCGAGATGCCCAGTGCCCGCACCACTTCGCGCGTCAGATGCGGGCGGTTCAACGTGTAGAAATGCAGGTCTTCCACCCCGCCCTCGATCAGCCGCGTGCAAAGGCCGGTGCATTGCGTCAGGGCAAGCAACTCCTCGCGCCCGTCGCGCGCTGCCAGACGGAACGCCTCGTCCAGGGCGCCGGGCACCTGCGCGCCGCAACGGGCTGCGAATTTCCGTGTCCCGTCCCAGCTGACGATCGGCAAAATCCCCGGAATCACCGGAGCATCGATCCCGGCCTTCACGCAGGCATCGCGGAAACGAAAGAACGTGTCGGCATTGAAGAAGAACTGCGTGATGGCACTCGTGGCGCCCGCATCGATCTTGCGCTTGAGCCAGGTCACGTCGGCCAGGGGGTCAGCCGCATCGGGATGCGGTTCGGGATAGGCCCCCACGCGGATCTTGAACTTGCCGGTCTTCGCCAGCGCCTCGACCAACTCGACCGACGAGGCAAACCCCTCGGGGTGCGGCGCAAAACGGCTGGCACCCTTGGGCGCGTCGCCGCGCAAGGCCACGATCTCGGTCACGCCCACCGCGGCGTAGCTTTCCGCGATTTCCAGCGTCTCGGCCTTGGTCGCATCGACGCAGGTCAGATGCGCGGCAACGTTCAACCCGTAATTCCGGCCGATCGTCGCCACCGCGTCATGCGTCAACTTCCGCGTCGTCCCGCCCGCGCCATAGGTGACCGACGAGAACGCCGGCTTCAGCGGAGCAAGCATCTGCACCGTCTCCCACAGCCGGAACGACGCATCCAAGGTCTGCGGCGGAAAGAATTCGAAACTGATACGCGGTGTGACGGTCATTGCAGGTCTCCTCGTGTTGACCCCTTGTCCCAGATCACGGCTTGTGAGACAAATTCATAATATACATATTCATCATGAGATCGGCGCATAATCCATGCATCTCGAGTTCCGCCACCTCCGCACCATCCGCGCCATCCATCAGGCGGGCGGCCTCGCCCGCGCTGCCGACATCCTGAACATGACGCAAAGCGCACTGTCGCATCAGGTCAAAGGGCTGGAAGATCAGGCAGGGGTCGAACTTTTCGTCCGCCGCGCCAAACCGCTTCGCCTTTCGGCGGCGGGCCTTCGCATGCTGAAACTCGCCGAACGCATCCTGCCCGAGATCGACGCGCTGGAAGAGGAATTCCGCGCGCTGAAATCCGGCAAGACCGGCCGTTTGCACATCGCCATCGAATGTCACGCCTGTTTCGAATGGCTGTTCATGGTGCTGGAACTCTTCCGCCACGCCTGGCCGGACATCGATGTCGACATCCGCGCAGGCCTTGCCTTCGACGCCCTCCCCGCCCTCTTGCGCGAAGAGGTCGACCTCGTCATATCGTCCGACCCCTCCAAAATCGACGGCGTCACCTTCAACCCGCTTTTCGATTACCACCCCACGTTCGTGGCCGCCAAGGACCACCCGCTGGCAAGCAAAGACAGGATCACCGCCGAAGACTTCCGCGACGAAATCCTGATCACCTACCCCGTCACCCGTGACCGTCTCGACATCTTCACCGAACTTCTCACCCCCGCCCGGGTCGAACCGCGCGGCCAGAGGCAGGTCGAACTGACCGCCGTTATCCTGATGCTCGTCGCCTCCAACCGCGGCGTGTCGGTGCTGCCCGACTGGGTGCTGCGCGATATCCGCACCAGCAGCGACTACATCACGCGGCCCCTCGGCCCGCAGACCGTGACCAAACGGCTTTACGCAGCCACCCGCGCGGAAGATGCGACGAAACCCTTCATGGCGCATTTCCTGCGTCTGGGCCGCAGCGAACCCGTGAAACTCCAGCGCGGCTGACCCGGCGCAAGCGGGGGTTCACCCCCGCACCCCCAGAGTATTTTTGCAAGGATGAAACAGCGAGGACGGTTTTGCCCAAAGCGCCAGCAGGGCACGCTGGGCAGCAAATGCCGCAAGCCCAAGCGCGACGCCGCCCGAAATCGACAAGGCCGAGAACACCCACCCCGGCAGGTCGGCAGCAAAGGGCGCGAGCATCAGGTTCGGCACGAACCGGTGGGTCAGGTAGATCAGGTAACTGGCGCCTGCGACCGCAAGCACGGGCCGCACCAGCGCGTGCGGCAGGCGCATCTGCGGCAGGTAGAGGAGCAGCGCCAGCACGCCCAGCACCGTGCCGTATTTCGTCCAAGACCCGTACCAGTTGCCCCCCCAATAGGCGACCGAGGCAAGCACCGGCACCGCCAGAGCCAGCACCATAACCCGCCGCCTGCGCGTATCGGCCAATGCCACGAGCCAGCCGAGGGCCGCCAGATAAAGCACCCAGGCCAGCGTAAAGATGCGCTGCCCGCCGATATCCCAGACCAGCGGAAAGCCGAAGCGCAGCGCCATAGCCCCGCCCAGCAACCACAACCCGAAGCGGAACGGATCACGCCCGACCAGCCGCCGCACGGGCGGCAGCAGCACCAGCCCCGCAAACAGCACGAACATCTGCGCGAAGGCCTCGACGAACCAGTAAAGAAACGGCAACCGGTCAAAAGTCGCAGGTGCACCGATCCCGAAGTTCGACACCAGCAGCGCCGACCCCAAGGGCACTTGCCCCCAAGCCAGCGCATAACCCGCAACGATCAGGTAATAGGGCACCAGCACCCGCAGCAGGGGACGCAGCATATGCCGCACGTTGCCCGCAGCCATCGCCTGCCGCTGGAACCGCGCCAGCATCAGCCCGACCAGCACCACCATGACGGCAGCCCCGCCATAAAGCGGCCAAAGCGTCTCGTGCGAAACCACCACCGCCAGCACCGCAAGCGCCCGCATAACCAGCGCCGTGTCGACCGAAGCGCGGTCCGGCTTGGGAGCATCCTCCAGCGCCACCAGATCGCGCAGCGCCATCGCCTCCCATCCCTTTGGCAAATGGCCAAGCCGCTGCTCGAGCAAAATCGCCGCCTCCACGTGCCGTAGCGAATCGCCGCCCAGCGCCGCGAAACTGTCGCGCGGTTGCACAGGTTGCGGATGAAATATCCGGGCGAAGGCCCGCGCCAAACCAGCCTCGTCCCGGTCCGAACCGATCTTGCGAGCCGCGCCGTAATCGACCTTGCCGTTCGCCAGCCTTGGCAGCGCCGCCACATGCCGCACGGTCACATGGCGCGCCGTCAGGCCGGTCAATGCCGCGACCGCAGCTGCGACATCGCCCGCCCCCTCGGCCAGCACGCACAGGCCCGCATCATCGCCGTCCACCGCCGCCACGATGCCCCGCTCGGCCAACCCGGCCTCGACCGCATCATGCCCGATCCGCAAACCCGCAATCTTGGACATGCGCTTCGCCCGCCCGACGATGCGGAACATCCCGTCCGCGTCCTGCACCGCAAGATCGCCGGTCGCCAAAGCCGTCACCTCGGCCCCGCGCGCGAAATCGGCGCGGGTCGTGGCATAGCCCATCATCACGCCCGGCCCGTCATAGACCAGCTCTCCCCCGCGCAGCCACAAGCGCCCCCCCGGGACGGGCACGCCGATCACCCCAGGGCGGTCCTCGACCAGCGCCCGCCCGGGCGGAACATAGGCGATCCGCGCCGTGGCCTCGGTCTGGCCATACATCGCAAAGAACCGCCCGCCCCGGCCGGCCATCGCAGACGCAGCCTCGTGCATCCGCTCGACCGGCAGGGCACCTCCCGCAACGGTCAGGGTCTTCAGGTCGGGCAGGTTTTCCGCAGCAAAGCCGATCCGCGACAAGACCTCGTACCCGTGCGGCACCGTCGCAAGACTGCTCGCCCGCACCGCCCGCAATCCGTCAAGAAACCCGGCAGCCATCAATCCCCCCTCGGCCAGCCAGACCGAAGCCCCGACCGAGAGATGCGAATTGAGAACCGAAAGCCCGTAGGAATAGTGCATCGGCAGGACCAGCGCCGCCCGCTCGTCCCCCTTCAACCCGAGGTATTGCACAATCGCCGCCGCGTTCTCCTCGACCGCCCGCGCCGCAAGCCGTACCGCCTTGCCATGCCCCGTGCTGCCCGATGTCGTCAGCACCAGCGCAAGGTCCGGATGCAGCGCCCCCGCCCCCGCCCCGCGCCCGTCGATCAGCAACCGCCACCGCCCGCCCTGCCGCGCATAGGTCGCATCCGGCGCAAAGCGGGCGCGGAACGCCGCGACCTCGTCGCTTGCAGCCAGCGCCACGGCATGCCCCGCCGCCAAGGCACCGACATAAGCGGCCACGAACTCGACCGCCGGGGCCGCCTCCAGAAGAACCAGCTTCCGCTCCACCCCGAGCCGCGCCGCAAAGGCATCGGCACGCCCGGCCAAGGCGGCATAGCTCACTTCACCGCTCTTGGTGACCAAAGCCACGGCATCGCCAAAACGCCGCAACCCGCTTGCAAATGCAGGCGGTCTGGAAACGGCGGCTTCTGGCGCGACAGCTCTGTTCATCCGCAAGGCGATTATAATGGCCAAGTGTTTTAGTCAACAAATATCCATTGCCGCCTTCCCCCTTTCCTTCCCCGCGTCCCCCGTGTAATGCCCCCGCTTCGTATCCCGCCAAACCGACCGGAGCCCTTCCCATGCAAGGCAGCGCCAACCTCAACCTGATGATCAAGGCCGCCCGCAAGGCTGGCCGCAGCCTCGTCAAGGATTTCCGCGAAGTCGAGAACCTTCAGGTTTCCTCCAAGGGACCGGGCGATTTCGTCACCAAGGCAGATCGCGAAGCGGAACGCATCATCAAGGAAGACCTGCTCGGCGCCCGCCCGACATACGGCTGGCTGGGCGAGGAAACCGGCGAAACCGACGGCGCCGACCCGACCCGCCGCTGGATCGTCGACCCGCTCGACGGCACCACAAACTTCCTGCACGGCATGCCGCATTGGGCCGTGTCGATCGCGCTGGAACACAAGGGCGAAATCGTCTCGGCCGTGGTGTTCGACGCCGCCAAGGACGAAATGTTCTGGGCTGAAAAAGGCGCAGGCGCATGGCTCAACGACAGCCGCATGCGCGTATCGGGCCGCCGCAACATGGTGGACGCCGTCTTTGCCACCGGCGTGCCTTTCGGTGCGAAATCCACCCTGCCCGCCACGCTGCAAGACCTCGCCCGTCTGATGCCCGCCTGCGCGGGTGTGCGCCGCTGGGGGGCAGCCTCGCTCGACCTCGCCTATGTCGCCGCAGGCCGCTACGATGGCTATTGGGAGCGTGAGCTCAAAGCGTGGGACATCGCAGCAGGCCTGCTGCTGGTCAAAGAGGCAGGCGGCTTCGTCTCGGCCATCCGCGAAGGCGACGAACCGCTCGTCAAGGGCGCGATCCTCTGCGCCAACGAACCCCTGTTCGACCCCTTCCGCAAAATCATCCGCGGCGAATAGCCCCCGGCCAAGGCGGGGGGCTTTGCGCCCCCCGCACGGCCCCGCCCGCGCAAGGGCGCGGCCCGTGCCTCCCCCCCTGCAGGATATTTCCGCAAGCATGAAAGTGCGAAACCCGCGTGCCAGTCCCGCGGGTTCAGAAACATCGCCGGTCTCGTGGATCTTCGAATCCATGCCGCCGAAGTGCCGGGCATCTACATCTGCATCTACGACGACGACGTCTTCGTTAAGCGCATCCAGCAGCTGCGCGATGACAACGGGCTGGTCGGAAACGTGATGATCTCGGACAATCCGCTATACCCGCCGGTTGTCGTCTCGGGTCGCGACAACTACAGGCTGCGAATCGTAGGAAAGGTCGCCTTGGTGATGCACGCAGTGTAGAGTGATCCCTGTTCCAATCTCTGTGACTGCCAAAAGGAATGTAACGTGCGAGTTTCTATCTGTTCCCTCCTCCTGATCGCCTCGGTGACTCTCCCTGTCGCAGCCAGGGCCGATAGCTTGGACTGCAAGAAAATAGCGTGGCACGCGCAGTTGGTCATGACGGTTCGCCAGATGGACGGTGATATCAATAAAGCGTTCGATATGGTCACCAAGGAAGCATGGCCGTTAGGTCGTGAGATGGTTCGGGAAGCATATGAGCTGCCGATCATGTCGGCCGCTGAGCGCAGGCGCTCACTCTCGACGCCGTCGAAATCGTTCTCGAACGAATGGGGTCGCCGCTGCCTCGCTGGCGAGCTGAACTAGCCAAAATCAGTTCCATGTTCGCGGCGCTCCGCCGCTGCCGCCGCGACAGGCAATCCTACATCTTTTCAGGCACTTATGCCGAACATGGAACTGGCGTATGAACTTTACGCACGATTTCCATGTTCCGCCTTCACGCGCAGCTCGGTTTTGCCCGCCAAACGACCGATAAGTCGGCCTTTAAACCCTGTTTTACTTGGCTTTAAAGGCCTCTTTCGGCGCGGCTGGAAAAGCTTCATGCAGCCGCCCGACCAGCACGCCTCGGCCCCTTATGCAATTCATGCACCCATCGTCTCACACGCCGCGCAAACCCGCCCAACCCCTTGAAGTCACGCGCGTTTTCGCAGGTTCCCACCCATTACCGCTTATTCCCGCGTCACTGCAGATATGTCTGTCAACGCACAGCCGGTGAACTGGGTTCGAAAGACCGCTTCGCCCTCGTATCCGGACCCCGAAAGGTGGCAAGGCCGCCTCGCTCCGCACGATCCGCAAACACGCTACAGGCCCAGACGTCGCCACCGCGCCGGTCTGCGACAGGAAGAGCCATCGCAACCGCTCGACATCGAAAGCCCGCCGCTCAGCACCACCTCACAGCGCACCGCCGCGCAATGACAACCTCCCGTGCAGACATCAGCCGTCCCACGGCCCTCTCTCCCGCCGACGCGCCACCCGGGGCAAACGGCTCCGCGACAACGGATAAACCGCCTCGGGATGCGGCGGTGCGCCGTCTGTTACACTCCAGAACCTCACCCCGCCAATCCGCAGGAACACCGGAAAGGCCAGCCCCACACCCGCGACAAAGCCCCCCACATGCGCCCAATAGGCCACGCCACCCGCATCGGTCGGCGTCGTCGCCCCGCTGAACAGTTGCAAGCCGAACCAGACACCCAGCACGATCCATGCCGGGATCGGAAACACCTTGAAGAACACGATGAAGATAAACAGCACATCGACGCGGGCCTTGGGGTAAAGCAGCAGATACCCCCCCAACACCCCCGCGATCGCCCCCGAGGCCCCTACCATCGGCACCAATGACGCCGGATCGGCCGCCATCTGCGCCAAGGCCGCGGCCAGCCCCGCGCCAAGGTAGAAGGCAAGGAACCGCCCGTGTCCCATGCGGTCTTCCATATTGTCGCCAAAGACATGCAGGAACAGCATGTTGCCCAGCAGATGCATCCAGCCGCCATGCAGGAACATGCTGGTGGCAAAGGTCCAATACCCCTCGCCAAAGGCGATCCGCGCCGGAACAAGCCCCCATTGCATGAAGAACTGCCCGATCGCCCGCTCAGACCCAAGCCCGTACCAATAGGTCAGAAAGATCGCCACATTCAGCACGATCAGCAAGCGCGTCACATGGGGTGTGCGCCCCGAAGGGTTATGATCGCGGATCGGAAACATGACGCAACGCTTCCCGATCCGCAGCCCTTCGTCAAGACGGCCTTGGCCCGTCCGGCAGCGTGCGACATCACGAACCTGCCGCCCGTAGGGTGGGTGCTCCGCACCCACCGCCCCGGTCAGGCCCCAGTCAGGCCCCGGTCAAGTCCCCGTCAGGCCCCCGAAACCTCGACCAGAAGTTGCGCGTTGCCGCCCGAAGCCGTGGTGTCGATGCAGACATGCCGCTCGAGCATCGCATGGCCCGCATCCGGTATCCCGCCGATCAGCGGCAGGATCGGCCCCTTGCGCTGCGCCAAAGCCCGCGCATAGGCCCGCCCGGTCCCCGCATCACCCCACCAGACAGCGCCGGCAATATCCAACCGCTCCAGCGCCGAAGCCTCCAGCGAACAAGCCTCCACCGCCTGCCCGCCCAGTGCCCGCAGCGCCTCGGCCTGCCGCCTCGCCGCAGCCTCCCCCGGCCCGAGGCACAGCACAGCGCCCCGTGCCACCGAGGTCAGGCGGTTCGACTCTCCCGTAGGCCCCGGCAAGGCGATGGCATCTCCCGCCACCGGCGCAGGCAAGGCGCGCAGCGCCACTGCCACATCGGCCTCGGTCGCCACGCGATCCGCTGCGCCCGCCTCTCCGGCAACCGCCGTGAACCGCGCCAGATAATGCGGCCCGCCCGCCTTTGGCCCCGTGCCGGAAAGCCCCTCGCCCCCGAAAGGCTGCGACCCCACGACCGCCCCGATCTGGTTGCGGTTCACGTAAGTATTGCCGACCCGCAACCGCTCGACGATCCGCTGCACGCGGTCATCGATCCGCGTGTGCAAGCCAAAGGTCAGCCCGTAGCCCGTCGCGTTCACCGCATCGATCACCGCGTCGATCTCCGATGCCGCGAACCGCGCCACATGCAGAACGGGGCCGAAAATCTCGCCCGGCAGATCGGCGATCCCCCCCACGCGGATAACGACCGGCCCGATGAAACACCCCTCCGGCGCGGGCATTTCCTTCAGCACTCGCCCCTCGGCCCGCGCTTTGGCCACATAGGCCGCAATCCCCGCCTGTGCCTCGGCGTCGATCACCGGACCCACATCGGTCGCCAAATCCCACGGATCGCCCGGCGCCAGATCGTCCATCGCGCCGAACAGCATCTCTTCGACTGCCCCCGCCACATCTTCCTGCACATAAAGACAGCGCAACGCCGAACACCGCTGCCCCGCCGACTGGAAGGCTGACGCCAGCACATCGCGCACCGCCTGCTCGGGCAGGGCCGTCGAATCGACCAGCATCGCATTCAACCCGCCGGTTTCCGCGATCAGCGGCGCTGTCGGGTCCATGTGCTCGGCCATCGCGCGCCGGATTGCCAAGGCCGTCTCGGTCGATCCGGTAAAGGCCACGCCCGCAACCCGCGCATCGCTCGTCAGCGCCCGCCCGACAACCGCCCCGTCCCCCGGCAGCAGTTGCAGCGCGGTTGCGGGAACCCCCGCCTGTCGCAGCAATTCCACCGCCAATGCCGCGACAAGCGGCGTCTGCTCGGCAGGCTTTGCCAGCACAGCATTGCCCGCCGCCAAAGCCGCCGCAATCTGCCCCGTGAAGATCGCCAGCGGAAAATTCCACGGCGAGATACAGGTGAACACTCCCCGCGCCGGAGCCTTCACCCCTTCCGCCCCCGCCGCGTAATAGCGCAGGAAATCCACCGCCTCGCGCAATTCGCCAACCGCATCGGCCAGCGTCTTGCCCGCCTCGCGCGCCAGAAGCGCAAAGATGGCACCGAACTCGGCCTCATAAAGATCAGCCGCACGCTTCAGCACCGCCGCACGCTCGGCCGCAGCCGCCGCCCAAGGCTCGGCCAGCCGCAGCGCGGTTTCCACGTCCGGCACGCCCGCATCGACCACATGCCCGACCAGCGCGCCCGTCGCCGGATTGCGGACCTCGCGCCGCAACCCGCCCACGGGACGCCCCGCCACCATCGGCCCGGCCTCGAACAACCGCGCCTCATGCGGCCCCCGCGCCGCCTCGATCGCGGCCAGATCGACCGCATCGGTCAAATCCCAGCCCTTGGAATTGCCCCGCGCCCCGAACAGCGCAGGCCCCGTCTTGATGGCAGGGCTGGGCACCACCGCCACCGCCTCCATCGCCGTCAACGGGCATGCCGCCACCACAGCCGGAGGCACCTCGTCATTCACGATCTGGTTGACGAAAGACGAATTCGCCCCGTTCTCCAGCAGCCGCCGCACCAGATAGGCCAGCAAATCGCGATGCGCCCCGACAGGCGCATAAATCCGGCAGCGCGTGCCATGATCGGTCAGCACAAGGTCATGCAGCCGCTCGCCCATTCCGTGCAGGCGCTGGAATTCAAAGGCCCGCTTGTCACCCGCCATGTCCAGAATCGCGGCCACCGTATGCGCGTTATGCGTGGCAAATTGCGGATAGACCCTGTCCACCATCCCGAGCAGCTTTTTCGCGTTGGCGATATAGCTTACATCGGTTGCCTGCTTGCGGGTGAACACCGGAAACGAGGCCAACCCCAGAACCTGCGCCCGCTTCACCTCGGCGTCCCAATAGGCCCCCTTGACCAAGCGCACCATGATCTTGCGATCAAAACGCACTGCCAGATCGTAAAGCCAGTCGATCACCGCCCCCGCGCGGCGGCCATAAGCCTGAACGACGACCCCGAACCCGTCCCAACCCTTCAGCGCCGGATCGGACAGCACCGCCTCGATCACTTCCAAAGACAGCGCCAGACGGTCCGCCTCCTCGGCATCGATGTTGAACCCCAGCCCCGCCGCCTTGGCCAATCCCGCCAAAGCCCGCACGCGCGGCACCAGCTCCTCCATCACCCGCGCCCGCTTTGCGACCTCATAGCGCGGATGCAAGGCCGACAGCTTGACCGAAATTCCCGGATTTTCGCGGATGTCCCGCCCCTTGGCAGCAGCGGCAATCGCCGTGATCGCCTTGGAATAGGACAGATGATACCGCCGCGCATCGCCTTCGGTGCGTGCAGCCTCGCCCAACATGTCGTAGCTGTAGCTATACCCCTTGCCCTCAAGCTCGGTCGCGCGCTTCATCGCGGCTTCGATGGTCTCGCCCAACACGAACTGCCGCCCCATCTCCTTCATCGCCTGCGCCACCGCCCGCCGGATCACCGGCTCGCCCAGCCGCTTCACCGCCGCCCGCAAATGCCCCACCACGCCAGGCTCGCGGTCTTCCAGGACCTTGCCCGTCAGCATCAACGCCCAGGTCGAGGCGTTGACCAGCGACGACGCCGATTTGCCCAGATGCCGCCCCCAATCGCTCGGCGCTATCTTGTCCTCGATCAGCGCATCCATCGTCTCGGCATCGGGCACGCGCAAAAGCGCCTCGGCCAGACACATCAGCGCAATGCCTTCTTCCGTCGAAAGACCATATTCCGCGAGGAACACCTCCATCAGGCCGGGCTTCACGCTGGCCCTGATCCGCGTCACCAGATCGGCACCCGCGTCGGTAATCCGTGCCCGCGCCGCCGCGTCAAGGTCTGCCGCGTCGATAAGCCGACGCACCAGCGCCGCCTCGTCAGCCAGCGACTGGGTTTCGATGATGGTCCAAGGTGTCACAGCAGCGTCGCGGGGCATGGCAATATTCCTTCGTTTCACCTATCATACCTCAGGTTCCACAGGCCGTTTTCCCCATTGCTGCCATTATTGCAGCCGGATCGGCCGATCTTTCAGGCTTTGCCATGTCAAACAGCCCATCCCGCCCCGCCCGCGTCGATCTCGACCGGTTCGACGATGCGATCATCCGCGTCCTCTCCACCGATGGCCGCATTTCCGCGACCGAACTCGCCCGACGCATCGGCCTGTCGAAATCCCCCACCCAGGCCCGCATGAAGCGCCTCGAAGAGGCAGGGGTGATCACCGGCTACCGCGCCATGCTCGAACCCATCCGCATGGGCCAAGCCCATGTCGCCTTCGTCGAGGTCCGCCTGTCGGACACCCGCGAAGCCGCCTTGCAGGCCTTCAACAAAGCTGTCCTTGCGGTGCCCGAAGTCGAGCAATGCCACATGATCGCCAGCCGCTTCGACTACCTGCTCAAGGTCCGAACCTCCGACATACAGGATTACCGCCGCGTGCTCGCCGAACGCATCTCGGCCCTGCCGCATGTCGCCTCGACATCCACCTATGTCGCGATGGAAGCCGTTAAAGATTTGTTCTGACCTTTCGGCTAGCTTGCTCTGGCACGGGTCTTGCACACCAAGGCCCGTAACTTTCCGGTTCGAAAGCGTTGCGATGCCAGATCATATCCTTCTGCACATCGGCATGCACAAGACCGGCACCACGGCGCTGCAACACGCGCTTCATGACTATGATGACGGCCAGATCCGCTATGCCCGGCTCGGCCACTCGAACCATTCGATCCCCGTTGTCACCTGCTTCGCCTCTGAACCGCACCGCTACCACGTGTGGAAGCGCATCGGCGCCACGCGCCAAGAGGTCGCCCGCAAAGTCGCCTTCTGCCGCGAGCGGCTTGAGTCAGAACTCGCCCTCCCGCGCAAGCGCCTGCTCTTCGTAGGCGAGGAGATCTCGCTGCTGCCCACCGCCGCCGTCACCGCGCTTTCGGCAACCTTGCACAGATCCGGCGCCGAGATTTCGGTTCTGGCCTACCTGCGCGACCCGTTGGGCTACGTTACATCCGCGTTCCAGCAACAGGTCCGCGGCGGGCAAGCGTGCTACACCTTGCCCCGCCCCTATTACCGCCAGCGGTTCGAGAAATTCACAGCGATCTTCGGTCGCAATGCAGTTTCCTTCCGGGCCTACGCCCCCGAACGCACCGCAGGCTGGTCGATCATCTCCGACTACTCCGGTGCCGCGGGCCTTCCCCCGCGTGCGCTGGCCGATTGTCGCTCAAATCCTTCGCTGCCCCTCGATGCGGTCCGCCTGCTCCACCTCTTCAACCGCACCAACCCGCAGATCGGCAGCGAAACCGGCCTTGCTGCGCGCAGCGCGCTGATCTCCTATCTCGCAGCATGTTTCACGACCCGCTTCACCATCGACCCCGGCATCGTTGCCGCAGTCGTCGACGCAGATGAATTGGCATGGGTGGAAGACACGACAGGCATCCCGCTTCGGGCGGTTCCGGGCGCGACCGACCCGACACGGGCCGAAGCCGCGCTTGCTGCCTATCTTGATGACATCCCGCCCCAGGCGATCGACCGCCTGCGCCATGACCTGTCGCTCCGCTCCATTCCGCACGATTCCGGCGACGACGCCGCAAGCCTCGTTTCGAAACTCTACGCTGGCTTGCTCGCCGCACAGGAAGCGGCCCGCACCACGCCCGCGCCAAAAAGCGCTTCGGCCTGACAAGCCCCGCACGCAGCAGGTGCCTGCAAGATCAGGCTGCTCGTCCGTGAAACCACTGGTGCCCGCGGCGAGAATCGAACTCGCACGGCCTTTCGGCCTAAAGATTTTAAGTCTTCTGTGTCTACCGTTCCACCACGCGGGCCGCAGCGTGGATGGTCGCTACCAATCTTTCCCGCGCCGGTAAACCCCGCCCGCAAATGCAGGCTGAAACCGCGGCCTCCGTTGCCCCTCCGGCCCGCTCGTCGCCACCAGACCCCGATGCCGCAGCGCAGCGATTGACAGCGCCAAAACTGCGGTCCCATATACCCGCCGACAGTCCGGAGAGAGAACCGCAATGAAAAAAGTCTATCCAAGCGCCAGTGCCGCGCTCGACGCTGTGCTGTTCGACGGCATGACCATCGCATCTGGCGGCTTCGGCCTTTGCGGCATCCCCGAACTCCTTATCGCCGCCATCCGCGCCGCAGGCACCAAAGACCTGATCGTCGCCTCGAACAACGCAGGCGTCGACGGCTTCGGGCTCGGCGTCCTCCTGGAAAGCAGGCAGGTCAAAAAGATGATCTCGTCCTACGTGGGCGAAAACGCCGAATTCATGCGCCAGTACCTCTCGGGCGAACTCGACCTCGAATTCACCCCCCAAGGCACCCTTGCCGAACGCATGCGCGCAGGTGGCGCGGGCATCCCCGGCTTTTACACCCGCACCGGTGTCGGCACCGTCATAGCCGAGGGCAAGGAACACAAAGACTTCGACGGCAAGACCTACATCCTCGAACGCGCCATCAACGCCGACCTCTCCATCGTCAAAGCGTGGAAGGCCGACCCGTCAGGCAACCTCGTCTTCCGCAAGACCGCCCGCAACTTCAACCCGCCCGCCGCCACCTGTGGCAAGATCTGCGTGGCCGAGGTCGAAGAAATCGTCCCCCTCGGATCGCTCGACCCCGACACCATCCACCTGCCCGGCATCTACGTGCACCGCATCGTGCAGGGGCAGCACGAGAAACGGATCGAACAGCGCACCACCCGTAAGAAGGAAACCGCATAATGTGGGACCGCAACCAGATGGCCGCCCGCGCGGCGCAGGAACTGCAAGACGGCTGGTATGTGAACCTCGGCATCGGCATCCCGACGCTGGTGGCCAACTACATTCCCAAAGGCATCGAGGTCACGCTGCAATCGGAAAACGGCATGCTCGGCATGGGGCCATTTCCGTATGAGGGCGAAGAAGATCCCGACCTGATCAACGCCGGAAAACAAACCATCACCGAACTGCCGCAAACCGCCTTCTTCGACTCTGCCCAAAGCTTCGCCATGATCCGCGGCGGCAAGATCGCCATGGCCATCCTCGGCGCGATGGAAGTGGCCGAAAACGGCGACCTCGCGAACTGGATGATCCCCGGCAAGCTGGTCAAGGGCATGGGCGGGGCGATGGACCTCGTGGCAGGCGTGGGCCGCGTGGTCGTCGTCATGGACCACACCTCGAAACACGGCGAGTCAAAGGTTCTCAAATCCTGCACCCTGCCCCTCACCGGCCAAGGCGTCGTCAACCGCATCATCACCAACCTCGGCGTCCTCGACGTGGTGCCGGGCGGGCTGAAGCTGGTCGAACTCGCCGATGGCGTGACCGAAGCCGAACTGCGGGCGGCAACCGAAGCCACGCTCGTCGCCTGACCGCCCCCTCCCCCTGCCAAGGGGGAGGGCCGGGGTGGGGGTGGCCCCGGAAACACCGGCGCGGGCCTTCGCAAAGGCCCGGCCCTCCAGCAGACCAAAGGCATTGCCTAAGGTGCCGCCGAAATCACCCGGAAAACGCAAGGATCGGTCACCAGCTCGGGCGGGCTCATGCACAGCCCCTGCGCCACCTGCCAGGCTGCCAGCACCTTTGGCACGTAATCGCGCGTTTCCGCATAGGGCGGCACCCCGCGGTTGGCCGCAACCGCGCCCTCGCCCGCGTTATAGGCCGCCAGAACCATCAAGGGATCGCGGTCGAACCGCTTCATCAGCCAGTCCAGATAGGCCACCCCGCCCCTGATGTTCTCGTCCGGGTCCAGCGCATCGGCCACGCCGAAGCGTTGCGCGGTCGCGGGTATCAACTGCATCAGCCCCTGTGCCCCCGCGCTGCTTTCCGCCTCGACCTTCCCCGCGCTTTCCGTCGCGATGACCGCCAGCGCCAGCGCGGGTGATACCTCGGTCCCGACCGTGGCGCGCAGCAAAGCCTTGCCCCAGTCGTCCGCCAGCTTCTGCATCGCCTGCAAACGCGGTGCCTCGATGCGCGCGCCCCCTGGCCCTTCGGACAGCGCGGCCAGCGCCAGCGCAAAGCGCCCGTCCGCTTGCCCCAGCCCCGCAGGAACCGCATCCCAATACCAGCCATAACGCGCAGCCGCCGATGGCAGCGGTCCCAGCGGGCGATCCCCGGCATCGGGCAGGGGCAGATCGGGCACCACGCGGGGCACAGTCGGCAAGGCCGCAAGCAGCCGCGCCTGTTCGACCGGATCGATCTGCACCGTTATCCGCTTGCCCGGCAGCACATCCCCCACGCGCACACGTTTAAAGGTGAAATCGGCGGCTGCGTCAGTCGTCTCTGCCACCGCTGCGCCCGTCGTCGCGCCTGAAACTGCGACCACACACACGCCGATCACGCAGATCGCCCCGATTCCCGCCCTCCGAACCATCCCGCGCCGCCATCCCTTGCCTCTCCAGACTATCGCAAGGAATCATGCTTTTGGCCACCGCAACACGGGCCAAAGGTGTCCGTTTCGCCCAAAGTGTTAACAAAACCCGTCATTTTACATACTTAAGGATGGTTAATATGTCCAAAAGTTACTTAATTCCAAACACTTATAATTTTACGCAGAAAAAACACCGCTGCCGGAAAATGCCCGGCTCACCCCAAAATCAGGCCACGATTGGGGGGCTATATATGCCCATGCCGAACGGGATCGGATGGAACAGAGGCCAGACGAAACAGCACCCGCCGGCAGACAAAGTGAAACCGAAGTGAACCGTTTAACCAGTAAGGAACGACCAAATGCTGAAGCTCAAGAACCTGTTCAAGAAATTCTCCGCCGCTGAAGCTGGCGCTGTGACCGTTGACTGGGTGGTGCTTGCCGCCGCTGTCGTGGGTCTGTCGGCTGTTGTCGGCACCACCGTCAAGACCGCCATCGATTCCAAGGCCAACGCGATCTCGACCTCGATCGGCAGCTAAGGCTGAAAAATCGACTGCGACACGCTATAAACGCGGGTCGCAGCCGCCACTCACCTCCAGCAACCGACCGGATCCACGCCCTGCGATGGGCTTCACTCCGGTCGCAACGATCCGAACGTCGCACCTATCCCAAGGCAGGTGCGTAGTCCCCTCGTGCGGGCCACCTTTTCCGGTCAAAGCCCGCGCATCTCCCAAACTTCACGTAACCCATTGCAAGGACCCATCCCATGCACATGCTCAAAAATCTGTTCAAGAAATTCTCCACCGCCGAAGCCGGCGCCGTGACCGTCGACTGGGTGGTCCTGACCGCCGCAGTTGTGGGCCTCTCGGCTGTCGTCGGCGGCACGGTCAAGACCGCCGTCGAGACGAAGGCCACCGCAATCCAGACCTCGATCGGCCAGTAATCGGACGTTGCTCATTGCGGCCCCCTGCTCAGGCGAGGGCCGCAATACCCCCCGGATACCACTACCGACCATGCGACTCGCCCGTCTGACTCCACCTCTTCGGCAATGAATCCATCCGAAAGGTGGCAATTCTGCCCAAATTGGCGCCAAACGGTCAGTCAAGCTGGTCAAAAGTCTGGGGCATCTGAAAAAGTTTCAAGCCGGATCAGAGGCTTGAGTTAAAGATAGTTAAAATCCTGCGGTGCGCTGCGATTGCCCTAGGCATTCCCAACTGCCGCCACGATTCGAGGGCTAATTGACCCCACGCCGAACGGTGATCGCCCGGAACAGAGGCCGGACCGAAATGACCCGAACGGAGTGGAACTCGAAGCAACGTGTAAAGGATGACGACCATGCTGAAGCTCAAGAATATGTTCAAGAAGTTCTCCCTCGCCGAAGCTGGCGCCGTGACCGTGGACTGGGTGGTTCTGACCGCCGCTGTCGTCGGCCTGGCCGCCGTGGTTGGTGGCACCGTCAAGAACGCCATCAACGCCAAAGGCAACGCGATTTCGACCTCGATCGCCGCGACCAACTGATCGCGCGGGATCGGGATTGACGAAGGTCGCGGCCATGTGCGCTCGCAACATGGCCGCGACCGTCCCAACCGGGCCCAACCGGGCCAAACTGGAATGGCGCACCGCTCGCGCCCTTCCCTTCAACCAGTGCAGGAGGACGACAATGTCGCCACGTCTCCTAATGAAAAGACTGCTGCGCCGTGGATTGCGCGACGAAACCGGCGCCGTCACGGCCGACTGGGTTGTGCTGACCGCGCTCGTGGTCGGCCTCGCCGGTGCATTGATGACGATCCTGCAAGACCCGATCAACAACGGCGGTACGGTCATCGCCAACAGGATTGCAGGTTCGAACTAACCGTCCGCGCAAGCGGGCGGCCGATTGCGTAATTGGTTCAGGATCGGCCCAGTCAGGCCGGGCAAAAGGGTAAAGACACATGCGTGCGATGTTCGGACTTGTGCTTCTGATCGGCATGGCCCTCGCGGGGTTCGCCGTCTACATGGCCCAAGGCTATATCAACCAGACGGAAAGCGCCCTGACGCAAGAACGCAGCTTCCGCGAACAGTTGGGCGAAGTCGTCCCGGTCTATGTGGTCACCAAAGCCCTGCGCTTCGGCGAACCCGTCACCAAAGAGGACGTGCAGACCATCTACTGGCAGAAAGCGTCCCTTCCCGACGGCACCTTTGCCGACGAAGCCTCGCTGTTTCCGCCAGATGCCGACAAGCCGCGCTACGTGCTGCGCCCCATGGAAAAATTCGAACCCGTCCTCGCCATCAAGGTCACCAAACCCGGCGAACCCGCAGGCCTCGTCGGCGCCCTCCAACGCGGCATGCGCGCCTTTGCGGTGCGGGTCGACGTGTCGTCGGGTGTCTCGGGCTTCGTCTATCCCGGAAACTCGGTCGACATCTATTGGACCGGCGGTACTCCGAACGGCGACGTGACGCGCCTGATCGAAACCAACGTCTCGATCATCGCAGTTGACCAATCCGCATCAGGCGATGCAACCGGCGGCGCCATCGTCGCCCAGACCGTAACGGTCGCCGTGACGCCGGAACAGGTCGCACGGCTTGCCCAGGCCCAGGCGACCGGTCGTCTCGCGCTCTCGCTCGTCGGCACCAACGATGACAGCGTCACCGCCTCGGTCGAGGCCGACACCCAGTCGCTCCTCGGCGCGGTCGAACCGCAACAGGTCGTCACGGCTGCACCCGCAGCGCAAGTCTGCACCATCAAGACCCGCAAGGGAGCCGAGGTTCTGGAAATTCCGATCCCCTGCACGAACTGACCTTTTGGCACAACGCAGCGCGGCGGTCCCATCGCGGGCCGCCGCTTCGATTCAACACGGGTCTTGGTCAATTCTGCCACTTATCCACATCAGCATTTCCCGCCAAGGTTTTGATTCTTGCAATAAATGCCGCTCTAGGGCATTTTGCCTGCAAGATCGGGCAACCAAGACCCGTAAGCGGTGATCGAAAGGGCAGGTCACATATGCGTACCGGATTGCTGAAATCAGCCGCCATGCTGGGGCTTGCCCTTGCATGGGCCGCACCCATGACGGCCTTTGCCGAAACGCTGCGCGTGCTGTCCGGCACTGCTTCCGAACCGCTTTCCGTGCCGATGAACCGCGCCGTGGTCGTCGAAAGCGACACGCCCTTTGCCGAGCTGTCCATCGCCAACCCCGGCATCGCCGACATATCGACCTTGTCCGACAGGTCGATCTACGTTCTGGGCAAAACCCCCGGCCGCACCACGCTCACGCTCCTGTCGGCCGAAGGCAAGCTGATCACCAATGTCGAAGTGCAGGTCACGCCCGACATCGGCGAATTCAAGGAACGGCTGAAACAGATCCTGCCCGACGAAACGATCGAGGTGCGGACCGCAAACGACGGCATCGTCCTGTCGGGAACCGTCTCGTCCATCGCCAAACTCGACCGCGCCATGGAACTCGCCGACCGCTACGCCCCCGGCCGCGTCTCGAACCTGATGAGCGTGGGCGGAACCCAGCAAGTCATGCTCAAGGTCCGCTTCGCCGAGATGCAGCGGTCGGTGTCCAAGAACCTGTCCTCCTCGATCGCCATCGGCGGCGACCGTCTGGGCGCCGAAACCGGCACTTACCTCAATGGCAGCAACCAGCTTGGCGGCCCCAACAGGCTCCGCAGCGATGCGTCGGGCGGCATTTCGATCGGCGCAGGGGTAGGCTCGCTCGAATTCGAAGTCCTGCTCGAGGCGCTCGAAGCCAAAGGCGTCGTCCGTACCCTCGCCGAACCGAACCTGACGGCGCTTTCGGGACAAGAGGCCTCGTTCCTTGCGGGCGGCGAATACCCTGTCCCGGTGGCCGATGCCGATAGTGTCAAGGTCGATTACAAACCCTTCGGGGTCGAGCTGACCTTCACCCCCACCGTCCTCGACGGCGGTCTGATGAACCTGCAACTTGCCGCCACCGTGTCGTCCATCGACAGCACCGTGACACAGGAAGCGGCGGGCATCACGCTCAACGCCTTCAAGACCCGCAAGACATCGACCACCGTCGAAATGCGCGACGGCGAAAGTTTCGCCATCGCAGGTCTCTTGCAAGACGACTTCCGCGACAGCACCAACTCGATCCCGTGGCTCGGAGACGTACCGATCCTCGGCGCGCTGTTCCGCTCGGCCTCCTACCAGCGCAACCAGTCCGAACTGGTCATCATCATCACCCCGCATCTCGTCACCCCCACCCGGGGCGAGGCGCTGGCCCTGCCCACCGACCGCATCCGCATCCCGACCGAAGGCGAACTGTTCCTCTTCGGCAAAGTCGCAGGCAAAGGCGCCGCAGGCGAAGTCGCGCGACAGGATTTCAGCGGGTCCTACGGCTATACGATGGAATGAGACGGATGATGAAACGCGCCGCCCCCCTCCTGCTGATCACAGCCCTTTCGCTTGCCGCCTGCGGCAAGATCGAAGACCGCGTCGCCGGCGCGGAAGTCGACGAAGGCGGCTTCGGCAACGCCACGCTGAACAACATGCTCGTCCAGACCGGTCAGCGTGACGCCACCTTTGCGCTCGGCACGCGCTTCGCCTCCGAAGTGGCGCCGACGATAACCTTTGCCTTCAACTCGGCGCAAATCACGCCCGAGGCCCGCGCCGTCCTCTTGCGTCAGGCCGACTGGATCCGCCAATTCCCCGAATTGCGCTTTTCGGTCTATGGCCATACCGATGCCGTAGGCTCGAACGCCTATAACCAGTCGCTCGGCAAGCGCCGCGCGCAGGCCGTCGTCAATTTCTTCGCCTCGCAGGGTATCTCGCCCAGCCGCCTTCAGGCGCTCGTGTCCTACGGCGAAACCCGCCCCGTCATCGCAACGCCCGGACCGGAACAGGAAAACCGCCGCACCGTGACCGAGGTGTCGGGTTTCGTCAAAACCTATCCCGGCCTGCTCGACGGCAAATATGCCCAGGTCGTCTATCGCGAATACATCAAATCCGCGACCCCGGCTTCGGCCGCAGCCCCCGCCGCTGCAGCTGCACCGGCCGCACCGGCCGCACCCGCCCAATAACACAGGTCAAGCGGCCCATAGGTATGGGCCGCGATTGTGGTCGCTGCGCGAACCAAAGCGCCTCCGAACCGGCCAAACCCCGTAAAAACCAAACAATCACGATCTTTTAGCCCAAGAATCGCCACCATTCCCCCCAGCTTGTCCCTCGATGGAACAGCTGCGCGGGCAAGATGCCGCGCCGGATTTCGGGAAGCGGCGAATCACTCCGCCCCCGCGATCCGCAAGATCAAAGGACCAAAGGGCGATGAGCACGGCAGTCAATCTTCAACCGGAACCGGCTGACATAGTGGCCTGCACTATCTCGCGGGATGTGCAGAATTTTGACCTGTTGATCGATGACATGGAGCTGGAGCTCGGCGAAAACTGGGGCGACCTTTCCTTCGACGAAGCCCGCGAATACCTGACCCAACCTGACGCGGCCACGCTCGAATTCGTGGCCATCGCCGTCAACGCGGAAGACGAAGGCGACCTGACGCGCATCACCGACGTCATCCGCGCCGCCAAGGAAAAGCACATCAAAGTCATCCTGATCGCCGACCAGATCAGCCCCGCAAGCCTGCACCAGCTTTTGCGCCTCGGGGCCGATGATTTCGTGCCCTACCCGCTTCCCGACGGCGCATTGAAAGAGGCGATCGAACGCATCCGCAAACCTGCGCCCGTCGCGCCTGCGGCAGTTGCAGCAGTTGCGGCGCCCGCTACGGTCACCCACCTGCACGCCGTTCCGTCCGAACCCGCCGCCCACGCCCCCACCTTCAAGGCAAAGGGTGATCGCAACGGCGTCGTCCTGCCCGTCCACGGCCTTGCAGGCGGCTCGGGCGCATCGACCTTCGCGGTCAACCTCGCATGGGAACTTGCAACGATCACCAAAACCGACGCCCCGCGCGTCTGCCTTCTGGATTTCGACTTCCAATACGGCTCGGTCGCGACCTACCTCGACTTGCCGCGCAAGGAAGCGGTGTTCGAACTCTTGTCCGACACCGGCGCCGCCGACAGCGACACCTTCCTCGGCGCGATGCTGACCTATAACGACAAGCTGCACGTCCTGACCGCGCCCGCCGATATGCTGCCGCTCGACATCGTGGCATCCGAAGACATCGCACGCATCATCGACATGGCGCAGTCGAACTTCGATTTCGTCGTGATCGACATGCCCAAGACCATCGTCGTCTGGACCGAAACCGTCCTGACCCGCGCCCATGTCTATTTCGCCACGATGGACCTCGACCTGCGCTCGGCCCAGAACGTGCTGCGCCTCGTGCGGGCGCTCAAGGCTGAAACCCTGCCGCATGAAAAACTGCGCTACGTGCTCAATCGCGCCCCGAAATTCACCGACCTGTCCGGCAAGTCTCGCGTGAAACGCATGGCCGAAAGCCTTGATATCAAACTCGAAGTGCAGGTGCCCGATGGTGGCCCTCCGGTGACCCAAGCCAATGACCACGGCCAGCCCTTGGCCGAAATCGCGCCGAAGAACCCGCTTCGCCGCGAAATCCAGAAAATCGCCAAATCGATCTACGACCTGAACAAGGCCGTCGAGACGGGCAAGAAATGACCATTCGGCCTGGGGGGGCCTGACC